>JBKDRW010000385.1:0-5777 GCA_046341255.1 Planctomycetota bacterium
TCAACCTGCACGGACCCAGTTGTGGCAGTCATAGTGCAGACGTTCGGTGGCACCAGCGTTGCCAATGCGACCAAGAGTCGACAAGCGGCTCAGCGAGCTGTTGCTGCGAAGCGCAGGGGCTACGACGTGGTGGTCGTGGTGAGTGCTCGAGGTCACAAAACGGATGAGTTGGTCGATCTGGCGGCAGAAATCACCAGAACACCTCGACCTCGGGAAATGGACATGTTGCTGTCCACGGGCGAGCAGGAATCCGTGGCGCTGATGGCGATGGCCGTGCATGAACTGGGTGAAGAAGCCATCAGTCTGACAGGCGCGCAGATCGGTGTTCTGACGGACACAACACATACAAAAGCACGAATTGTCAGCATCTCGACGGAGCGGATGAAAGACCTGCTGCGAGCCGGCAACATTGTCATCGCGTGCGGCTTTCAGGGTGTTGATCAGAATGGCAATATCACCACGCTGGGTCGTGGGGGCAGTGACACGACTGCCACCGCGCTGGCTGCTGTGATGCAGGCGGAACTGTGTGAGATCTATACTGATGTTGAGGGGGTCTTCACAACGGACCCGCGACTGGTCAGCAAGGCTCGCAAGGTTGAACGAATCTCTTATGACGAAATGCTGGAACTTGCGAGCCTTGGTGCGGGCGTGATGCATTCTCGTTCGATTGAGTTTGCCAAAAAATATCGCGTTCATCTGCGAGTGCGTCCATCGTATTCCGATGGGCCTGGCACGCTGATCGCACCAGAGCCGGACACGGTCACGACCGTGTGCACGGGAGTCGCCTTTGTTCGGAACGAGGCACTCGTCAGTCTGGTAGGCTTGCCGGATGAGCCGGGGATTATGAGTAGTCTGTTTACTGCGTTGTCAACAGCGCGGATCCCGGTGGATATGGTCGTGCAGAATGTCGCGCGAGAGGGATTCGCGAATGTCTCATTCACTGTCGCGGAAGATGAACTGCCTGCCGCGATGACCGTCGTGAAAGCCACGGCAGATGTTTTAAAAGCCCAGGATGTCATCTCGACCACCGGGCTGTCCAAAGTTTCGATTGTCGGGCACGGCATGCAGACTCATACGGGCGTTGCGGCTCGGATGTTTCAGGTTCTGGCACTGAAATCCATCAATATTAAAGTCGTCACCACAAGCGACATCAAGATCTCTGTTTTGATCGATCGTGATCGATGCGACGACGCTGTATTTGCGGTTCACGAAGGCTTTGAACTGGATCGATCGGATGCGTCCCTTCCCAGGGTTGGATATTCGACGACTCCGACGTCCAACGGAACGGCGGCAGCCAGTTCGACCGACGACATCGTCAGTCGACTGGAAGGTATGGAGAGTATTCTTGTCAGCGACATCTCGGCGGACGTGGATCAGTCGAGGATTACACTCAGTAGTCTTCCGGACGATCCCGGTATCGCAGAGAATGTGTTTACCGCGATCGCAGAGGGAGGCGTGCTGGTTGACATGATCGTTCAGAACGCCGCGCGAAACAGTGAGGCTTCGATTTCCTTTACGGTGCCGACTGCGGATCTCGATCGTTCCCTGCTGCTGTTGCGTGAGGTGCTTGAGACCTACTCAGGTTCGTCGATGACATCTGATCGTCGAATCGGGAAGCTGACGATTGCCGGAATTGGACTGAGAAGTCACACGGATGTTGGTCGTCGCGTGTTCAGGACACTTGGTGATCATCAGATCAATGTGCAGATGATCAATACCAGTGAAATCAAACTGAGCATCGTGATTGACGAATCAGAGAGCGAACGAGCCCTCGGGCTGCTGCGAAGTGAGTTTGGGCTGAGTTGACGGCGACGGGTCGTTTTCTGACCGGTCGAATTGAGGAATTTCTGGGTTGGATGGCTGTTGGCGTCGACGTGTGTGGACTGGCGTCTAAAGACGGTCATTCGTCCTCGTCCGAAGACTCCGTTGACCTGACTGCGTGTGCAGGTTGTGCGGTGGCTGTGAATCCATGCTCGCGAAGGATTCCCATTGAAGATGATCGGATGACGGGAAGAACAGCACGCGATGTGTTATGCTGCGGTTTGGCCGAGGAGCGGCTGTCTGAATCTTCCTGATTTCCCGACCCCATCGATTTCGTGATGTCCATGGTCAATTTGTCCGGGCTGAATGCAACTCAACGTGATGCTGCGTCTTGCCTGTCCGGACCGCTGCTGGTCCTGGCGGGAGCCGGCACCGGCAAGACGCGTGTGATCACGTACCGCATGGCGAACCTGATTTCTCATGGGATTCGCCCGGATCGCATTTTATCGGTGACGTTCACCAACAAGGCTGCGCGTGAAATGCGAGAACGCGCATTGAAGCTGATTGGAAAGCAATTCCGGCAGCGTCCGGTCGTGTCGACGTTTCACGCCTACTGCGTTCGCGTCCTGCGTGAAGACATCGATTCGCTGGGTTATCCGAAGAAGTTTGCCATCTACGACCGGAGCGACCAGGAATCCGCGGCGCGGACGGCGTTACGCGACATCCGGCTGGGTGACGGCACGATGAAGCCTGGCGACCTGATCAACCGCATCAGCCGCTGGAAGATGCAGGGTATTCAGGATCATGAAGCCAGCAGCCATACGGAATCGGATTTCGACTTTCTGGCAGCCATGGCCTATAAAAAGTACCAGAAGCAGCTTCGCGCGTGCGGTGCGGTGGATTTTGATGACCTGCTGCTGCTGACGGTCAGATTGTTTTCTGAGCATCCGGCGGTTCTGCAGCGACATCAGTCGAAATTCGATCATGTTCAGATTGACGAATATCAAGACACGAATGGCGTGCAGTTTCAGCTGATCGAATCGCTGGTGAAGCCGCACCGCAACATCTGCGTCGTGGGTGATGATGATCAGTCCATTTATGGATGGCGCGGAGCGGAAGTGGAGCACATCATCAACTTCGCAAAGTACTTTCCGAAGACTCGGGTTGTGCGACTCGAGAACAATTATCGCTGTACGGATCAGATTCTGGGTTGTGCCAATCGTCTGGTGAAGCACAACAGGCAGCGGCACGACAAGACGTTGATACCTCACAAAAAGTCTGGATCTCCCATTCGTATACAGGCTTTTGAGGATGAATCTGCCGAAGCTGAGTGTGTGGTTCAGGAGATCGGCTACCTGATCAGTGAATTGGGAGTGAAGGCGAAGCACATTGCCATTCTGTTTCGCACGAACGAGCAGCCCCGGGTGTTCGAACAGGAGCTGCGGAGGCAGCGAGTCCCCTACATGCTGGTCGGGGGACAGTCATTTTTTGATCGACGCGAGATTCGTGATCTGCTGGCGTATCTGAAAGCGATTGACAGCGCGCGTGATGAAGTCAGTCTGCTGAGAATTATCAATACGCCGGCTCGAGGGATCGGAGACACCACGACTGAGAAGATCATTCAGGCCGCTGTTAAACGAGGCAAGACATTCTGGGATGTCATCCCGGATGCAACTGCAGGCGGCATGATCCCGGCAAAGACGCTGACGGCACTCAGCCAGTTCCGCGCTTTGCTGGATCGATATCGACAGTTGATGAACGCAAATCCTGCGAAACTACCCGACATCGCTCGCCAGTTGCTCCACGAGATCAATTACGAAGCGGAGATTGCGAAGCAGTACAAAGAAGAGGCTCAGCAGGAGACTCGACGGGTTCTGCTGGAGGAGTTTATCAACTCGATCGGACAGTATGTTGAGAAGGCGGAGGATCCATCGCTTTCGGGGTTTCTCGAGACGACTGCCCTGATGGATCGCGAGGAAGAGTCGGAGCGAAACGAAGAGCAGGAGAAAGACGCAGTTCGACTGATGACCCTGCATTCTGCAAAAGGTCTGGAATTTCCTCGTGTGTATCTCGTCGGTATGGAAGAGGGTTTTCTGCCGCATAAGCGAAGTATCGAGGCCGATTCCGAGAAGGACATCGCGGAAGAACGTCGTCTGGCCTATGTGGGCGTGACCCGAGCCATGGATCATCTGACGCTGACTCGAGCGAAGAGCCGTATGAAATGGGGGAAGCGTCGCGAGACCGTTCCCTCCCGGTTCCTGTTTGAGATGCAGTTGGAGCCAGGTGAACCGCTCCCGGAGGAACACATTGAACGTCCCGAGGGGCCGGGTGAACCGATCATGCCGATGGGAGAAGTGTCTCCATTTATTTCTCGTCCGTCCCTGCCGACGGTTTCGCGGCCATCTGCCAGAGTGTCAAACGAGTTTGAAGAACCGCCATTCTGAAGTGGGCGGAAGCAGGCGGGTTCCGCATGACAGCATTTTGCGGAGGCAGCCTATCGCATGTGCGGCCTGCGGTCAGACGACGTTTTCAATCGTTCATGATTCTTTTCGTGGCGATGGCGACGCGGTCAGTGCTGAGATTGCTCAATCGTCTGATCAACAGGGGCCCCGGAAATTCCCTGAATCGGGACCTCCGGACAATCGACGAAGATTCTCTGTGATGGTAGCCTCCGGGAGGTGGACCTGCACACTGTCGAGGGCTCGAGCTGTATCGAGCCGGTCTTTTCGTACGCATGCTGACGACGAGTTGTTCTGAACTCAGACGGCTGCCAAGTTTGCAAGACGGGTTCGTTCTTGTGGATCACATCTTCCGCATGACCGCGACGTTGGCCGGACTGGTCATTGGAGACCGCGTGTGGCTGTTTCCGGCCATCATGATTGCTGCCGCAGGGATTGCGCTTGCGGTTCTGCTGAACCGTCGACGACTGCGTGAAAAACACATCGGGCCGATTCTTCGAATGGTCGGCTGGACGCTGCTGGCACTTTGCCTTGTGAATCCGCTCTGGAGCGGCACTCGTCCTCGTGCCGGCGCCAATGTGTTTGCGGTCGTGGCCGACATCAGTCGAAGTCATCTGGTCAGTGCAGACGGCAGCGAACGAACGCGTTCTGTTGAATTTGCAGAGCAATTGAAACAGGGAGAGCAGGGCGAGCCGGCTGGGTGGCTGAGACAGCTTGAACAGGACTTTGAGCTGCGTCGATATACGGTTTCAGATCGACTGCAGCAGGTGGAGCGTTTTGATCCATTGGAGTTCAACGGCACGGCATCCAATCTGCGATCGTCCCTGCTGCAACTGAAGCGACGCTACGAAGGTCAGCCACTGGCTGGGATTATTCTTTTATCGGACGGGATCGCGACGGACGAGACGGTGTCGCTGGATGAACTCAGGGGAATGGCACCGATTTATCCCATCGTGCCTCGTCAGGGAATCCAGCAGCCCGATGCGGCTGTGGGGCTCTGGACGGTGACTCAGACGGCATTTGACGACGCGCCGGTGACAATTCAGGTCCAGCCGGTTGTCGACAATCAGCCGACGGGAAAGATTGAAGTGACGTTGCTCGATGGAGACGGCGTTCCCCTCGAGACTCAGTCAAAGTCGGTTTCGGATCCGGCACCACTGAAGTTTCGCCATCGTCCGACGGCAGGAGGAACCGTCTTTTATACGCTGCGTGCTGATCTCAGGACAGATGCAGGTGAGGTGATTTCGGAAGCCACCGATGTCAACAATCAGCAGTTGCTGGCAGTCGAACGAAGTACCATGCCGCGACGCATTCTGTATGTTTCAGGTCGACCCAACTGGGATTTCAAATTTCTCCGGCGAGCCCTTCAGTCTGACCCGCAGCTGAAGTTGGTGGCGTTGCTTCGGATTGCCAGAAAAGAAGCGAAATTCGATTTTCGAGGTCGCGAAGGTGATCGAACCAACTCGCTGTTCCGGGGCTTTGAAAATGGTGACAAGGAGGTGGCGGAGGAGTATGACGAACCGGTTCTGGTGCGGATCAATACGGACGAAGATGAAC
>JBKDRW010000386.1:0-6304 GCA_046341255.1 Planctomycetota bacterium
ATTCAGATCTGTGTGCCGACCTGCGGTTGCGAACTGATCAGTTGCCGACGAAACGGTGATCGCATCCGCTACGATTATGGTAAGTACGCGGTCGACGTTCGCGTAAAGAAGGGCTTCATCGAAGTGGACTATCAGGACTGAGGAGCCGTTTCCTCGTCGTGTCCTGGACTGACAGAAGATCGTTGTAAATCACCGGAAGCGGAGCGATGAACTCAGGTTCGTCGCTCCGCTTTTTTTGAAGGCGAGTCTTGCGGACTCAGGTCCGACTCGTCGCAATTCACACTCTCCCCGGATTCAGGTGACCGAGCAGATCGAATCTGTTCCCGGAATCCTCTGTAAGCTAGACTTCATCAGGCCTCTGAACACAATGCTGTGCTGATTCGGCTGGATCCGTGGCTCCAGCAACGAACGCCTCTTTTTCACTTTGAGTCCGCCTATGTCGCTGCCAACATGCCCATCCTGTGGTCAGTCCGTCCTGGAAGACAACGCCGTGGATTGTCCGTTCTGTGGAGCAGCGATGGATGGGTCTCGAGGCGCGAAGAATACGCCGCGGCCAAAAGCGAATCCGGTCGCGAACCGTCCCGGAGCCAGAAAGCTCCCTCCGGAGCCCGCTCCGACCCCCGAGCCCATGCCCTCGCCGCCGAAACCGGAACTGCCGAAGCCGGGCGCGCGGCCGGCATCGACTGGTCGCATGGGTAAGCCCGTGGTTGATGAAGACGATCCATTCGGGATCGGCGGAGCCGCTGCCTCTCAGGCGATTCAGGCGACGCTGAAGCCAGAAAAGGGACGGCTGCATAAAGTTGTCTGTCCGATGTGTGAGCAGGCAGGTTTTGTGCCAAAGACGGCCATCGGGAAACAGGTGCGCTGCGCTAACGACAAGTGCATGGTGCCGATCTTTACTGCTCCCGATCCGAACGAGCCGGCAGAAAAGAAGCCGACACGCCGAACAGATACCGAAGCGGCCAAAGTGGCCCGACCAGCAGCGGCTGCAAAGCGTAATCCGCTGATGATGTATGGCATCGTCGGAGCCGTACTGGTTGTGGTCACCATGCTGGTGATCAACGTGATCAGCAAGCCGGTTGTTGATCCGAACATGCAGAAGCCCGTCGTCTTTGATCCCGATCAATTCGGGCCCGATCCGGAAGAGATTGCTCGTCAGGAGAAAGAAAAAGCAGACAAGGCGAAGGCCGCTGCAGAAGCCGCCGACCCAAAGACTTATGTCACAGCCAACGTCAATCGGATGATCCTTCTGGCTCGACAGGCGCAATTGCGAGATGAAGCGCTCGCAAGACAGATGACGGCCGACTCGTTTCTGCGCATGGATGATGCGAAGAAAGCATCGCTCGAATTCGACCAGATGATCCGCAATGATCGCAAAGGCGCGGTCTATCGAATTGAACCCAACCTGTCGGCCTACTGGCGGTTTGTTGCCTCCGGAGACACAACCAATGCCCGAAAATTCCTCGATCTCGCTCTGGCGGATGTCAATTCTGTTCCCCCATCCGGTCGGCTGGGGACCGAAGTGACACTTGGCCTTGCCAGTGTGAACTTCCATGAGGGAAATGTGGAGCAGGCGATACAGGCGGTGAATGCGCGTCAGCAGGACCAGACAAACCCATCCATTCGTGATCAGTTACAAGGTACCGGGTGGCACTTTGTGGCGACGCGCAGTCGTGACCTTCAACTGTCAGCTCCATCCGCATTCGATTCCCTGCTCTGGACGGATCCTCTCGCCACGGCCGTTGGGGCAAATCTTGCCATGCGAGGACGTTGGGATGAGGCCATCAGCTGGGCTTCACATCAGACCGATCCGAAGGTGGCTTCAGACTGCCTCGTGCTCATTTGTGAGATTGCAGCGGCGAAGGGTGCCCCCGTTGCAGTGTACGCAAAGATCGATGCAGCAGTTCCGGGAAATGATGCACTCTCACTCCGAGTCAAGGCTGCAACCGCAGCCGGATCTCGCGACAAGACACGCCTTGAAGCGGTCATCAGCGCCATGAATTCCCTCACAGCGGCGACAACCTATTCTATGCCCACCTCATCGCAACTGGCTCAGGAAGAATTGACGGATCGTTCTGCCAGCCGGGATCGTCTATTGGCTGCCGCTGAAATCGTTCGAGCAGCGGTGATCCAGCAGTCTGCTGAGTCAGCTGCTGCGTCAATGGCTCGACTTCTGGAGGAATACTCTGGTCTGACACCGCCGGCGGCTGAAGTTCGTGTTCCGGCAAATCAAATGGCCCTCGAAGAGAATGCATTCAAAAGGCAGCTGGCGGCTGAACTTCGAATCACGGATGACTCGTTGTTCCGTCAGACATTTCAGAAGTATCGTCGTCGACTGGATCGTCTGACTGAGACATCGGAAAATGCTCGCCTCACCCTGCTGCTGCTTTGTTCCAGAATTATCCGCAGCGGTGGCACCTCCACGATTCAGCAGGCGATGGCTTCGAACGCAGCCTTTCGTCAGGAAATACTGCTTGATGAACTCACCGGAATCCTCGCTGTCGCGGCACGACAGTTGAAGGCAGACTTTCCAGAGATTCTGAACCCGGACGTGTCCCTGCGTCGAGGCAGTGCAAGGGTGGGATTATCGCAACAGCTGGTGCCGGTAGCCGCGGTGGCTGATGAGGTCTGGGCAAATCGCATCGCTCGTTTTGGCGATTGCGTGAAGGCTCTCGAAACCGGAGCCGGAAAGGAATTGGCCGGACTTCGAGCCGCGCTGCTGTCAGAACTCGTGATTGCGACAGCGGTGGAGTCCTCGGAGCCTGAGTTGATTCTGAACGCGATGCTGACCATCCAGAACGGTATCTGGCGTGAAGAGGGGCTTCAGATTGCAGGCCGCCTGTTCGCTCAACGGTCGCTCGAAAAGGAGTGCGATCGCTGGCTTTCAAAGACTAAAGTGCCATCAATGGAACAGATCTCACTGCTCTATGGCATCAACCTTGGAATCCTCGACCGATCGCAGTCGGCATCTTCATCCGGGTCAGCCGAGCCCACAAATGGATCAGCAGGTGCCAGCAATGCAGCGGTACCGATTGCACCGTAACCATTCGACGCCGACTCCCCAGTCTCAATGTGATCCGGGATGATGGGGTTGGCGCGTATCTGCATCGCGAGTTGCTTTCGTCTCCTCGGCCCTGTGGGCAGACAGCGTCATGTCATGTCATGGCAAACAGGAGATTGGCGAGGTCATGCAGCCAATGAACGCCAGGATCATCCTGTCTTGTCGTCGATGGCGTGATATCGAGCTGCCTTGGTTCATCGCGCCGAAGATTTCTGGTCCAGGCAGTCGGGTCGGCTGCGCAGGTCCATGACGCCTCTTCGATACGCTTCAACTCACCCTGATCCAGCCAGACAAAACCACAGTCCGTGCAGGTATCAATCATCACCTGACCGGGACCGTAATACGGATGCGCATCCATGACACTCTGACAGGCGGGGCAATCAACTCGACGCGTCTCCGCACCTTCCGGAATAGGACGAGGCTCAGCCGGATCAATTCCGACACGACGAGCCAGTCGTTCGGCGATAATCGTGCCAAAGTCAGTGTGTCGAAGGAGAATGCCATGGCAATTCGTACAGTAGAGAATCCGTTGATTCTCAATCAGACCCGTTTGCATGGCCTGTGAGCAGACGGGACAAGTGCCGTCCAGCAAAGTGCCCGTGGGAGTGATCCGATCTGGCGAGACATTCGGCAGCAGCAGCAACGACTGACAATACTGACAATGATAGTACTCCTGTCCCGCCACGGAGTTCGTTGTGCCGCCGCACTTTTGACAACTCAGAACCATTGTCGATTGAGTGACCATAACTTTTCCGAGACCAACAGCGCCCATGAAAACCGATCAGCGACTCGAGACTGCTGAAGACGAAGTCACATGATTCCCGTCAGAACTCTAGAATGCCGTGCGGGGGCGAGATTCCTCCCGCTGACGAAACGCAACGCGTCTGAAAGCACGGGGATCGTAGTTTTCCGATTATAACAGTGATGATGGCCCTCGTCCGGAATACTGATGCTGTGTCGATGCTCCGCAACACCGGAATTCACTCTGACGCATGTCCATTCCGCAAGTTTAACGGCGGGGCTCGTCAGCCGGATTTTTCTTTGAAGACGAGCTCGGCCCCAGCGGACGCAGTCGAATGCGTCGAAAATGCACTTCAGCCCCTTCGCTCTGCAGTGCAATGGAGCCGCCTCGAGGAGTGACCGCTTTCAGACGGCCTGCCCCCTTCCCGTTAATCCAGACGGTCACATCTCCACCAACACACGTCATCCGACAGTCATTCCACTCACCAATCGGTCGGGCGAGGTTGGGTTCCCCGTCATGAACTTCGCTGATTTTCTGGTCGCCACTGGCAATCAAAGCCCCGGCTGACGGTTGATGGAGTTGCACCTGCACCGACGTAGGCCAGATTCTGGGTTCAGCCTGAGCAAACACCAACACCCCACTGTTTCCCGATTCATCCCGAGGAAATCGCCACTCAAGGGAGAGCTCGAAGTTCTCATGTTTTTCCTTTGTGTAGGCGAACCCCTTCACAGCGCCAGAGCAGATCAGAAGCAGATCTTCCTGCGGAGGTTCGACTTCCGAAACTTCCTTCCGGAGCGACCAGACCGTCTTTTCAGCAGCGTCAGCCTGGTAGAACAGCCACTCTTCCACAAACTTTTCTGTCACAAGCTCCCGGGCCGGCTCTTCCACGTTGCGCTGATGACCTCCTGCCGGCCCCGAGGCGTCTGCCGGATCGTGCGAAGTCATGCCCGTTAAGGCCGCAGATTGTGATTCCGAGGCCAACTCCTGCGCTGTCGCCGGACTCACGACAACCGTCAGGCCGATGATGCCCATCCAGCGGTATCGACACATGAATTTCAACAGGAGACTCACGATGAGATCCCCGAATCGGGATAAAGTGCACGATGGGTTCAGCGACTTATGGCGCTGATCAGCCACAAGAAAATCAGAAGATCGACCCGGTCGCACGGGTGACTGATCTCCCGAGGTGCGTCAGGACCTGAATTCGCCTTTCGACTCTGCATTCTGGTTGTCAACAACCCCATCAGCATCATTGGGCGACACGTTCAAAGACCCGCCGACCGTTCCTCTTTTCTGAAGAATCAGAACTCTGAACTAAAATGGCTTCCGAGGAAATTGTCAAATGTGTGCTGATCAACACGGGAGAACGAAGGAAAGTTTCCGTTACACTTTCGTTCAGACACAGCAATATTCTGGATTTGTGATGTCCGAGGTCCGTTAGGATTCCGGTCACAGCTCAACCGTGAGCAGAAAATCGTCCACTCCCAGGACTTCGAACCGATCATCAATGCCGACGGCATTCGACCAGAAGTCCGAGGTTTCGTATGACAAATCCCACGGTTCGCCGATCAGAACCACGGGCGACGGCAAGACCAGACCATTGTTGAACATTCTTGAGCAGGCAGACAGTGGGAGTGCACACAGATGACTCAGGCCATCGTTGACCCGTCCGAGCTTCGTCGGTTTGCGCAGATGCTGCGACGATTCAATGAAGAGCTGAATGACAAGACCGCAGCGGTGGCCAGTCAGCTCAGTCATCTGGGACAAACGTGGAGAGATCAGGAGCAGCTGCGGTTTTCGGAAGAGTTTGTGGCAAATATGAAAGCCCTGGGAAGGTTTGTGGAATCGAACGAGCAGTTCATTCCCTACTTACTGCGCAAAGCACAGTTGATTGAAGAATATTTGCAGCAGCAATAACCGCGAAGCTCAGCTTTCTGAATGCCGCAGATCAGGAGTCCAATCATGTCCGGTACAGCGAACGTTCAATCGATCGATGCGATCCGCTCTTTTGCTGCGGCCGTTCAGGCATTTCAGGAGGAAGCCCGAATGTGTCTCTCGCAGATGGACTCGCAGCTTCGGCAGATCCTCGCGTGGCTGGAACGGGATCGACCGACGTTCTGGAAAAGGGAAATTGAGAACAGCATGCGTGAGATGACGGATGCCCGTGTTCGGCTGCACCAATGCCGCATGCGTCGCATCGGTGATTTTCGACCATCATGCATCGAAGAAGTCAAGGATCTTGAGAAAGCGACGGCAAACATGGAATTTGCCCAACGGCAGATTCCCAACGTCAAGCGCTGGCTGGCTGAAGCCTCTCATGAAGGAAACGAGTATCACGGCCGTGCGTCTCAGCTGATTCAGTCTATTGAACGCGATCTGCCTCGACTGCTGGCTCTGCTGAGGTTTACTGTCGATCGACTGGAAAGCTACGCCGCCATCGCCCCTCCGGGCACGGTGCCCGATCACTCCTTCATGAAAAAGATGTCCGACGACCTTGAGGC
>JBKDRW010000387.1:0-2343 GCA_046341255.1 Planctomycetota bacterium
GATACTCTCTTAACGATGCGAGACACTACAAACTTTGAAACTCTTTCGATCTCTTTTCTGCCAACTCTACTCATTAAAATATCGGAAGCACTTACAAAAGCGACTCCGGAAGGGGAAATCTTAATTTCTGGCTTCTCAAACTTTGCTTCAGGCATGAGAATAGTAAACAGGGCTTTTTAAACTAGCATGCTGTGGATCCAGTGTCAATTCAACCTTTCGCAAGCCAACGTGATTAAACGTAGAGGTGACTCCGCTGACATTGTGTCGCATTGAATGCTAGGCATGCCAACATCCAGATAGAGAAGACGGGAGTGGAGGAAATGTGCCACGGCCATGGTAGCTCCCCGCTTCTGATCTTGAGCGTTGGGCACCACCTGTCAAGTCAGTGAAGACTGACAAGCATTTGCAGACCCTAAGCATCATGCTAAATTACAATAGCTCCACAAAGAAAGATGCTTATTCTGGGCTCAATGACATCCATCATTGATGGAGCTTTAAGCATACCTGATTATCATAGGGGGCATTTATCTCTCAAGACTGGAACAGCGGTAACCATTGCCTATCTTCCAGGCAAAGAAGACAATCCATACCCAAGACTTTCCGAGATGATTATTTCACCCATCGACTTCAGATCATGGGAACATTTGACCAGAATCAATACAAGAATTGCAAATCGCCCAGGTGTTCTGAGGAAGCTAATGATTGCATTGGCAGAAGCAGATCTAGATATACTTTACCATGCAAGTGGACCATTGGAGAATGGGAGATTCCAACGAGTAGAATTCTTGGTGGATGGCGAACAGTTCTACAAGAGATTTGAAAGACTCAAGTCGGTCAACAAGAATCCCGATCCATTCATTCTATTTGAACTTGAGCGTTGGCTAAAAAGTCTATTGATAAACGATCTTTGTTTTGATGGCCAGCGCGCTCGACTAAAGGTTCGGCCAATGGAGGCTTTTAGGCGTACATGGAGGGCCTATCGAAAGATGATGATGAATGACGAACATGACCGACCAATTAAAGCATATAGTGTTGTCGAAAGAGGTTCATTGCGCTTGCCTGACAATATAATTAGTCGCATGGGAAGTAACCCCTGCATCATATTAAACTCTGACACTAAAGATAGGATGCTCCGCGCTTCCTTGCTTGAAAATCAAAATACCTGTACTTTTCTTAGAGTTGTACACAGAGATATGCCTGGCTCGTCAGCCAGGATCTGCAGCGCTCTTTCTAATCACTTCCAAGTCGTAACCACTTTGTCCCGAATTAAGAGCCAGGGAGGTGCCAGTGACTTTGAGTTTATGCTATTCTCGCCTCGCCATAATGCGTCTGAAGACGAATTAAAGCGGAGAAGCATTATTGAATCGCTCTTATCGGCCAATGATCTTAGGGATCTTGATATTCATGTCTCTTATCCTGATGAAATTGGTTCAATAGGACCAGAACCTCGTGTACCTTTACCTGGCATTGAAGCGAACCATCTACAAAGTCCCTTGTCTGAGATTTGTCCAATTGAAGCGGATTTGATGACGAGAAGCGCAAATAGTATTCTTAAACAGCGCATTAGCTTCTTCTATACTCAAGCTACCACAACGGATGGATTTGAAAAACCACTCAATTCGCGCATATCCTATCAAGCATGCCGCGAGCTACTATGCTTACAAGGTGATCAAGAAATAGAACATTGTCGAATATTTGCCTCTTATCCATATGTATTTGAGGATCTGTTTGTAATCCTAGAGGAATATTTAAGCGATCAAGGTTTTGAGATTGTGACAGGGAAGGGGATTGATGGAAGAGCCGCATACAGAGATACAATCGTTGATCGGATCAAAACATGCCATGGCTTTGTGGGAATATGGAAGTATGACGAAAAAGCAGGGCCCATAAAATTTTCGCCTTGGTTATCTTGGGAGCTTGGTATTGCCCAGGCTTGCGGAATGCCGGTCAGAATCTTGCCACACCAATCAATGGGAACTGGTGATTTCATGCCTCACAGAACTATTTTGCCAGATATAAACATGCCTCCGTTTGTTGATTCCGACTTCAGGACATATATTAGGCAGAATTTAGCGACATTAAAATCCGATGCACAAGGCTTCGAGTGGTCTAAAAGGTCCGAGGGTTTCAACCAGTACTCTCAAACAAACTAATCCATAAATGCCCAATAACATAATTCACCCAGCCCGATGCATGAAGTTTGCGCCTGGGCATTGAATACTGAGGGCTGGTGATGGCAAGCGTTAGCCGCACAGCATCGCGGGCATCCATGAGCCATGTGGTTTGAGGTGGTCTGGCTTTCCTGGACAGCCCCCATCGTTAACCTCTGAGGCGGGGCACCAC
>JBKDRW010000388.1:0-2198 GCA_046341255.1 Planctomycetota bacterium
GGCTCGTGGTAGTGCTCGGTCCGTTGGTTCCGCGAACGTGCTTGATGGGTCGATGAACCGGATCGTGGGATCAGCCGGCGCTGACCTTTATGGGTGGCATCTCATGTCTGACATGCACATTTGATCCTGCTGAGCCACAGAGGGCCTGTCGGCGGCAACGTCACTGAAGAACGATTCTCAGCGAGTCATGACTTCAAGCTGAGCCGCGCGGTCACTGGAAACAGCGACAGACTGAGCGCCGTGGTGCAGGCGAATGCTGATCACTGCTGTCCCATAAAGTACGGACTGAGTCACGATCTCCGGCCCTGCCAAATCACCAACTGTTTCGGGCTCGATGATACCAGCCGCTTCGATCATCCAATGTCGAAACGCCTGTCTGAAATCGGATCCGGTGACACGTTCAATCCGTTCTTCGAGCGTCTGGTCATTCAGCACAAAGTCCCGGAGCTGACGGTCAGATTTCAGCAGCGATTTTAAGAAAAGATATCCGGCAGCACGGCTTCCTGATCGGCGACTTGCGAACGTCAGGTAGTCATCGCTCGCCACCACGGGGGCAGTGGCGGAAGCCGATTGAAAAGTTGCGATTCGTTCTGCAAAGCCGGGAACTTCGGGAGTCAGGCGATGTTCCATCCAATGCGCCGCAGCCTCGTTCAGCCACGAGGGGATGCGACGGGCCGACGACGAGCGTAAGGCAGATCCCGAGGCATCTGTCGTCCTCACTTCGCTTGCCTGTTGCTGCAATTGCAATTGATACGACAGAATTGCCGCATGAGTGAGTTCGTGGGCCAGAAGCGAAGCGAGAGCGGCTTCTTCCGGCAAATGGCGATCGAGATAAATCACATCGCCGGAGAAATCTGTCTGGCCTTCCGGCAGAAAATCCTGATCGGTGACGCAACCGCGTACAGGGGGCGACTGGCTGCCCGACTGTCGATCAAGGTCTGCGATGACAATTGACAATGTTCCGTCGGCATCGATGTCAGCGACAGGCCCCATCGCTTCGTTGATGAGCGCAAGGACCTGATTTTCCAGCAGTTCACAGATCAGGTCAGAGCGAAAACGAAGAGTTGCATCAAAATCCGTCAGCAGGTTGTCCTCGAGATAGACGGAAACTCGGGGACTTTCAGAGACGATGGTGGCCTCGCACAATTCACGTCGCGTTCCAGAAGATTCGAATCGCGGAACTCGAAAATTTCGATGTCGAATGATCTGGGATGTTGTTGGCAGAATTGAGCCATCTCGGTTTTCATCAAGGTCAAGCCGATCTGGTTCTGACAGGGCGTGTGACAAGACGGCCGTGTGCAGAGGAACGGTCGTCGTTGGTGCAGGTTGCGGGTTGCCGTTTGCCACAGACCTGACGGTGATGCGAATCGGATGCGGTGCGCCGGAGGAGTCGAGGCTGCCAATGATCAGAAGGGAATCTGGACGCAGCGAGTTCAGGATGACGGTCGAATTCCGCTCGGTTGACACGGCAGTCATGTCCGTGCCCGGGCAGACGCCGCTGGAGTCGTTGATGGGAGCCAGGCCCGGCTGAAGTTGCAGTGACTTCGTACGCAGTGCAACCGTTGACACCGCGAAGCCGGTCAGAAGTGCAACAATCAGGAAGCCGGTATGCCGTCCCATAAGGTCCCCACCTGACGGCACCCGGCGGAAGTCTCCTGAACGCCAGGTCGCCACTCAGGGGTTATCGGCGACACAATCGTGAAAATTCACCCAACCGCGGCGATTCAACCCGGAATACATGCTGATGGCATGATCGACCGCGGCGTGGGCCCCGAACGCTGGATCAGACGGAGATCAAATGATCATGTTTCGACCCAGGATCCGGGTCTGTGAGTTCAGCGAAGTTCCGGGACCGGCCTTTGATCAATGAAGCACCCCAAAATGATTCGTCCGGCGGCAAGAAAGGGTATTGACCGTGTCAGATCGTCGATCAGGGAAAGCCAGACTGTGTTGCAGACGGAGCGGCAGGCCTCGCGGAAGTCTGAACTGAGGCGAAGCCTTAACCAGGAAGAACGCGCGTCCCGAATTGGGGGTAGCGCCGGTTTTGCGGTGCTTCTGCACCGTTGCAGCGGCGGGACAGGAAGAGTCATCCCTGCCAATTCGGCTGAGAAAGTTTGCGGGCTTCTCCGCATCAACCGGTCGCAGAATCGAAGTTTTTCGCAGCCTGCCTGTTCTGCCTCTTTTTGCCGGGAATTCCT
>JBKDRW010000389.1:0-5174 GCA_046341255.1 Planctomycetota bacterium
AATTGCTCAAACGTCACCTGATCCCTGATCTGCTTCTGGATTGTCTTCTCGTCGAAACCTGTCAGCCACGTGATCACCTGATGCAGTTCGGCTTTTGTGCGGCCCTTTTTCTCCACCTTGGTCACGTAGTGCGGATAGACCGATGCAAATGTCATGGTTGCGATACGCTGATCATGGTCATTCGTGGTGCTCATCGCGCAACTCCTGAAGAGGGCCTGTCACTCATGGCTCACCGTGAGCCGTGTGACGACTGTATCGAGATCATTTCGAGCTGCGGACTGGTTTCTCAGCGGATCTGTTCCTGAGGATCATGTTCAGCCGCGATTGGATGATAGTGGCCGGGGCAATCGGGGGCACTCTCATTTTTGGAACCAAATCTGTTTCGGGGCCCTTCATTCGCCGGCCGCGGAGCGATGTTCGTCGCGGAACTCGAAGGAATTCCGGCGACTGACAGACTTCATGACCGACGATGTCGCAGCGGACAGCTTGGAAAGAATTCGCGTCCGGATCGACGGTGATGTTTCTCGGACGTTTGTGCTATTCTCCGCAGACCCGTCTCATAGTCGAATCGCGTCAGGAGACTGAAGAGGTCGATTGTGTTTTGTATCGGTGCGGATTCTTTCGTGAGTCATTCATGTCGTTGAGTTTTGAGCCTGTCTGGTCATGGATACTGACCATGGTCGCATGTGCAGCGATGCTGGCGGCTACGGGGCTCGCCTATCCGCGGCGGATTCAGCATCTTTCCGTCGGCTGGCGACGGCTGCTGATTGGTCTGCGACTGGCCATGATTCTGCTGCTTTGCGGACTGCTGTTGCGACCGGCATTGGTGCTGGAAAGTACGGATCAGTCCGAGGCAATTCTGTATGTGCTGACAGACGCCAGTCGCAGTATGCAGACAACGGATGTGCCCGGTGGCGGATCGCGTCGTGATGCCTTGCTCAGGACTCTGGCGGATGCTGATCCAGGTCTGAAGGCGATTGCTGAGAAGGCGGAAATCCGCATCCGGGATTTTTCTGATCTCCCCAGATCTGTCGAAGCTCCCGGACCAGTTGCCGACGGCAGTGTGACCGCAATCGGCAAGACGCTTGAGGCCACCTCGGTAGAAATCGCCCGAAGTCGAGTGCCCGCCCTTCTGCTTCTCGGTGATGGGCGTCAGGCAGCATCCGGCGCCCTCGATGTGGATCCCGTGGCAGTAGCAAAGCAATTCGGGCGGGCTCAGCGTGCGATTTATTCTGTTGGCTACGGAAGTACGGAAGCGTCAACCACCGGCATCGACCTCGCGCTGGAGGAACTGGACGTGTCACGCGAAGTATTCCAGGGGAATGTGCTGCCGATTCGTGTGCGTCTCAAAGCGTCTGGAGCCCAGGGGCAGAATGTCCGCGTGCGAGTCATGCTGGAGAATCGCAGCGGCAAGGTCGATGGTCAAAGCGGGCCGATGGAAGCTGTACCGCTGTCTGAAGAAAACAAGTCGGTTGTTTCGATCATTCCCCAGGGTGCGTCAGAGGATCAGCTGATTCGCCTGCAGGTTGCTCCGACACAGGCTGGTGATCTGAAGCTGGCCGTCGAGGCGGACGTGCTGCCCGGGGAGGTTCGCAAAACAAACAACCGAGTCGAGACCATCATCCGAGTCCGACGGGGTGGGATCCGCGTGGCATACTTTGATATTCCGCGATCGGAACAAAAATGGATCAAAAAGGTCAATGACAGCACTCGAATTCAGCTGGATTTTTATCCGATTCGGGCCGGAGCCTTTTTAAATCGAAACGAAATTCCTGATCGGTTTTTTGAGCCCGGAAATTATGACGGATACATCATTGGCGATCTTCCGTCGACGGCTTTCACCGGTGACCAGCTTGTGAAGCTGGCTGAATGTGTGTCTCGCGGTTCAGGCCTGCTGATGACCGGAGGTCACCAGAATTACGGTCAGGGAGGTTATGCCCAGTCACCGCTGGCTCCGCTGTTTCCCATCGAATTGCCTCCGGAGAATCAGCAGCTGACTGATCCGCAGAAAATGCTTCCGTCTCGTGATGGATTGAGTCACTACGTTCTGCAGATCGCCTCCGGAGATCAGAATCGAACTCGCTGGGAAGCCCTGCCGCCGCTCACCGGAGCCAATCTGCTTCGTCCTCGTGACCGGTCGCTGGCACAGATTCTGGCCACATCCGAACAGGGTTATCCGCTGCTGATCGCTCACAACGTGGGACTGGCCCGTGTGATGGTGTTTGCAGGTGATACGACATGGCAGTGGGTGATGAAAGGCTTTGCTGAGGAACATGCCCGCTTCTGGCGTCAGACGATCCTCTGGCTGACTCGCAAAGAAACCGACGACGAACAGTCTGTGTGGATTACGGCAACTCCCCGGGACCTGTCGCCGGGTCAGGTCACCGAGCTGGCGTTCGGCGCGAGAAATACTGAAACAGGTCAGTTGATTTCAGCAGCGCAATATGAAGTGACGGTGACCAACCCGAAAGGTGAGTTGCAGCCGGTTGCTGTTCGAGCTGGTGCGGGAATGAGTCTGGCAGATTACGAGAAGACTCTTGAACCCGGAGATTATTGGGCACGAGTTCGCGCCACTGTCGATGGTCAGGCGATCGCAGGGATTGCGGTGACTCGATTTCACGTCAATGCACGAGATCCGGAGCTGGACGATTCGACAGCTGACTACTCGCAGTTGCGGGAAATCTCATTTGCCAGCGGCGGCGAGTTTCTGACACCTGAACAACTCCTCGAGAAGCTTCAGGAGTGGGCTGAAAATGGTCTTCCGGGATTGTCGCTGACCCGGCGTGAACAGATTACGCTCTGGGATAACTGGTTTTCACTGCTGCTGATCGTCATCCTTCTGACGCTGGAGTGGGCAATTCGCAAAAAACGCGGACTCGTTTAGCAACGGATGCAGTGGCGATGTGGGATGATCGACGGTGTGGCTACCGGCGGTTGACATACCGCATCAAGCCTGCCTCTGAGTCTATCGGACACCTTCTGCCCCGGGCTCTCGGTCGGCTGCGTCAACGCGTCCAGACGGAGCTGAAACTTTCACCATGGGACATCGAACAAGTGCCAGAGCATCTATGTCCACGTGAAATCTGCAGTTTGTGAGCGATTCGCCTGTCGATTTTTGTTCCGAACGAAGTGTGCGTCTCAGATCGCGTCACCACCATAACCACGGCGAATGGCTCGTCGAGTCAGCAGAAGTTCGAAGATGAGAAACAGCACAAAGATCGTCATCAGAGCAGCCCAGAGTTCTGTGATACTCTCGGCACCAAACATCTGCTCGCGAAGTTCATTGAGTGTTGCCGAGAATCGTACCCGGTCATTTGTCGCGAGCTTCGCTTTATCGTCCACGGAAATCAACGACATCGTATTTTCCGTATGGTCATAGTTCACCACGAACGCATCGGACGCCAGCTCTCGATCGCCCATTTTTGCTAAGGTCCGAAATGGGCCTGTCGTGCAGGTCTCTGTGAAGACTGCAGCCGTTGTTGCTTTATCGATTGTCCCCATAACGGGAATAACCGAGCCCGAGGGCGTCGTAAAGAGAAATTCCGTCGCAATCTTCGCCGGGTCCTGTGGGGGGGCTGCAATCTCGGGAGCTGGCTCGCGAGGCAGTCTCGCAGCGGCAATCAGAGGTTCGCCAAACGACACGTTGCGACGCTGACGATTCGATGCGATGTGAAAGATCGACTCATACATGAACGGAACAAAGTCCGATCGGATTGGCAGATCGGACCATTGTCGATCGATTGTCGATGCCATCAGAAGGACAAAACCATCACCATATCTGGATTCAATCAGCAATGGGTCTCCCGATGTCAGTCGCGACAGGACAATTGGCTGAGAGACGCTTGGTCTGACTGCCGCCTGCATGGACCTGTCCGGTGTTGACTTCGCGATGTCGGCCGCCTTCGGGTCAGCTTCAACCTGGGTTTTGGTCTCAGAACTGTCTGGGTTCGAAACGTTCGCAGCAGATTGTCCACTGGCGGTCCCGACCCTGACGGCATGCCAGTTGCGAAACGATGCTTTCAGGAAGCTGCGAGTTTCATCGGCCTGGAATCGTTCCATCCAGCCGGCCTGAATCGAGGGTTGAACGGTAATCAGGGTTTCACTTTGCGGAGGTGCCTCACGAATGCGTTCAATTCCGATGGTTGGAAGAATCCCTGTGTCGCTGAAGTTCGCCTTGAACAGTTCAGGCGTGGTGTTGGGACCACAGGCGATCAATAAACCGTTGCCCTTGCCGACAAATTCCGCGAGAGCCACTGCGGATTCCGGACTCAGTGCTCCGACATTACACAGCATCGCTGCTGCCATGCCATCGAAATCGCTCGGCCTGAGTTCTCCAGACTGTACAACCCGAGTTGTGACCCAAGGCGGTTTGCCATCCAGCGGTGCAAATGCCAAGTCGGCAAAAAAAGTGTCACGAGCAGACGCCGTGGCCGATGGCGTCCCATTCACAAGCAGAACAGGAAGTGAGGTGGTTACCTGCACGGCAGCATGACTGACGTTGTCCACCGAGATTGCATCATCGGCAGGCTCTGTGGCAACACTCAGAATATGAGTTCCTTCCGCTCGTATGGCGTGATCAAACTCCAGCATGATTTCAGCTCGCGGAGGAATCGTATGGTTCTGGGATTCACCCGCCAGTAACTGGCCATCGAGCATCAGCCTGACCGGCACCTGCACCTCGCGATCGGAGTCATTCCGCACAGGAGCCCGCAGACGCAGTGGGAAGTCGGGTACCGTCATTTCCCGCGAAAGCTGAATACGTCCGACAGAAACATTGCTCATGATGCCGGAAAGCTGTGGTGCAACGTCGATCGACCAGATGCGAGGTCGTACGGTCGGAAATTTCAGCAGATCATCGATTCGTGTCCATTCGGCATCTTTGTCTGTTCTCCAGCCATTGGCCTGTCGGTCTGTCAAGACAACCACTTCACGTGCCGCCGCGCTGGATCGTCCGAGAATACCGATGGCTTTCTCTACCGCCGACAGCATGGCGCACGAGCCACCGGGGGGAGGTAACTGTCGCAGTTGATCTTCGACCGTTTTGAGGTCTCGAAGTGGTGACTCGATGACAGATCGCGGAATGTCACGCGCGTCGATGAGCGCTACATTGTCATCGGCGCTCAATGTCTGCAGAAACTCGCCTGCCCGACGAATGGCATTCTGATGGAGTGTAC
>JBKDRW010000390.1:0-7964 GCA_046341255.1 Planctomycetota bacterium
TCGTCGCATTCGTACTGCCGCCAGATCCTTTTAATGTTTTGATTGCCAGTTCGCGATTCAGCGACTTTTGCTTCGCGACGTAGACAACACCCATGCCGCCTTCAGCCAGTTTCTCGATGATCTCAAAGTCTGCTTCTGATGCATCCATCCCTTCTTCAACAGCAAACTGACCGGTACCACTGACGGGACGTCGACGGATACTCACCAATTCATCGACACTGGTATGATTCTCGCCAACCCAGATATTCGATTTGATATTCTGTCCGGACTGAGATCCTTCCGGACCTTTGCTCCCACTGCCGGAAAGACCTGCCGTCTGTTCCATCTTGTGTCGAACCTGATCCGCTCCATCTGATGACGCTGAGACAAAGGTCGCCTCGAGGTCAGCCGATTCAGCCCTCGGTCCATCTTCCCGAGACTGCGGGGCCGTTTTTCTGAATGTCCCGTCGGCATGCAAGCCCTGAGTCAGATTCGGTTTTTCCCGCGTGGCGTCATTGCGAGAGCCAGCAGACTGTACGGCATTTTTTTCGGGAGTGCTGTCCCTGAGATCCTCGTCTGAGACCTCTGAAATCGGACCCACGAGTGTTGCCGTAAACGGATCCCCACCGGTGCCTCGCTCCTTCATACCGACCGGGACGATCGTTGCAAAGTTTTCGAGTTCTTCAGGCTCCTTTGACATCTCGGCATCGCCACTGTCTTCCATCGATCCGACGACGGTCTCACAAGCAACACCCACCTCCGCGGGACGCTGGTCCGAAATCATAGTTGCCGTTTCATGGCGGTCATCATTTTCAGAATCCTCGCCAACAGGATTCACGAACGTCGCGTTCATCTCATCAGCGATATCAGAGCTCTGTGCATGGTCGGTAGCGCTGCCCGCAGCCGGCTCCGTCGCCGGTCCGACGAACGTGTTCTCGTACTCAGACTTTTCCCCTGCACACTCGAATGAAGGCCCCATAACCGTCTCATCGAGACGCGCCTCAGGCAACCGCTGGTCGTTCGATTCCGGCTCTTTCGGCCCCGGAACGGATGTACCAGAAAGATGCAGACCCTGATTCAATGCATCCTTACCGGATGGTTGCTCTTTGGACTTGTCAGACATCATTGAACTCCCGGGAACATGGAGCATCCGGAATCGAAGTGGATTTCAGGGGAATGCACGAAACGAGCCTTATGAATCTGCGTGACGTCTTCGAAATCTCGCCGCTCGAGAATAGCGATGAGGTTGCTGATCCGTTTGCTGACGCTGCCGAAATCGCGTAATTGAAATCCCGGCCACGGTCCCCATCGCCAGCAAACTGCTTACTACCTGGGGCTGGGCGGCCGGTTCCGGCGGCTGCCTGTCGTCTTCATCATCCATTTCCGGTGTCGACATCTCGGCCTCGGAAATGTGCTCATGCATCCCGTCAACTGGCAGCGTGCGTGAAATCGTCTCTTCCGATTCAAGGCCTCCGGACTGGTTACCGACATCCATCAACTCCGTACCCGGCGCGTGGATCATCGGCTTAGCCTGGGCTGCCCCTGGCAAATCCGCCTTCGGCAGCGCCTCCTCAGATCCGTCGGGCTGCTCAAACGGCACGTCAATCAGCTTTGGCGGTTCGACGGAGTTCCGGTCGGTCTCATTTGCCGGTCCCGTCTTACCACCGGTAATCTCAAACTCGACGACCGGACGCTCGATTTTCTGTCCTCCGGTTTCTGAGATCAACCAGATTGCATACCCGGCACCATCCTGCAATTCGGGATGCTGGTCGACGAATTTCTCAAGAGCTTCCCGCGATGAAATTAAACGGCTGTCGGTGATTCGCTCTACCACGACTTCCGCAGGACCGTCCACTTCGAATTGCCGACGAATCTGAAAATACACCTCCGTCGCAAACGCAGTGCCGGATACGGCCCCGCCGGAAAGGTCTCCAACGATCAACGACGTGAAGACCACCGTGTTTTCCGGAGGAGCAATGATGATCGGACGGTCCACGCGCGCTGTTGACTCGGCGGCAAACAGCGCCGGAGGTGCTGGCGTCACGGTTGGGATCCTGAATGCCGCGACTCCGTTTTCAAAGTTTCCAAATCCATTCGACGGATTGTCCGTCGATGTCACATCAAATCCAGGCACGGACTGTCCGGTCCCAGACTGTTCTATGAACGCCCCGGAAACGTGCAGCGATGCATGATGCGACACGGACAGATCGATCACTATGGTCGTCAGATTCAGCACTTTCTGGAACAAAGTCATGTCGGCGGTGGTGTAAACGTGACCGATCTCATTCATCAGTCCACCGCTGGCAATCAGAAACTGCTGATAACGCTGTGAGGAGACGGGATTGTCGATGCCCAGCGACTGTGCCAGCAGTTGCAGACCCGAATCAGAACGAATTCCGGGTTCGCTCGCCGGATCACGCCAGTCGATATCCACTGTGAGGTTCTCTTCACCGGCGACTCCAATCTCGATTCCAAAAGCATCGACATAAGCATTTGCCCCGTTCCAGAACGCCGGTGAATTATCAAGAACCACCGGAAGCGGACTCGACGAGAAGATAAAGAACGCGGTGGACGATTCACCAACCGCCGGACGAGGCCCGAACTTCCTTGCGACACCGCCATCGGATGAAATGATCACATCCCCAAGCACGGTTACCTTGCCTTCCACGGTTCCATCGACAACGCTGTCGAGACTGTTTGGGGTACCATCACCGTCCATATCTGCATCGTTGACATCAAGGATCGAATCGCCGTCAAGATCGTTGTTGTAACTTCGGTCGCTGTCGGCAAGCAGGGTCACCACGTCGCCTGTTACGGCATGCGAGCCCGGGCCCTCATCTGTCGAAATGACGATCGCCCCGACTGCGGCATCGATCAGAATATTACCGTCAATAGATTCAATTCGAATTGACTCACCGCTGGCTGAAGACCCGTCAACAACTCCATTCCGAGACGTGATGGAGCGAAGAATCTCGATGTCACCCTGAGCTCGAATCTGAACATCACCACCTGTGGCTGCAAGCCCGTTCGCAGAAGAGAAGGACAGATGACCGACCGTCTGCGTGCTCACACTGCGGATGATCAGATGATCCGTATCCGAGAAGGCCAGATCACCACCGTCGAATGCATTGGAAGCTGCAATCACGTTGACATCGTTGTCCGACCGAAGCAGGATATGACCATCCGCTGTTGAACGCTGCTGCAGACCGAACTCATCGGCGACGATTCTTCCACCCGCCGTCTGCGACACAGAGCCGGCGGCAAGGATGCGAAGATCCGCGGTACCAGCAGTCACTGACTCATTGATCGTCAGGTTCTCACCCACGCTCAGAAAGATATCGCTGTGATCCGACGTGATCCCGCTCAAACCGGAAAATGAGGTTCCGGCAATCGTCGAACCTGCTGTCTGGCCGATCCTGAGCGAGTTCAGCTCGTTGATGAACACGCCATGATGAGCGGACGCAGCCAGCGTTGTGACGTCGATGTCTAACGCATCGGCAGTTCCCGTCGGTGTGACACCACTGTTGTTTCGGTCACCGATTGATTCATTCGCAGAAACCCCGAAATCAGTTGCGGCAATATTCAGCCGAGTCCCATTCGCGTCGAAAACGCTCCGTGCGGACTGCAGCACGACGGTCGTCGCAGTCAATCGACCGAGCGATATCTCGCCGGTGCGAGTCAACCCACCGATGGCTCCATGGATTGCTTCAATCTCCGCATCAGACATCATCATCCAGTCACGCTGCGCATTGATCAGCACATCAGCATTCGATGTCTGAATGTCGCCATCGTCGTTCTGAACGATGTCACGATCGGAAATCACCACAATGTGACCGGACTCACTGAAGACCCGGGCATTCAGAGTCACATCGCTGGTCAGCCCGCGGGCTTCCAGTCCAACATCGCCGGATCCATGCGCCGAAACGCCGATTGTGTCTGTACCTCCATGGATCGTGATCGGTCCGGCTTCACAACGAACATGAATCGAACCATTGTTCGTCGTACTCAGATCGCTCAGAGTTGCCAGCGATCGAGACTCCGGAACGGCTGTCGCTGATCCGTTGAAATCCGCTCGCTCGACATCATCCACTGTCACCGTCAGTGCGGAAACGGAATCGATCGTCAGACGATTGGCTTCGCTGATAAAAATGCCGCTCCCGCTGCGGGACGAGAGTGTCACAAGTTCCGTCTCGATGTAATCCGTAGCTGTGCCGATCATCTGACCAGCTCTGATTGATGATGCATGGGCGAAGATGTTCCTCGCCCCACTATTGACATCAATGATATCCGCGCCAGCACTCAGCGCCAGGTTGATCGTGCTGATTTCCCCAATCGATATCGATCCCGTTCGGGTCTGACCGATCAGATCGCCATTCACCGCACTGACCACAGTACCGGTGGACATTGTCCAGTGTCTTTCAGCATCCACCAGGATGTTGCCGTGCACGGTGGTGATATCACCCGCATTTGTCTGCAGAATGTCGCGCCCGGTGATCAGACCTATGTCGCCGCTCATCGAATGCACGAGCGAGTTCGACCAGATATCACGATCTGCGTTCAGCAGAATATCACCGCCAGCACTGGTGATCGTGCCATCAACACGAAGACCGTCTGTCGATCCTGCGGAAGCATCATCCGTCCCGCTCTCGGCAAGTATCACGATCGTGCCGCTCGCTCCCGTCTGAATTGCAGCTTTGATGAAAACATCATCTGCGGAAGACAGAGTGACGTGCCCGCTGTCAGACCGCACCTTCGCGTTCACGACAATGTCCCCATCCGCAGCCAGAGTCTGAATCAATACATCACCGGCTCCATGAGCAGTGATGGCGTTCGAGTCGCCGTCCGACCCATCATTCAGCGTGACAGAACCCGTTGCGGATTGAAGCCGAATTGTTCCATCGCTGGTCGTCGTCAGATCACTCAGATCTGCATCAGTCTGTGTTTCAAGCGTTGAATTGAAGCGAACGCGGTGGACAGAGATATCGCCGGTGGAATCAATCCGAAGGCCATCCTGCTCATGAACAAACACCCCCTCGGCGCTCGCCGCAGCAAACACATTGACCTCGATATCAATCGCGTTCACGTTGAAATTGCTCAGGGCACTGTCGGCGCCACCGATCATGCCGCTTCCGTCAGCCCCAGAAGTCAATAATGCGTCTGCAATCATGCGAAGTCGATCGGCAATGATGTTCAGATCGCCGCCATTGCCGTCCAGAATGCTTCCTTCCGCAAGCAGACTGACGCTTCCGGTTCCCGCGTTGATCCGGCTCAGCAGAATCGTCCCATCACGATCAGCCAGCAGTCTCACATTTCCATCAGCCGTCGTTACAGCCGAACCATGCTGCATGCTGATGGCATTCAAGTCCGAAGACTCCCGATTCGACGCAGTGACGAAAATGGTTCCGCTTCCAGCTGTTCGAACATCCGCGTTGATGCGAATATCGTCATCTGCTGCAAGCGTGACATGGCCTCCGGTCGACGCCAGATCAGCATTCAGAACAATGTCGCTCATTGATCCCGAGGCCTCAATGAGAGCCTTGCCTGTACCGGCCAATGACACCGCGACTCCATTCGTGCCGCTGACTACGCTCGAGCCGTCATTCAGTGTGATCGTTCCGTCATCAGCCAACAGCAACAGGTCGCCATTCGCCGTGATCGTCAGATCGGAGAGGCCCGTCAGAGTCTCGCTCGAGCCGACTGACGTCGTTGTACTGTTGAAGTTGACGCGGAACACGTTCACCGAGATGGAAACGTCCGCCACATGGTCGATGGTCACCGTTCCACCCGCGGCGACTTCATGAATGACAAGACCATCTGCAGCCTGTGCCGCAAGCGTGTCTACTTCGGTGCCGATCGCTGAGAGATTCATCCCCCCCGGCAGTCCAGGATTCGCTCCACCGATTTCTCCACCTGCAACAATGCGAAGCGAGGTGGCTTTAAAATTCGTCTGCGTCGAGATTCGCGCATCGACGACATTGCGTCCAGCTTCCACCGAAACGTCAGCAGCCGCAACCAGCGAAACGGAGACATCACGCCCGGCTTCGATGATGAGTGCGCCACCATCGACCTGCGTGGAGATCATCTCATTCATCGCCACATCCCGGGCTGAAATAATCAGCAGGTCTCCGCCGAGGCTGATGTTCGCCGTCTGGATCAGGTCATTCCCGCAACGGATGGCCGCAGAGCCGGAAATCGTCCGGAGTTCGGCATTGATCGACACGCTGGTGGCGGCGTCGATCAGCATATCCCCACCCACGGACTGAACTCCGATGCCATTCCCGTCAGCATCATTCAGGATCACGGAGCCGCTCCCGGTTCTGATCAGGACAGATCCATTTCCAGCCGTGACAATGTCGTCTTCCACCACGACAGACCGAGCCGCATCAATCGTGATGTGACCAGTTGTTGCGAGGATATCAGCATTCAGAATCACATCGCTGCCGGTTCCTTCAGCCATCAGAAGGACGTCGCCGGTGCCGTTCGCTGACACTCCTGAGCCCCCGTTCGAGCCCTGATGGACGATCAGAGTGCCCGATCGAGCCAACACCTTGACGACTCCGTGATTCGTGGTCGTCAGATCATTCAGGCTCGCAGTGCTGCGGTTCTCAGCGACCGTCCGTGTGGTTCCATTGAACAGAATCTGCCTGAGGTCGGAAACATCGACGGTAACGGCCGCAACATCATCGATCACAAGTGAGTCGACTTCTTCTATGTAAATCCCTGTCGCAGATTCAACCGCCAGCGTGGTGACCTGAGTATCGATCGCGTTACCGTTCAATCCTGAACTCAAACTCGAAGGATGCGCCTGCCCGACAGAACCGTTCGTCGAACGAATGCTGAGTGTTGAGCCCTGCACATTCATTCCTGCAGCATTGACGTCCGAGATACTGCCGCTGGCTGACAGAGCAACATGAGCAGCCCGGATCTCCCCCAATGTCAGATCACCAGCAAGTGCTTTGCCATGGAATTCACCGCCACCAGCAAAGATTTCAGTCCCGTCACTCATGAACCAGTTGCGACCAGCTTCAACAAGTATATCACCAGCGGTTGCTGTGACATCACCAGTTGCCGTCTGAGCGATTTCACCGGCGGCGATGATTCCGATGTTGCCGCTTTGCGAGATCATCTCCGCGGTCTGTCGAAGGTCTCGAGCCGATCTGATCAGCACGTCGCCGTCGACGGATTGAATCGCTGCGTCGATGCTGATGCCGTCTGCTGAACCAATCGCATCGGATGCTGTCCCGTCTTCAGCAAGGACGACAATCGAACCCATGCCACCGGTGGTCAATCCGCCGTTCAGATCCGCATCGTCCGCAGCGATGATGGTCAAATGGCCGGTGGATGACTGAATCCCGCTGTGAACAATCACATCACCGCCGGACGCCAGAGTCTGAATCAGAATATTGCCAGACCCGTTCGCCACCACCACCAGGGCGTCGTTGTCAAGCCCGTCATTCAGCGTGATCAGGCCATCCTGCGACTGGAGGAGTATGTCACCGTTACTGGTCGTTGTCAGGTCGTCAAGCTGTCCCTGCGTCTGAGACTCTCCGACCTGAGTGCGAGTCCCAGAGAACAGCACCTGCTCGACAGCATCCACATGAACGCTGACGCCAGCAACGTGAGCCACCGTCAGGCCATCCAGTTCCTCGACAGCAATCCCCGCTGAGGCTGCAGCGGACAGTATGCTGACCTGTGTGTCAATCGCAGCACTCCCCGGGCCGCCAATCGAACCGCTGGTCGCACGAAGACTCAGCGTCAGGGCATCAATATTCAGACTGCCGGCATTGGCGTCGGTGATACTGTCTCCAGCTGCCAGAGCAACATGAACAGATATGACCTGCCCGAGTTCAATCGTTCCAGTCACAGCCTGCCCGGTCAATTGTCCGCCACCTGCATGGATGCTCGTTCCGTTGCTCATGGACCAGTTGCGGCCCGCTTTGACAAGCGCATCCCCGGAAATGGTTGCCACATCACCAGTCGCAGAT
>JBKDRW010000391.1:0-2200 GCA_046341255.1 Planctomycetota bacterium
CGTTGTCGAAGGGTGGTCGCCCCAGTGCACGCAAGTAGAACTCGTCAATGATTTCCACAATGGGTCGATTTGCCATGATCAGCTTTTGAAGTCTTCCGCTAGGATCTCGCAGACGTCGATTGATGGCATCACCATTCAGCAGATGCAATTGAGTGGCGAGGCTGCCAGAACGGGACTCGCCCTCTGAGCACCCGGCGATACGCTGACACCGGCCGAGCACATCCAGAGCCTCGTTGGGCGAGGCCATGTCGATCACCTGCACGGCGCGAGTGGCGGGGTGGGGATCAGACAAGCCCGCTGAACCGGTGACGTCCGAGATTGCGTCCAGCAGCACTTCGGGTTCCAGAGGCCTGCGAATCGCATGCGAGTAAAATCGATCATCCGCATGATTACCCTCAAATGTCTGATCACTTCGGCCATACGTGGAACTCAGCACGATTGTTTTCAGCGTCGGTCTGAGTCGATAGCCATTTGCTGCAAAGTCCCTCGCAAGAGCCTTCAGCAATTCCGGATGAGTCGCCGGATTTGTGTTTCGCAGATCGTCCGTCGGTTCTACGAGTCCTCGTCCGAACATATGCCTCCAAAGACGGTTAACAGTCGCACGCGCGAACAGCAGGTCGGTGTCATTGGTGACCCAATCCACAACAGCGTTCAGACGATCTTCAGTATCTGTCAGGTCTCGCATGCCGGGAATGCGTGGCGTTGCCGGTTCTCCTGTGCGACGATTTGTTACCTGCCCTCGAACTGAAAGTTTAACATCGCGCCCTCGATTCAGCGGAGCAAACACGGCTGCCAGCCCGTGGTAATCGTCCTGGGTCCATCGATCCAGTGGATGATTGTGACAGTTGGCGCAGCCAAGGCGAATGCCGGCGAAAAACTGTCCGACTAATTCCGCATGAGTTCTCGCATCCGGAACCATGCGACCGAAATTCGCCGGGCCGATGATGTGAGAGTCGCCGGTAGCCGTCAACAGTTCTCGCGCGAGATGATCAAATCCGCGATCGGTCTGAATCGCGTCGCGAAGCCAGATGGTGTAGGTCTCAAGCGGCTGCGTTTCATTTGGCAGCGAATGCATGCGAAGCAGCCGCGAAAAATGCAGCGTCCAGAGATCTACATATCCTTCGCTGCTCATCAGTCGATCAACGACTTGCTCACGTTTGTCATCAGATGAATCTGCGAGGAACTTAGTAACCTCTTCCGGTGATGGCAATCGTCCCGACACATCCAGAGAGACTCGCCGCAGCCAGGCAGACTCGCCTGCGGACAGTGATAAGGGAATTCGAAGTTCCTCCAGCGTCTTCAGGATATGGACATCAACAAAATTCACTCTGGTGACTTTGGAATGATCCACCGCAGCATCATGCATCGGCACGGTGATGGTGATTGGAACGGTTTGATCGAGATACCGTGCCATCACGATGTGCTGCCCACGTCGCGCGATATGGGCGACCAATTCATTCCCCGGACCATTGCCTTCGATACGAATGGCAGACGGATCAGACGCGGTGAACACAGTCCAGTAAGTCACATTAGTCGAAGTCTGATCATCAAATGTGGCAACAATGTTCAGAGTGACTGCAGCGGGAACAGATGCCAGCAGTTTTCGGCGGGGTTCCACATTCAGAGCCACCAGTCGACGCTGGAGACCTCTTTTGGCTCCCGATTGAATCCACTTGAGCATGATCTCTCGACCGGAGGGATCGTCCAGCAACGGTGTTCCGCCTTCGTGGTTGAGTTCCCCGCTGGGCTTCTTCAGAAGGAGGCTCCGTTCTGCCCTGGCGAGGTTGACTCTTCGACCCTCGAACTGATGCACAATCGAGTCGTAGTCGGAAGCCGGATCAGATCCAAACAGCGACAAACGAAACCCGCTCCGTCCGGCAGCCGCTCCATGACACGCCCCGGAATTGCAGCCCGCTTTGGTCAGGATCGGAATGATTTCGGTATCGAACCTCGGTTCGCCATTGGGTTGATCATGGTGCGTCAATGGCTTCTGCACTGCTGATGTGGCACCAGAGACTGGAATCAATCTATCGCAAAAGTCTGTTTCTGTCGGAATGATGCCGGCGGCATCATTTGATTGAGCATGAGCGTCCGGTAACTGATTGCAGCCGTCGAAAATAATCGCAACGAACAACCACGCGAAATTCATCGCTTCGGCTCCTGCCGTTTGTCTTTCGTCGCGGGTTTGTCGGGATCGCCG
>JBKDRW010000392.1:0-6158 GCA_046341255.1 Planctomycetota bacterium
GCACTACAACGCACTCATCGTGGTCGGAGGTGCGTATCGATTGCCGGAAACCGAGCAACAGGGTGCACACTGGGTTCGATTCCGCCTGACGACTCAGGACATCATCGATCCTGCCGACTTTCAGGGTTCCAATGGGGTCACCGAGCTCACTCAGCGGTTTACTTTGTCACTCGAAGATCTGATTCGTCGGGCTCCCGAACAGTACTTCTGGGTCCACCGTCGCTGGAAGACGCCACCAGACGCCCGACGACGTGCTCGGAAGGAACCTGTCGCAGCCTGACGACATCGCACGTTGGGGGAATCGGCTGATTCCCTGGCTACGTGCTTCGTTGCCGATGTCGCCGCGCTGCCGGCCTTGCGTCACCCGTATCTCATCGCTTGATTTGCGGCCGTTCGTGACACGGTATCTGCCAGCAGACGACCATCAAGGCGATCACGTCCTGGCAGCAGTCCGGCGGGACTGGCTCCGATTGGAGTTCTCACCTGCTCGCGATACAATTGATGTTCTGAATCCGGGACCTTTTTGATGAATCGACAACACCCACAGAAGCACCCGAACGAAGTTGACGCGCTGCAAGATCAGGTTGCTGAGCTGAAAGCGGAGGTCCGTGAGCTTGCTGCGCAACTCGACGACCAGGGCCTGTCCCATGGCGCGCCGCACTTGGCGCATCGCCGATTTGTTCGATATGAATCGCCAGCACAGTTGTTTGGCCTGCCTGTGATATCGATTGCGAAGGGGCCAGATCTGTCTTCGGGACAGAAGCAGGGGCATGCTATCGGCTGGATTGCTTTCGGAGATATGGCCACCGGGGTGATTGCGGTGGGCGGTATTGCTCGGGGGCTCTTTGCCGTTGGCGGTATCGCTGTGGGACTCTTTGCTGTCGGCGGTCTTGCATTTGGGATCGTGGCTGGCGTCGGCGGCATTGCGACGGGCTATTTTGCCGTGGGTGGCTGCGTTGCTGGCTCACAGATCGCTGGTGGACTGAGATTTCCATTGGGATGATGGAATTCCCCTGAAGGCTTGTGTCGCCGACTTTGGCCGGTTTTCAGCCCTCTTGAGATTGTGCTCGCAGGCTGTTCCTGTCCTGCGGTGGGTGAATGTCAAGGACTCAATTCTGTCACGCCGCAGAATGCAATCGGAAATCGATCTTTGCAAAAGCTCAGAAAAGAGGACCGAATTGATGCAGTCTGTGCGAATTCGCCAGGCTGTTCTGGTCAAGCCACCCGGATTTCGGTTACCCTTCGCGATCCGCTGCGCAGACGACGCGAACCGACTGGTGGGACAGGAAGTCTCTGGTCCGGATCAGGCTCAGCACACCGTTTGTGTCGGGAATCAGCATCTGCCTATCAGGGATCAGAATCGTCCGGGCCGTAAAAGCGAGGGATTCTGAGTGCTTGATTGGGCAGACTGAGCCCAGCGGGTCCATGAAACGCCGCTGGGATGCGGAATTCTCCGCACGATTTGAATTGAGGCTGGATGTTCGCGGAATAAGTAATGGATGCTCGCCTCAATCGTGGCCGCGTAAAGAACAACTTCTCCTGACCATTGTCGGCGACCGAACCACGAGTCGTCGTCGGACATAGATCGACTGACCTGACGAATATGACGCTTGCGGAGTTATTGCAGAACCGTTTCCGGGCTGACCTCAGACATCGCGGTGCTGCTTATATAGAAGCGGAACGGATCACGCTGGTCCGTGTCACGCCGGAAAACATTTTCGGGGTTGTGCAGGACGGCGCTGAGTTTCAGACTCAACTGCGCTATCAACCGGATGATGTCGGCATGTTCTGCACTTGCGAACAGTTTGCGAAAAGCAAGGTCTGTAAGCATCTGTGGGCGACCGTCCTGGCGGCGGATAGTCGCGGGTTCATCAGTCCGACGCTTCGCCCGGGCCGAATCACGCCATTCGTCGCTCCGAATACGTACCTGCCGATTTCGATGGAAGATCTCGAACCCGGTGGTAACGATCCGGAAGGCGAATCCCGAATGCCTCGAGGGAAGGCGAAGATTCGTACGGCTCCAGTTCAGCGAACTCTGCGTCCGTGGGAATCGCGACTGGTCGAGCTGAAGGACAACATGGATGTCACGCCGGACGGACGAACCAAATCGGATCCGGAAGAGCGTCAGATTTTCTACGAAGTGGACCTGGAAGCCAGCAAAGAGGCTGGCAAGCTGGTGATCCAGGCTTCCCAGCGGCAGCGTCGGGCAGGCGGGCAGTGGGGTAAAATCAAGCCGTTGAAGGTACGTCCGGGTGAACTCGATCACATCGAGCACGAAGACGACCGCACATTCCTGTCGTATCTTGCGGGTGCCATTCCGGAGCGCAACAACTGGACAACTCAGCAGGCCGAACTGCGTACATCTGCCCATCGATTCTACGTTCCATTCGAACTTGGTCAGCTTGTTCTGCCGGACATGTGTCGCAGCGGTCGACTGCGAATTCTTGGCAGCGACGATGCTGGTGAGCAGATTCTGAACTGGGACGAAACAGATCCGTGGGAATTGACGATCCGGGTGCGTCGCGACACGGAGTCCGAAGGCTGGAAGGTCGTCGGTTTGCTCATTCGAAACGATGAGGCGATGGAATTGTCTGACGTTCCGCTGGTTGTTCCGGGCGGTTTCGTCGTGACAAATGATTCGATCGGGCTGCTTCGAGACTTCGGCGCTCCCGAATGGATGCGGATGCTTGCTCAGGGTGGCGCGCTGCACATCCCGGAAGCAGACCAACACGATTTTGTTGATCGTCTCCTCGACATTCCGTCGCTGCCCCGTCTGGATCTTCCGAAAGAACTTCAGCTCGAGGAAGTACGAACGACTCCATCGCCGATTCTGCGAATTACTTCGCCGCCGATGAACCGTTGGCGCAATGATTCTCTGACAGCGGAAGTGATCTTCGATTATCTCGGTACTCCGGTTTCAGGCAGCAGTGCTCGGTGGGCGGTCGTGCAGCGCGAAGCGAGCCGTTGCATTATTCGTGATCGACAGTTTGAAGGTCAGTGCTGGGAGAAACTGCGACAGGCCGGATTCCGTCGTCGTCTGGGCGATCTGAAGCAACAGGTCAATGTCGAGATTGCTCGTCGAGACCTCGGTCGTGCCGTGCGTGAACTGGTTGACAATCATTGGGCAGTTTTCGCTGATGGCAGCAAGGTTCGGCAGGCCGGTGGACTGCGATTCCGCGTTCAGTCGGATGTCGATTGGTTTGACGTTCACACAGATGTTGATTTCGAAGGTCGCTCGGTTTCGTTTCCGGAACTTCTGCGGGCCCTTGAACGAGGCGATTCGACCGTTCGCCTCGATGATGGATCGCTCGGTATTCTCCCGGAGGAGTGGCTTGAGCAGATCGGCATGATCAGTGGCCTTGGTACCGCCACGGAAGATGGACTGCGATTTTCAACTTCCCAGGCAGCACTTCTTGACGCATTGCTGGCGGCTCAGGACAACGTTGATACCGATGCTGGGTTTGAGGCGATGCGCGAGCGTTTTCGCAACTTCGCCGGGCTGGAGGCCGTCACCGTTCCGGCAAGCTTCAAGGGCGAACTTCGCGGATATCAGCAGGAAGGTTTGTCGTGGATGAAGTTCCTCAGCGACTTCAACTTCGGCGGCTGTCTTGCGGACGATATGGGTCTCGGAAAAACGGTTCAGTTTCTCGCGATGTTGCTGCGACGTCGTGACGATAAGCCGGATTGCCCGCCGTCGCTGGTCGTTGTTCCTCGATCTCTGATCTTCAACTGGGCCAGCGAAAGCCAGCGTTTTGCGCCGCACCTGAGGGTGATGGAATATACGGGTCTGGAGCGTGCCAACCTGCGCACGGAGTTCAGCAAGCATCATCTCATTCTGACCACCTACGGCACAGTGCGACGCGACATCGCCGTACTAAAGGACTTTGAGTTTGATTACGTTGTGCTTGACGAAGCGCAAACCATCAAAAATCCCTCGTCGCAGATTGCTCGTGCCTCGCGGTTGCTGAAGTCGAACTTCCGCCTGGCGTTGAGCGGTACTCCGATCGAGAACAACGCTGGTGACTTGTGGTCGATCTTTGAGTTCCTGAATCCTGGCATGCTGGGGCGAAGCACCGCGTTTCGATCACATATCGCCGACCCGGACAGCAAGGAATCTCGTGAGCTGGTCGCGAAAGGTCTGCGGCCGTTCATTCTGCGACGAACCAAGAAGCAGGTCGCGTCCGAGTTGCCTGATCGTCTGGAAGAGACGATTTACTGCGATATGGAAGACGAACAGCGACGTCTGTACGACGAACTGCGACTGCATTATCGTGATTCGCTGCTGGGGCTGGTCCAGGAACAGGGCATCGCGAAGACTCGTATGCATGTTCTCGAAGCACTGCTGCGACTTCGTCAGGCTGCCTGTCATCCCGCGTTGTTGAAACGTGGCGATGAGCAGGAAATGTATGCGAAGCTGGACTTCCTGATTCCGCATCTGCAGGAACTGATGGCCGAGGGTCACAAGGCTCTGGTATTTTCGCAGTTCACGAGCATGCTCAGCATCGTTCGAAATCACCTGGACAAGGAAGGCATCACCTACGAATACCTGGACGGCAAGACTCGCGACCGAAAGGCACGCGTGACACGATTTCAGGACGACCCCAATTGTCAGGTGTTTCTGATCAGCCTCAAAGCCGGGGGTTTGGGTTTGAACCTGACGGCTGCAGATTACGTTTTCCTGCTTGATCCCTGGTGGAATCCTGCCGTCGAAGCTCAGGCAATCGACCGCGCTCACCGAGTCGGTCAGACTCGAACGGTCTTTGCATATCGACTCATCTGCCGCGACACGGTGGAAGAAAAGATTGCTGAACTCCAGAAGCAGAAACGCGAACTGGCCGACGCCATCCTCGAAGGCGATGAATCCAGCAACGTCTTCCAGAACCTGTCGGTGGAAGATCTGGAGTTGTTGTTCTCGTAGCCGACGGATACGCGACGCCACCTGACCGTCAGACAAGAGACCCCACCGGGTTTACCCCGGTGGATCATAGCCTGTGCACTACTCGTGCATCCAATTTCCGGTGCAACGCCGGGTCGTGCAGAAGCCTGAACTCCACCGACGTAAAGTCGGAGGCGTCAGTTCACTTGCATTGATTGAGGCCTGGCTTCTCATAGCGAAAGTTCGTTCGACTGTTTGAGATTCAATCTGTGGCGACACGAAAGCTGATCCGCGTCATCTGTGTGATCCGTGGTCAGGACTGTCCCGCATTGCTGACCACGGATTTCACGGATCAATAACGCCGTCCGGGGTGAGGGCACGCCGCTGCATTTCGCTGATGGTCAGCCCGTGAGATTCGGCGCAGAATTCTGCTTGGACGCCACAAAGAGACCGGACACTGTTTCTTGCCGCCGAATCCAACCCCACCCGACACCCTGGGATCAAAGCCGCCGATTTTGGCTGAACGAAGCGAAAGAACCGCGCTCAACACGGCGGAGCGTCTTGGCTCCGAAGCCGTCTCGCGCCGCCGAGAAGAGTCGCGCAGTCTCGCAACATCGCAAAGCATCGCTTTCGCCAATCTCAAAACGACAGGGATTTGCCGGAACTCGGCCCGGAGGGAAAAAGGGGCACGCGATCGCCAAGCCTCGTACATCGCTCGCCATCACCTGATTCGAATCATTTTAGAACGACTATTCCCTTGCCGAGCAGATTGAATTCTGGGATCCCCGTCGTGATGGAAGGCAGAAACATGGAAAAAATCCGCACTTCGTATTCGCCCTGAGCAAGAGTAAGTTCACCTACCACTTCAAAATGGTCCGATTCAGATGGAATCGTGCCGACAAATTGTCTTGCAATATCGTTTGCGCTCCAGTCCGCATGTGACGTATTTGGCGGGCGAAAGCGGACGACCAACATTCCGGGAAGCGCGGTTCGGGACTTTTCTTTACGCGGTAAGCTGGCGACCACCGTGATCTGGCTATTCCGCCGAATTTCAGGAGTCCCATCGTGAAGACTCGTACCGTTGATCGTAAACGAAGCACTTTCGAATCGCCCGAGCGTCGCTTCTTCCGGTGCCTTGTCCAGAGGTCATTTCAAAACCCCTTTAAGCATAACATCAAGCATGCGAGATGAAAGAAACCTTCGAAGAGATGGGCATGCCGTTCGTGGCGGACGAGCAGTCGTCTTTGGTATTGAAGCCAACTGATGGTGCGTTCAATCTTCC
>JBKDRW010000393.1:0-13655 GCA_046341255.1 Planctomycetota bacterium
GCCGCTGTCATGGCAGACCTACGATATGGAATTCCAGGCTGCAAAGTATGAAGGCGAGAAGAAGGTCAGCAATGCTCGTGTGACGATTCGGCATAATGGAATCGTGATCCATGACAATCTGGAATTGCCGAAAGGAACTCCGGGAAAGAATCCCGAAGGTCCGGGCCCGGATGTCATCTATCTTCAGGGGCATGGGAATCCTGTCGTGTATCGGAACATCTGGGTCGTGAAGAAGTAGTCTTCAGGACTTTTGTCTCTCTCTGAAATCGGGAGGAAGATGACCTGCAGGCTCGTCACGTGTTGCCTGCAGCGTTTCCTCACAAAGTGTGTTGCAGGAAACAGATGAATCCGCACGATCCGGTCCGCTCCTTCGTGACAGCATCACGTTGTGAAACGAAGCCACTCCGCAGCCATGCCATGGCAGCCTGCCGGATGCTCCTGGCTGCGGTCGTGATTCACAGCGCCGGGTGCGGTCAGTCCGGGCCTGAAATGGTGCAAGTCCATGGTCGCGTAGTTCGGAACGGCGCCGGTGTGACAGCCGGCGCTGTCTATTTTCATCCTGCTGCCGGGAACACATTTCAGGATGATGTTCCGAGTGGACAGCTGCAGTTGGATGGCACCTTTGTGATCAGCACGTTCCCGTTTGGCGAGGGTATTCCCCCGGGAAACTATCAGGTTACGCTGTCTCCGGAACTGGCAAATCGACTGGAGCGGCCCGGATATGGCTCCAGACAAACCACCCCGTGGAAGGTGACGGTGACCAAAGAGCAGATGGATTCGCTTGTGCTCGAGATTTCTGCAGGTCGAGGCACGAATATCGAACCGTCGAAGTGAGATCCGAATGCATTGTCCATTCGGCAAGGTCGCTCCTGAGTACGCCCATGCATGCGTCGGCTGGGTGGCAGTGGCATCAATCGCCATAGGCCAGAGATGTGACGCAATTCAACGACTACAGGCCGGATGGCTGACCGTGCTTTCGCGGATCGCTGCCTCCGGACACCTGACCGGCCGTCGCTGCGGCAGCCTGACTTGCGGCCAGTGATGCCGACCTCTTCACCACATGGCCTCGCTGCTCCAGTTCGGTTCGACGAGCCTTCTCGAGTGATGGCTCCAGCAGTAACTCATCGGGAGCCCACTGATGATGAAATCGGGGCGCGGAAACAGCCTGTTGAGGAGTCATGTCAAAGACAAGATGATTCAGCAGGTTCTGCAACGTGGCCGTGATGATTCTCGGACCGCCTGAAGCTCCGCAGGCATAGATTGCCCGGCCATTCTCGATGACAATCGTGGGCGTCATGCTGCTGAGCGGGCGCTTACCCGGCTGGATGGCATTTGCAGCACTCTGAATCAGGCCGAACGCATTCGGCTTCCCCGGACTTGCCGTAAAGTCATCCATCTCGTTGTTCAGCAGGATGCCAAATTCCGGCACAACCACAAAGCTGCCAAACGTCAGGTTGATGGTTTCCGTACAGGAGACAGCGTTTCCTGCCGCGTCCATCACAGAAAAGTGACTCGTTCCAGCGTCGTTGGCAGCAAAGAAACGTCCGTATTTCTCGGGAGCCAGTGTTTTGGTCAGATCAATCTGATCGGCAGTCTGACGAGCATACTTCGGGTCGAGCATCTGAGTGATGGGGACCTTGACGTAGTCTGTATCACCCAGAAACTCCGCGCGATCAGCGAACGCATGCTTCATCGCTTCGGTTGTCACATGGATGTAGTCGGCAGAATTATGCCCCAACGACTTCAGCGTGGAATGACTTCCCTGCTCCCATGCTTCGAGACTCTGAAGCGTCTGCAGAAGCGCAACTCCGCCACTGGACGGAGGAGGCATGGTGAGAATCGTCTTTCCGTGAAACGAAGACGTCAAAACTTCACGGACGCTGAGACGATAGGATTTGAGATCCTCCGGCGACAGCACGCCACCAGACGCGCTGACCGCGGATGCGATGGCAGTTGCCACCGGGCCTTCATAGAATCCCGAGGCTCCATGCTGCGAAATGGCCTCCAGCGTCTTCAGTTGCGGTGAATAGAAGCGAACCCCTTTTTCCCATGGTTGCCCCGCATTCAGATACTGCGTATGCAGCGATGCGAAGCGTGTGATGTAATCGTCGTGCTGACGAAACTTTGCAAGTGTCGATGACTGCACATCCATGTCATGCGCATCCGTTTCGACTCCTTTCCGACATAGCTCAATGGCTGGCTGCAGTAATGTGGAAAGTGGAAGTGTGCCGTACTCTTCAGCGGCATAACAGAGGCCACGCACCGTGCCGGGAATTCCGACCGCAAGACCTCCTCGAACACTGAAGGGCTCGTCAGCCGAGTCTGAGGCAGTGTTGGCGAATCGATCAGCCGTCGCTTCGGTCGGCGCACGTTCGCGATAGTCGAGAGCCACTGCTTTGCGCTGATCGGCATCCCAGATCACCATGAAGCCACCACCACCGATGCCGCAGCTGGCGGGGCGTACGACGGACAGCGCGAATGATGTCGCCACAGCCGCATCCACAGCATTACCGCCCTGCCGAAGCATTGCAGCGCCAGCTTCACTGGCCGCTGGATGATCGGCCGCAACAACGGCCTGCGAGAAAGTTGCCGACTGCGCGAGCGATGTTTCCGATAAGCCCCGGCTGAACACCAGACATGCTGTCAGCAGGAATCCGCGGAGGATGCGATGATCAACGCACCTGTGTCGTCCGAACATGAAATACTCCTCAGATACCTGAATCACAGACAGGGTGCTCACGTTGCCTGGACCGAGTTGGTCGGCAGCCTGTTTTCACTCTGCAATTTCAGCATACCTGAAGAGCATCAGCCAGCATTCAAAGACACTCTCCGTCAACAGAAGATGGAATTCCAGCCACTGATGGCGACTGCCGGGCAGTTTCAGGGCCAGTTTCTGCGGCAGAAAATCACTCGACGAGGGGCAGTTTGTAGCTCAAGGCTCCGATCGCCTGTCCGTGGGCGACCTCACGGTAGTTTTCGTGACACATGATGCACTTGTCCATGACTACCGGAATGGCAGTTGCCATGTGCAGAAACGTCCTGTTGCCCTCAGTGGTGATTTCTTCGTACGACGCTTTTCCCTCGAGCAAAGCCCTGATCGCGTTTTTCTCAAAGCCATCCTTCGGAAGATTCAGGTCGCTGTAAGGCTGGCCCGTTGCATCGATCAGTCGAACTTCGTGCCAGCCTTTCTTTGCGACCGCCTCAAACAGAGCCTTGAACGCACTGCCGGCAGGCAGACTGGTATCGTCCCTGACGTAATGCTCAGTCACCAGCACGATTGCAGTCTTGTAGATGTCATCCAGAAGCCGAACCTCTCGGCGCGTTCTTTCAATGGCTTTTTCCCGATCCGTGTCTCGTCCTGTGCTCGAGGACGAGCCGACAGGCAGCAGCAGAGACATGAGCGTCAGAAGTCCTGTGACATACAGTGTGGAGACGGTTTTCATCGGGGACTCGCCTGTTCCAGCAAGAAATGGATCTAAATCGGATATCCGTGTCCCTTTTAAGGTAGCTCAGGAAAACCGGATGTCAATGTCGACTTTTCTGCATCGTGTAGACTGCGAGAGGATTCTCGTTATAAAGCCATCATGATGTGGTTTTTTAGATACGTGACGCGGCGTTCTCCGATGCTGGAGAGGGCGTCGAGTGTCGTGCTTCTTGTCGATGAGTCGCCGGTCAGCAACCAGGGGGTCTTTGTGCTAAGATTTTGCTGGGGGGCGGTTCACCGCTGGCCAACAAAGTGCTGAACCGGAGTTGCCGATCAGGAATTTTTGAAATGAACGCGTGTCCGTGCCCTGCGGGTCCGAGGACGCGTTGTGCAGCAATTCTTTTCACGTTGGTCTGCGTGGTTGATTTCATCGACCGATCGCTGGGAACCCTATGTTTTCTCAAACTGTTGAATACGCGTTGCGGGCGGTCGTGAATCTGTCGATGAAGTCTCCCCAGGCGCTGACGACGGCCTCCATTGCCGAGGCGACGCAGGTGCCCGCACCGTATCTTTCCAAGATCCTGCAGGGTCTGCGCGAACGCGGTATTGTGCATCTGCAGCGCGGCATTGGCGGTGGCGTCTCGTTATTGCGGACACCGGAAGAGTTGACCATCCTTGACATCGTCAACGCCGTCGATCCGATCAAGCGGATCCGGCATTGCCCTCTGGGACTTTCTGCTCACGGCACGAATCTCTGCGCGCTGCATGCGAGAATGGACAAGGCTCTGGAGTCCATGGAGACGGCATTTCGTGCGACGACTCTTGCGGAGCTGCTGCGAGATCCCAATCCGAGCGTTCCACTGTGTGACAAGTGACGGCCGTGATGGTGTCACGACAAGGGCAGCTGATCGTCCTGTCTGTCGGCGGATACGGTCTCTGATACTGGCGTGATGGGGATCATGTTCGGTACGCCCCTGCTCCCGTACAGGACCTGTGGACAGCTGGAGTGCACCTGACATCACATCTTCAGCTTCATGCCGACGTGTTTCATCAGACGACCCATCTCGACTGGCAGAGGTGAGTGAAAACTCAGAAGTTGTCCGGTCGTGGGATGCAGAAAGGCGAGCGTGGCGGCATGCAGAGCCAGTCGTTTATGCGGCCACGAAATGTTCTTCCACTGGTCGGGTCGATACCTTGCATCTCCGATGACCGAATGGCCTGCTTCCGCGAAGTGCACGCGAATCTGATTTCTGCGCCCCGTTTCGAGGCGGACTTCGACCAGACTGATCTGAACCGAAGGATCGGTCCCAACGGACTGATCAAGCACCCGATAATGCGTCACAGCGAGTTCACCAGCGTCGGGGTCACTCGTGGAATATCGAGTCAGATTTTTTCCGGTTGTCAGATAACTTCGAAATGTTCCGGTTTCCAGCCGAACAATTCCTGCCACCAGAGCGAGGTAAACACGATCAGGTTTGTGTTCGGCAAACTGAGACTGGAGGTCATTTGCGGCGTGCGGGCGCTTCGCAAAAACAAGGAGTCCGGACACACCTCGATCAAGCCGATGAACAAGGATCGCACTGCGCTCTCGCGACGTGCGGCGCACATGTTCGCTGACCCGATAAATCAGCGTCGACGGTTCACGACCGTCGGTAGGGACCGTCAGCAGTTCGGCCGATTTGTCAACGACGATCAGATCCGCATCCTCGTGAACGATCGAAAAGCCTCGGTGCTTCTGCTGTTCCGGACGTCGTCTCGGAGAGTATCTTCGGTTCTGCTCGAATCTGACGAAAACATGATCTCCCGCGGACAGAATTCTTCCCGGGTTGATCTCCATCTGACCATTGACGCTGACGCAGTCGTGATCAAACAGTCCGGTCACATGAGATCTTGAGCCTCCGGCCAGTTGCTGGACACAACGATCGATTCTGACGCCGACGAATGAGGATTCATCGTCAAGGACTATTTCCCGCTGCAAGAAGGGCACAATCAAAATCCTGTGGCTGCCGGAATTCCGGGGCTGAACGAATGGGCGATACGAGGAAAGCAGTTTGTAAAACAAAGGACCGCAACAACCATGTTCACCACATCGTCAACGATCACCCACTCTGAGTCAAATGCTGATCTGTCTGCGGAATCCCGCATCGCAAAAGTTGTTCACCAGATCAGAATGAGATGGCCATGGAGCGTCCTGAACGACGGACTTCTTCCGCCATCCGCACGATCCCCTGAGGGTCACCATAAGACTGATGAAAGCGTCCGTCCGGAACAGCTTTCTCGGCTCGGTCGATTACCTCGAGGGGCGGCTGGATGTTGTCAGTCCGGAATCAACAGCCAGTCGAAAGCGTTGGAGATCGAGTCGTTGCTCTCGATACAGCAGCTCCGCCGTGGAACTGGTCACACCCTCTCTGCGGGGTCGGACTTCCAGTCTCACTCGTCGTTCCTCGTTCGGACGGATTCGCGACAGCTTCGCAAAGACGTTGTGATCTTCGCGGGGATTCTCGAGCAGATCAGGCTGATCGAGCATTTTGTCGAGGATCAGCCGGATGACAACATCTTCGGCAACGGCATTGCCGACATTCGAAACAACAAAATAATACGTCGACCATTCGCCCGCGCGACCGCGCGTTCTCGGTTCTTCAATCGTCAAACGCAGGTCCGGAGTCCCCGGCATCTCGCGAGATCGCAGACGGTCGGATGGGGCCCGATTCGGAACCGTGCGGTCGACCACCGTTGAGGCTGTGACGGCCGTCAGTGCTGAGACTTCCGTCAGAGACTCAAACAGAGACCTTCGAGTCGATCCGGGCTCGGTTGGCGGCACCATCGTGAATCGCAGTGTCTCTTCTTCATCCGGACGCAGTTCATTAATCAGCCATGTCATGGTATCACCACGGAGCAGACCGTCTGGAAAGGCCGCTCGCACCTGAGTCTCCTCGGGCATGATTTCCCTGACCAGCAGGCCTCGAATACTGTCGCGTCCCCGATTCCGGATTCGAATCTCCGTTTCAACTTCACCCGTCCGGGCTTCCGACGGAATGGATTTTTCAACGCTCAGATCCTGCCGGGAAACCATGACGCCGGGAATGATTCGAACTCGGGACTCCGCTACCAGTCCATCGAAGTTGCGAACGTCAGCATTCGTCGCGTTCGGCACGAAGCCCTGCGGTAATCCGAGATCATCAGGATTTCGAAGCAGTGTCCCATCATTCCAGTTGTCATCTCGAAGTGCGTTGACCGCTCGCCGTACAAATGAGGCATCCGGAAGAGGATCCATCAGACGACCTCTGGCAACCGTTTCAGGAATTTCATCAGCCAGAAGAACGGATGAACCAAGTCGACGAAACTGAATATCAAGCAATGGACGATTGGTGATCGGGCGATTGACGCGATCATCGATGGCCACGTCCGTGGCGGGTGGTCGCCATGGCTTCGTGAATTCCGGTCGTCCGAAGATCACATAGTCCGCGGTTTTTGTCTGAAAGACGAGCCGTGAATCATCTCGAATATGCTCGGCCAGTTGAATCGGTTCCTGAGGGACCGGGCTGGGCAGCGCCGGAAGTCGGTCGATGACACCTCCCGAATTCAAAGGTGTCCGAACATCTGCATGGAAGACGGCTGCATCGGCTGTCAGTCCGCCACCCATCAGGAAGATGATCAGCAGAAGCCCGACAAATCCCGAAGCGGCAGCAATGACCCATGAGAGATGTGCGAGGACGAACTCGACCCCTCGCTCCGATGCTTCTGTGAACAGACTGACGATGCGACCGAAGATCGAACCGACCGGAGCAAAAAACCGACCGTCAAAGAGTCCCAGCATGGTCCGCTGATCGCCATACATCATGCCCAGGCACATCAAAAACAGAATCGAGCCGAAGATAAAGAGCAGAGTTGATTCCATTCTGCACATCCTTGCGGACAGGTTTCCTCACGGACACTCCGGGATGCCAAAACGAAATGCATCCGACTTGTTGCCCCGGTCGTGTATCCATTGGCGACCGGGTTCCGCCTGCTTGTGGATCCTGCCTGAATCGCGTGGTTTAGCACAAAACGACGTTGAAGAGAACACGAGTGTCGTTTTCTGCCGATTTTCGGTCTGTTTTGGGCGAGTACGAGGATCTTCCGCGGAATTTCGGGTGTCTGGTCCGGTTGACCATCTCGGTGAATCCGCGAACGTGGTGCTATAAGGAGGTCGGCCGGATCTTTTGCAGCGAGCCGATTGCCGGGGCGGTGTCCCGCGATTCGTTTCAGGACTGAAATTTGTTGAATACAGAGAATTTCCATGGCAGGTTACCGTGAACACATCAGCGTCAGCGGCCTTCTTGGCGCTGCGTACGGCTGCGCGGCCGTGTTCATGCTGGGGTTCTCGATTGTGCAGGCCTGTATTGCTGCGGCGCTGACTTGGATGGCAGGAATGCTTCCGGATCTCGATTCGGAAAGTGGGCGTCCGGTTCAGGAGTTGAGCAGTCTGACGGCTGCCATTGCTCCGCTGTTGCTGATGCTGCACGTGAATAAGCTTGGGATGGATTCTGACCGCGCCATGTTGTGCGGGATGCTGACGTACGCGTTTGCTCGATACGGTGGAGGGTGGCTGCTTGGCAAGCTGACTGTTCACCGCGGCATGTTTCACAGCATCCCTGCTTTGCTCATTGCGGCCGAGCTGACCTATTTGAGTTATCACAGTGATGAGATTCGAGTTCGTATGCTGATGGGCATCGGCGTCGGTATCGGATTCCTGTCCCACCTGATTCTCGACGAGATGTATAGTGTTCAATGGAGCGGCTCGAAGATCAAACTTGCAAGGTCTGCCGGGAGCGCGTTGAAATTTTTCGGGCCTGAGGCACTTCCGAACGGCATTTCACTGGGGCTGCTGATTTTTCTGAGCTACGCGACTCTGGTGGATGCAAAGCTCCTTCGCGATCCGGGCAAAGTACCGGCTCCGGACATCATGACCACCACCACCACGGAACTCGATGACGCGCCCCTCTTTCAGATGGCAGAGCAATCCCGCCAGACCCGATTGCAGTGACTGGTACGGCCGCCTTGAATCATGAAAGCCGCAGTGGTGCGACGGTTCGTCGAGCAGGCAGTCGAAATGCCATTCGTCGAATGTCTTTTTGGCGGTCTGACAAAAATCATCAAAGATGATCTGTGAGAATGTGGATTCTCACAACTGCAGCAGGTCCCTGGCTCTCATTTCGGCGAGGTCTCTGATCCATCGCGTCAGTTGATTGGTACGCGAGTCGATTCCCGATATCATGCGGGAGTTCGGTTCGCAGAGCCGACGCGATTTGTTTTGTCTCGCCGAAATGCGAGAATCCTCTGAAAGAATGAACTCGTCGGTATGGACGAACTGCAGCACGAGTGTGGCGTGGCCGCCGTTTATCACCTGAACTCCGGCGACCTGAGTCCGCTGATTCCTCGCCTGCGAACACGGGACAAGAAGACTGTTGATCCTTCCACGGAAGATCCTCAGGATGTGCGGAACCGCGCGTCGCGACTGATTCCCGGGATGCTGCTGGACATGCAGAACCGCGGACAACTGGCAGCCGGCCTGACCAGCTATAATCCTGCGCGACTGCAATTGATTCAGACACACAAGGATGTCGGCGGCGTTGCGGAAGTCTTCCGCATGAATCATGAGAATCGTTACAAAGCCCTGATGGCGGAACATGCCGGTCAGGCAGCGATCGGCCATGTTCGTTACGCCACATGCGGCAAGGATGATCCGACGTACGCGCAGCCATTTGAACGTCAGCATATTGCAAAATCGAAGTGGTTCAGCTTTGCATTCAATGGTCAGCTGGCGAATTACACGGAACTTCGCGATGAGATTCTCCAGACAACCGACTTTCATCTGACTCGTCAGACCGACACGGAAGTTCTGCATCATCTGATATCGCACGAATTATCACTCAATCCGCAGATTACTCCGACCGAACTGCTGCGAACTCTGTCGGCCCGGATGGACGGTTCGTGGAATGTTGTGTTTCTGAATGCTCGCGGGCAGATGTTTGTGTCTCGCGACCCGCTTGGGATGCGACCGTTGTGCTACGCCCTTGAGGGTTCGTTGTTTGCCGCCGCCAGTGAGAGCGTGGCTTTGACGCATCTGGGGTTTTCAGAGGACAGTGTTCGAAACGTTCCGCCGGGTCATGTGGTGATTGTGGATGGCGAAACTGTTCGAGTCGAAAAATACGCGGAGAGCCCGAAGAAGGCGCATTGCTTCTTTGAGTGGATTTACTTTGCCAATGCGGGAAGCTCGTTTGACGATGCGGGCGTGTACCTGTCGCGTAAGCGTCTGGGTGAAGAACTGGCGAGGCGAGAAACGATTCCGATTGGCGACGATGTGATTGTTGTTCCTGTGCCGGATACGGCCAAGGCTGCAGCGGACAGCATGGCGTTTCAGCTGAAGGTGCCATCGCTGGAAGGGTTGATTCGCAATCGATACATCGGTCGCACGTTTATCGAGGGCAACAACCGTGCAGACAAGGTTCGTATGAAATACACGCCTCTGCCGGAGATCATGGAGGGAAAACGCGTGCTGCTCGTGGACGATTCCATCGTGCGAGCAACGACGCTTCGCGAACTTCTGTTCCTGCTGAAGGATCGAGGTCGTGCGAGCGAGATTCATGTCCGAATTGCGTGTCCGCCCATCATTGCTCCGTGCTTTTATGGGATTGACATGTCGACCGTCAGTGAGCTCTTTGCACCAGGATTTATGAGCGGCCAGGTGATCACGCCGGAGGAAGAACAGGCGATGGCCGACGCGATCGGTGCCACCAGTCTCAGATATCTTCCTGTGGAGTCTCTGGCGGCCTGTGTCGGGCTCCCTGGCCATTCGCTGTGTCAGGCCTGCGTGAATGCCGTGTATCCGACGCCGGCTGGCGAACGCATGTACCAGAAAGCGCTGACGATGGCATCACTGGAACAGGCCTCTGACAACGCGTGTGGCCGTCATCCGTCGACTGGTGATCGCGAACGCATTTACGTCTGATGACTGCCACCATGTCGGCTGAAGTCCATGGTGATGCGGGCAGCATGTCCGAACTGTTTCGAGTCGCCGCACCCCTGATGATCAGTGCAGGGTCGCAGGCGATGATGAGCGCGGCGGATCGCATGGTGCTGGCGGGCTGTTCGGAAGCCGCGCTGGCCGCGGTGACTCCCGCGTCCATGCTGAACTGGACTGTCATCTGTGTGCCGATGGGAACAGTACTGTATGCAAATACGTTTATATCCCAATATGACGGAGCGAATCGTCCGGATCGGATGATGGCATCCCTGTGGCAGGCCATTCGTCTCGCCGTGATTTCGGGACTGCTCCTCCTGTGCTGTCTGCCGTTTTCGCGTCCGTTGCTGTCACTGATGGGGCATCCTCCCGATGTGGCTGAGTTTGAAGCTCAGTACTTCAATACGCTCTGTGCGGGAAGCCCCATCACTCTGCTGGCAACTGCGCTGAGTTGCTATTTCAACGGGCGACGCATGACGCATGTCGCCATGTTTCTGAGCTTCATTTCGGTCATGATCAACTTCGGGCTCGATTATCTGCTGGTCTACGGAGTCGGTCCATTCCCGGAGATGGGCGTTCGCGGCGCTGCCCTGGCAACGGTTCTCGCACGACTGGTGGAGTCGATCATTTACCTCGTGCTGATCGTGCGTCATCGCCAGGGGCGTTCGATTCTGGAGCATGCGGGCTATGATCGTGACCTCATTCGAAAATTTCTGCGATACGGCGTACCCAGTGGTCTGCATTACTTTGTGGACAATTCGGGATTCACGGCATTTCTGATGATGATCGGATCACTCAGCCAGTCCGATCTGGCAGCAACGAATCTGGCGTTTGCGGTGAATGCGCTGATCTTTGTTCCGCTGCTGGGATTCGGAACCGCCATCCAGACTCTGGTTGGACACCATATTGGTGCCGAGCGAATTCGTGAGGCCACGAGTACCGTTCGAAACGCCTTTCTTCTGGGCACCGCATGGACCGGCGGGACGGGATTGATGCTGATTTTCGCTCCAGAGGTCTGCCTGAAGCCGTTTTTTCTTTTTGCCCGCGAGGTGAGTGACGGTGGTCCGGATTTGCACGCCCTTGCGGCGACGGCAGCGACGCTGCTTACCTTTGTCGCGATTTACTCGGCGTTTGACGGACTTGCAGTCGTATATTCCTCAGCACTTCGCGGTGCCGGTGACACCGTGTTTCCGATGCTCGTCACGTTGCTGTCCAGTTGGCTCGTCATGGTTGTTCCGGCCTGGATTCTGCTTCGAACCGGGCATGCCACGATTGATCGACTGTGGATGACGTGTTCAGCCAACATTATTCTGACCGGAGGCCTGATGATCGCTCGATTCGCCAGTGGTCGCTGGAAAGCCGTTCGTCTGGTTCAGGATCATGATGCTCCGCACATGATGGCCTGAAAGTTCCGGTATTCGGTGCAGGGCCATCGATCCTGATGCGAGTCCGAAAACATCGGGTTTCGGGGAGTTTTCCTCTTCGGGATCATGCTGGTTCGTTGCTGAAATGTGGTGTTTTGGCTGGTCTTCAGGAGAAAGAAGACGCCACTCGAAAGCAGGTGAAACAGACTGCCAGAACAGGGGAAATCTGTTAACATCCTGCGGGTTTTGAATGGATTCGATCCAAAAATAACGTGTTTGTTCGTCGGCGGGTGTGACGTTTACTCGAGGACGAGCTTGAAATTTTCATCAGAATTGTCGGTTCCGCGCGTACCCGACATTCTGCCTCGAACAACTGGAAAAGGTGCCTGAATGGCGAACGACCCTTACGCAATGTGCCCATGTGGCAGCGGGAAGAAACTGAAGTTCTGCTGCAATGATATCCTGACAGATCTTCAGAAGGCGTTTCGCCTCAAGGACAACCAGCCGGAAGCTGCCATCAGGATCTTTCGAGATCTGCTGAAGGCGCATCCTGACAAAGAGGTCGTAGCGCGAGAACTTGTATCAACGCTGTTCGAAACGGGGCAGTCCGCGGAAGCTCGGCAGATCGCCAACGATTTCCTGAAAAGCCATCCCGACAATCCTTTGATTCTTCTTTCGCTGAGTGAAATCAGTCTGAAGGAAGACGGATTTCATGCCTCTCGACGAATTCTGCACCGGACATTTCAGATTTGTGCGAAGCATCATTCAAAGGGTATTGGTTTTCTCGCGTCGTATATTGCCGCCGAGATGGCTCGGCTGGGTCTGTTGATGTCGGCTCGTGAACATCTGGCACTTGCAGTCCGCATGTCCAGTGGAGAGCGTCAGAAGCAACTGGTCCTGCAGCTTGTCAGCTTTGAGTCCGAATCCTCGCTGCCATTTATGTTCCGCAGTGCGTACCCGCTGTTGCCGGTGAGTGGCGGCGAAGACGCTGTTCAGCAGGATATGCGGGCACGCAAACTGAGTGTGCTTGGATGCTGGGAACCGGCGGCCATTCTTTATAATCGTCTGGCTGACAGTTACCCGACCGACGGTGCGGTATGGCACAACCTCGGATTGTGTCAGGCGTGGGATGGTCGCATCACGGAAGCCGCAGCATCGCTGCATCATGCGGCCACGCTGCTGACCGACAGAGACCTCGCCGTGGAAACAGAAGCGCTGGCTCAGCAGATCGATCTGTTCACTTCTGAAGAGCGATATAACACGTTTTCTGTTGACCTGAGTGTTTCGTCGCTGTCAGAGGTGCTGACTCGTTTTGAGGCAGATGCTCTGATCAGGCGAAATGACAGTCACGATCATCATGATTGCCATCATCCTGACGGAACTGGTCACGCTGCAGAGATGATTGTTCTGTCTCAGAATCTTCCCCTCGACCAGATTCACTCGCTCGAAAATCTGCCGGAAGCGATTGCCGATCTGGATCTTTTCGACGTTGTGGATGCGGACCAGGCGGCCGCGCAGAATATTACCGGTCCCTTCATCCGTGTTACCGCGCCGGATTTCGAGATCGACAAGGTGATTGTCCGGCTGCGATCCATCGCTGGTGATCTGATTACCACGACCGGTGATCAGGAAAAAAGGTCGGTTGTTGATTTCGAACGTCAGCAGTCGAGGCCATTCGATCGTCGCTGGCTCTGCCCTGAGGGAATGCCGCTCGTTCAGTTCCGCAAGATGCTGCGGAATCAGGAGACCGCGGGCGTTGAAGCATGGCTCAGGACGCCGATTTCAGCACTCGGTGGCAAGTCGGCACTGGAGGCCGCCGGAGATGAGAGTCTGAAGACCAAATTGGCCGCAAGTCTGCTGGTGA
>JBKDRW010000394.1:0-12339 GCA_046341255.1 Planctomycetota bacterium
CATCCGGTTCCAAGAATCAGCAGTGTTTTGAAACTGAGGTCATCACGTCACTGCCCACCTTTCGATGCCGAGTGGATTCGCTTCTATCAATAGTAGAATCGGCCTTGCAGCGACGGATTGATTCGGCTCCCTGGCCGGTGAGCCTGAAGACTGCTGTTGAGTACAGCCTGATGGCAGGCGGAAAAAGATTGCGTCCTGTTCTCGTGTTGCTCGCCAATGAAATCTGCGGCGGGTATCAGGAAAATGCCATTCCGGCAGCCTGCGCGATCGAAATGATTCACACCTACTCGTTGATTCATGACGACCTACCGTCTATGGATAACGACGATTACCGCCGAGGCCGGCTGACCTGCCATAAAGTCTTCGGTGAAGCTCTGGCGGTACTGGCGGGCGACTGTCTGCTAACGCTGGCGTTCGAGACGATCACGACGGCTGATTCCGAGTCCGCCAAAAGAGAGGTAGCCGCCTCAAATTCCAATTCGGATTCTGTCCGTATCCTTCAGATGATCAGGCTGCTTGCCATCGCCGCCGGGGGAGCCGGGATGGTTGGCGGGCAGGTGAAGGACCTTGAAGCAGAGCGGGGTTCCCTCCTGTGCGATAGGGGCGACCTCAGCCTGAAATCCCTGAAAAACAACGGTTGTGAGACAACCCCGTTGGCGGTTGATTTTCAACTCCGGGAGGAATCGACACTGTCGGATTTTGCCTCATTTTCCTCGTTTTTTTTTGAAACCCTGTCCACTGCGACGGATTCCGAGGGGAACGATTCCAACCGAAGTGAAGGGAACCGCGTAGTAGAGCTGGTTCAGATCCATAGAATGAAGACAGGCGCATTGATTGCGGCCTCTCTGGAGCTTGGTGCAATCAGCGCCGGGGCCGGACAGAGCGAACGTGAGCGATTGCGTCACTATGGGCATTGTATTGGCTTGGCATTCCAGATCGCAGATGATCTTTTGGACGTCACCGGCGATCAGGCCAAACTCGGGAAAAATCCGGGAAGAGATATTGATCTGGGGAAACTCACATACCCGGCTCTTCTTGGAATCGAAGAAAGTCGGAAGCAGGCGAGGCGACTTGTAGACGAAGCCTGCAGCACTGTTGAGGTATTCGGCGAAGGCAGCAGATGGCTGAGGGATCTCGCTCGTTTCATTATCGAACGAGATCACTAGGATTGTCTCCTGACTGCATTCCAACGTCACTTACAAACGATCGTTTCAGAACGCAAGATTGCGATAAGGCTCGACAAGAATGTCATTCGAAATTCTCAGCGGTATTCGATCACCCAAGGACATGCAGCGTCTGAGTGACGCACAACTGGTGCAGTTGTCGAACGAAATTCGCGAAACGCTGCTGACCATCGTCTCCGACCGTGCTGCGCACTTTGCCAGCAATCTTGGAGTGATTGAACTATGCATCGCGCTGCATCTGACGTTTGACTTTTCAAAGGATCGACTTATCTGGGATACTGGTCATCAGATTTATCCTCACAAGTTGGTCACAGGCCGATTCCATGAATTCTCTACGATCCGCCGTCGCGGTGGATTGATGGGTTACCCGAATCCTGTCGAAAGTGAATACGACCTGTTCGTAACTGGTCATGCCGGCAGCAGTGTCTCAACAGTACTTGGGATGAAAGCTGCCGATGATCTGATGTTTAGAGACGGTCGCAAGAGCGTCGCCGTGATTGGCGACGGGGCTCTTCCGTCCGGCATTGTCTTCGAGGCGATGAACAATGCGGCTGGACTAAAAAAAGATCTTCTAGTCATTCTGAATGACAACAAAATGGGCATTTGCCCGCGTGTCGGCGGGCTGGCCAGCTATCTCGACAAAGCCCGGGTCGCTCCATTCTACAATGGCCTGAAACGCGATGTCTCATGGCTGCTGAACAAGGTGCCGCTGGTTGGTGAATCGACCGAAAAAATGCTCGGCGGTTTTAAGGATGCTCTGAAATCATTTCTCCACGGCGGGATGTTGTTTGAAGAAATGGGTTTCCGCTATATCGGCCCGGTCGACGGACACGACATCGGCTCACTGCGTCGATATCTGGAAATGGTGAAAGATGTCAAAGGGCCGGTGCTGCTGCACGTCTTCACAGAGAAAGGCCATGGATTTGAACCGGCGTGTAAAGATCCGGTCAAGTTCCATACACCGTCTCCGTTCAAGCGTGACACTGAAAACGAGATTGTACCCGTAAAGAAGTCTTCGGAGATTTCGTACACTGAAGTCATGTCGGATGCAATCCATGAAGCAATGACAGACGATGAGACGGTTTGCGTTCTCACGGCAGCCATGTGTGCGGGGAATAAGCTGGAGCGAATTCGTGATGAGTTCCCTGATCGATTCTTTGACACCGGCATCTGCGAAAGTCACGCCGTGGCTTTTGCAGGTGGCATGGCGAAATCCGGCATGAAGCCGATCGTCGACATCTACAGTACCTTCCTGCAGAGAAGTTTTGACCAGATCTTCCAGGAAGTCGCGTTGCAAAACCTTCCCGTGATCTTCTGTATGGACCGTGCTGGCCTGTGCGGCCCCGACGGACCAACTCACCACGGCGTGTTCGACAACAGTTACATGCGAATCTTCCCGAACATGATCGTAACGGCTCCAGGCGATGAACTTGAGATCCGCCCGATGCTCGAATTCGCTCTGCACAGCCGTTCGCCGGTTTCAATTCGTTACCCAAAGACGAAGGTCGAACAGGTCCTTCGAGACGTCGCTCCGATTCAACTCGGCAAAGCCGAGGTTCTGTCGTGGGGCACTGATGGTAACATTATCGCATGCGGTACGATGCTACCCCAGGCGTCGGCGGCGGCGGAAACTCTGAAAGCAGAAGGCCTGAGTGTCGGTGTCATCAACGCTCGCTTTGTGAAACCGGTCGATGAGGAAGTGATCGCCAAAGCGGCCTCGGTTGGCTTTGTGATTACTATCGAAGAAAACGCCCTCATGGGTGGTTTCGGCAGCGCTGTCCTCGAGGCAGCGAATCGAATTGGAATCAGCACCGACCGCTTCAAAGTGCTGGCCATTCCCGACATTTTTGTCGAACATGGCGACCGCGAAGAACTTCTCGCTGACCTCGGTCTTGACGCAAATGGACTCATTAAAACCGCTAAAGCTCTCGCAGCTCAGCCAACACTTGCGGAAACGCGTTAGACACAGAGTCGATGTCGATCCGGGCTGGAGTCCCCTGATTGCAGCCCTGAGTGTGAAGCAGATTACAGAGTACTGACTTCTCTCGCTCGCCTTAGCCTTCGTCGCTGCAAGTGAGCCACCACGGAGTGTTCAACTCGGCCAACACCGACTTACGCGGACTATATGGCCCATTCCCTAAAAATAGCGTGCTGTACGGCAGCACTAACAGGGCCGAGGATGTGACTCCAGCGACGGGCACGTATCACCCGAAGATTAAGCGACGAATTCAGCTTGATTTGTACGAATAGACTCGTCCAGCATGACATCGTCGTCGCTGTCGGATGAGCACATGCACATCATTACGCCACCCCAGAGTCCGGGAACGCCATGGCTGGTCCTCGGAACTCTTTTACCAACGGCCAAGAAATGCAACTGCCAAATCTGGAAGCAGATGCATCTGAACACAGGCGTCCGATCCCTCTGAGCATACCATGGAACAGTTCGTCCTCGAGAACAGAGAGTGAAAACTTCAACTCTGCAGCCATCAGCTCCGATTGTTAGCGATTCCCGACGTGACTGTTCGACCTGAGGCCGTTTGGTGATCGGATACACGCGGAACAATCGCTGCGAAACACACCGGACGGACAGGTCTACGGCAAACCGAAAACAAAAATCGGCTTGCCCCATCCACGAAAAATCAGTTACGCCTCAACCGTCCTGCTTCGGAGCAAAGCCTCGGCGCATCGTATTTTCAGAGACGTTGACAGGAACAAGGAACTGCAGCAGGTAGTCGGGGCCACCCGCTTTGGAGCCAATCCCTGACATGCGATAACCGCCGAAAGGATGTCGCTGAACGAGAGCCCCGGTGATCTCGCGGTTGAGGTACAGGTTGCCTACTTCAAATTCGTTGCGAGCCCTTCGAAGCGTCTGCGGGCTTCGACTGTAAACTCCGCCAGTCAGTGCGAACCGCGTTCCGTTGGCAATCTGGAATGCTTCATCCAGATTCTTTGCCTTCATGACGCACAAGACAGGCCCAAAGATTTCGTTCTGAGCAATCGGTGACGTGGGGTCCACATCGATGTAAATGTGCGGCCCGACAAACGTACCCTGCTTGCCAACAGCGCCGGGGTCCATCGCCAGGGCCAGCACGCCACCGTGTTCCGGGTCGACCTTGCGAATCGTCTCCAGAATGCGGTCGCGGGATTCTTCATCGATCACCGGGCCGACTTTTGTCCCCGGATCATCCGCCGCGCCAATCTTCAGGCTCTTCGTCGCTTCGACCAGTCGCTGAATGAACTGCTGATAAGCGGTCTCCAGCACGATCACGCGAGAACACGCGGAGCATTTTTGTCCAGCATATCCAAAAGCACTTCTGATGACGCCAACAACGGCTTCGTCCAGATCGGCATCGTCATCCACGATGATCGCGTTCTTGCCACCCATTTCGGCGATGACTCTCCGGACGTTCTTCTGCCGCTTGTCCGTATCAGCGGCAACTCGGTTGATCTCGAGCCCCACGTTTTGGGAACCAGTAAACGCGATCAGGTCCACATCCGGGTGCCCCACAAGAGCAGGTCCGATGTCCTCACCAACTCCCGGTAAAAAATTTACGACGCCGTCAGGAACACTGGCGTTGCGAATGATCTCCATCAGCTTCGCCGCGACCACGGACGACTGCTCAGCAGGTTTCATGACAACCGTGTTGCCCGCAACCATCGCGGCAACCGTCATGCCTGTCAGAATCGCAAATGGAAAGTTCCAAGGCGCGATCGCAACGCAGACTCCTCGAGGACGGTATGAGTACGAATTGTCTTCGCCCATGAAGTCGCACTTTTGAGGCTGGCCCAGTCGCTTCATCTCATGAGCATAGTACATGCAGAAGTCGATCGCTTCAGCAACATCTCCATCGGCTTCCGCCCACGGCTTGCCGGTTTCGAAGATGATCCATGCGGACAGCTCAAACCTCCGCTCGCGTATTTCGGCCGCCATCAGTTCCAGATACTCGGCACGCGTGTTGACCGGAGTTGCAGCCCACATACCGAAAGCTCGACGCGCGGCTTCGATCGCATCAGTCGCCTGATCGACAGTCGCTGAAGCAACTCGCCCGACAATCTCAGACGTCTTCGAAGGATTGCGAGACACCAGAGTCGCGCGACTGTCGCAAGACTTGCCATCAATAATCAGCGGATAAACTCCGCCGAACTGATCGCGGACATCGGCCAGAGCCTGAACCATCGCAGTTCGGTTTTCTTCTTTCGTGAAGTCCACCAGAGGCTCGTTATGAAATCCGGATTTCGGGGCATCCAGGATCGGCGGATCTGCGGCAGCGTGACTTGACGGCTTCATAAGAAGTTTCTCAACGGCAATATGTTCGGTAAAGCTTTGGCGAAGGAAGGAATCGTTGGACGTATTCTCCAGCAGGCGACGCACGAGGTACGCCATGCCAGGAATCAGTTCTCCAAACGGTGTGTAGATGCGAACTCGCTGGCCGCGATCCAAAAAGAGCTGCGCCTGTTCATCGCCCATGCCATAAAGCATCTGGATTTCCATGGCTCGATCCGGCACATGCAGCTCTTCAGCCAAAGCAAGTCCGTGAGCCAGACTTCGGAGGTTATGACTCGCCAGAGCCGGTCGCAGCCATTGATAGTTCTCCATCAGAATGCGAGTCAGCCGTTCGTAGCAATCATCAGACTGCCACTTGCGTCGATAAACAGGAACCTCCCAGCCACGATATTCCGCGACGATGCTTTCGAAGTCCCAGTACGCACCTTTGACAAGTCGAATCCAGATCGGCGTGCCGCGTTTCTTCACCCAGTCCAGCATTCCTTTGAGATCGTTCTCGGCCGATGTCAGATAAGCCTGAACGACGATGCCACAATCCGGCCAATCACGGAATTCATCTTCCATCATCACGCGACGAAAGATCTCAAACGTCAACCTGCGATAATCATTCTGCTCCATATCGATATGGACGTAAGCATGATTCTCTCGAGCCGTTCGCAGGATCGGTCGCAGTCGTTCGGTCACACGTCGAATCGTTCCTTCAGCGTCGATCGGCGCAAACTGGCTGTCCAGCGCCGACAGCTTAACACTCACATTGACTCGCGGAATGTGGCCTTCATGGTCCATGTCCAGAAGCGAATCTTCCGGCCAGCTGTTGACCTGCTGAGACATTCCAGTGATGAGAGCAATATACTGCTGCTGGTAATGATCCGCCTCACGATCCGCGATGATGGCTTCGCCAAGCAGGTCGAGCGTGAACGCAAACCGGCTGCGTCGGATCTTTCGAACCGACGCCAGCACTTCATCAACATTCGAACCAGCAATGAATCGCCTTGCCATTCGAGCTGCATTTGTGCGAGCGTTGTATGCAAGTGCGCGACTCAGGATGCTGTTGCTGGTCGAAAGGTCGAGCCCGATTCGAGCCGCCCATGGCAACTTGTCGCGCACTTCCTCGAAATACTCATCCAGATGCCGCGCAATGGAGTTATGATCCTTCAGCATCGGAAGGACATCGACAAAGCGAAACATCTGAACCTTAACCGCTTCGTCTCCCATCGCCCACGACATAAGGCGGTCTTCCCACCATCGCCCGTGAAAAATCGATGGCGATCGATGCTGCACTCGCGAGAACAATTCGCGGCCAATCTCCAGTGTCCTGTCTTCGACGCGATCATCAAAACCACTCGCCGAGACAGCACGGGACATGGTTTTGACAGCTTTTCGATTCGGCTTTTCGTCGGCGACCGGCTTTGCTGGCTTTGCGGCGGATTTTGCTGCCTTCTTGGCCATAACGTCTCTAAATCAACGGCGTTTGAATGGATGCTCCATGCGGCACGGCGAATTGCGGGCTGGGAAAGCCTCATTTGAGGCAGGCCGTCGAATTGGAGATGTTGTATCACATAATTTTACGAGTCTGACAACTTTCGAAAAGAACGGCTGACAAATTTCGTTCGTTCCGTGACAGATTCCCGAAACAGACGGTACGGCAGGGGACTCGAAATTCTGGGTTGCACGATCTGCCCGAATTGTTCAGTGTGAGTTCCTCGACGGCCTCGAGTCCGACAGATACGACAAACGACAGGCAATCGGGATCCGATCTGGCAATGAAAAGACCCTGTCAGACTCGCACCTGACAGGGTCTCAGAACTCTCGTCGAACAGGAAGCAGCGGAGACTGACTACCTGGCAGGCTCGCTCTTCGCGCCTTCCCGAATTGCAAACAATCGATTTCGATTGGCAATGTAGAGCGTGTCATTCGCAATGACCGGCGTCGTGTAAACTGATGAACCCATATTGATCTCTTCGCCGATCTTCTCCATGTCGGCAGAAAGATTGAAGATCGCGATATCACCATCTTCGTCGCCGATGTAGACACGGTCTTCGACGATCAACGGAGATGCCCAGGACGCAGCGAACATGTCGTATGTCCAGTGAGGCTTACCAGTCTTGGCGTCCAAACAGTGGAACAGACCACTGAAGTCGGCAACGAACAGCAGGTTTTTCTTGATGGCAACTGTTCCACAGGTGCGATGCATGGTGGTCTCAAAGACTTCGGTGTCAGCACCCACGTAATGCCAGACTGCAGCCGAGTTCGGGTTCTCTCGCTCAAAGTCACCCATTTTTTCGTCCATCGCCTGAAGACGCTTGTGAAGAATCACTTTGTCTGGCTCTTTGGAATTGTAGACCAGCGTCGGGCTGACATCGCCTCGCTTGGTTGGATCAATACACCACAGATGACCCTGACCTTCGCCATGTTCCGGGTCTTCGCCAACGCCAACGTAAACGAGGCCATCGTAAACGACTGGAGTTGCAATCAGGTGATTTCGTGTGGCTCGTCCGCCGAGGACGTAAATCGAATCCTTCGGATTGCAATCAAACTTCCAGAGCATTTCTGCATTGCCGTCCTTACCTTCAGCGGCAAAGCTATAGAGATAACCGTCACCAGCACCGAACAGAACCTGAGCGACTCCGTCGAAGACTCCAAATGCTGGTGATGACCATTGACCATGAAGGACATTGGCGCCCGGAGAATTATCCGTCCAGACGACCTGTCCTGAGTTGCGATTCACGCAAATGAAGCTTGGGGCCTTCTCTTCCGGAATGGTGATGTGTCCCTCATCAACTCCGTTTGCCGTGATGACGAACAGGTAATCACCGACGCACGTCAGAGAGCAGCTGCACATGTTGTGCTGGGAGACCTTCAGTTCCTTCATCATGTCCAGCGACCAGACGATGTCTGCTTCGTCCTTCTCCTGAACCTTTTCATCCGCAACAGGGCTGTCGTTTTCACCGTCATGGAATCCTTCGGTATCCAGGCACACAACATGCCCACGATTGCTCACGTACCAGAGTCGATCGCCTTCCACATACGGCGACGCGCAAACTCCCTGATGAGGCCAGTCGTTGACTCGTCCGGTTGGCAGTTTCTCATTCGAATGTTGCCAAAGAAACTTGCCTGACTTCTCATCAAAGCAGATCAGGCAGCCAAGGTCCACGGAGCTGGGGTATCGCTTGATGTAGCCATTTCCGTTATTTGTTCCGACATAAACCTTCCCGTTGGCAACAACCGGGTTTCCATAGGTTTCCGAGCCGAGCGGCATGGACCACACCACGTTATCCCCGGTTGCAACATCCCATGTGATTGGAATATTTTTGCCGTCGGGAGTGTTGTTGCGAAAATAGCTTCCGCCCCACTGAGGCCAGTCCTTCTTGCCGACCTTCATCCCGGCAATTCGCTCGACCACCGTTGCAGTCGGATCTTCTCCGCCAAAGATTGCCCCAGGGCAAGCAATCGTGGTCGCAAAAGCGAGACCAACAATCATTCGCTGAGTGACTTTCAACATGACTATATCCTTATTGAAGTAATCGTTTGTGAGTTCATGGGTGTCAGCATCAGGACTCAACGCAATCGTTGAGCACGACTTCATTTATTGGCCGAGACCTTCACGTTGTCAATGTAAAACTCAGCATCGGTGGCGTTGCCAAAGAGTCCCGGGCTGCCCTTCAGACTTGGAGTCTCATCAGTTGCCTCGATCGTCCACTCTTTCGGCTCTTCAGACTCTTTTTGCCAAACTTTTCCTCGAAGCGTAACCTTGCCGTCTTTGGTTTCGCTTCGGAACTTGATTGTGTACCACGTTCCCGGTGACCACTGAAAATCCATCGTCTTGGCGAATCGAAGCTCCAAACGAGCCGTCCATGATCGAATCTGAAGACGCTGAGCCCCTTGAAGGTCCAGCGTGTACCGCTGGTTGATCAGGCCCATATCTGGAATCTTGCCATCCTTTTCCGTAGCTTTGAAGTCTGCCTCAATCGTGTAGTCGTGAAGATCGGTCCAGCCCATCCATGCCTGACTTCGCGTTCCCTTGGGAATCGTACTGATCTTGACAAGTCCCTTCTGTCCATCAAGGGGCGCGGGCTTGTGGCGGTAGTCAGCACCGATCCAGACCGACGGAACTTTCTCATCCGAGAAATCGAACGACCAAGGCAACCGAGGAACAACGCGAAGCCGCGCTGTCGCAGTCATCTCCCCAGATTTCGCAGTGAGAACAACACCTGCAACACCGGAGTTAGGAGCCGCGTAGACGTTGCCGGAAACAGTTCCACCGCCTTCAGCAGTGATGACCGCATCCTTCAACAACGAAACAAACTGCCCGAGCTTGTTGTAGCCCTTGACCTCCAGCGTGGTCTTCGCGCCGGACTCAAGCAACTGTTCAACAGGCGTCAGCATGATCTGAGCAATCTTCTTGTCATTCGCAGCCGGGGTCTCTTCTGACAGTTTGGACCTTGTTGCAGCAGTGGACTTTGCGTCCCCGCTTCCGATGCAGTAAAGAGCTTCAATAGTCGGCAGGAATATCCGACCGTTTGATACAACCGGAGATCCGAAGACTTCTTCACCTTGACCAAGGCGGGCTTCACTGACGACGTCGACGCCTTTTTCACTCGGCCTCAACACGTAGAAGCGACCGGTGTTTTCAGCGATATAGAGTTTTCCGTCTGCTGCGAGAGGACTTCCGAACATGATTCGTCCAAGCTTCTTCTGACCGACGACTGTCCCTGTCTTCGCATCGACAATCACCAGAGTCGCACCGTCTTCGACGTAGTAAACTCGATCACCAAGCTTCACGGGACAACTTCGCCCCACCGCACGCTTTGGCACTTTCCAGAGCAACTTGTCTTCGGCGATTTCACCTTCAACTTTACCATCGAATGCAAAGACTGCTCCGAGCGTCGTCGTATCACTGGCATTCTGCTCGGCGTGTCCGCCATAAACGATGCCATTTTCATCAACAAGCAGACTGGTGTTGAGACCGCGGGTCGACGCCTGATACTTCCAGATCGTCTTGCCGGTTCGCGGCTGAAACGCATAGACCGCTCCATCGCCCGCGCCGACAACCATTGCAGCCTGACCCTTGAACGTCGTGAAGACCGGGGTACTGTAGGTTGTATCTTCAGGACGAAGTTTGGTGCTTTTCAGCCACTGTGCGACACCTGTCTTTTTGTCGAAGGCGACGAATCGATGTGCCGGTATGGCCATTTCTCCCCATCCCGTCATGACGCCGCTGATGATCACCAGATCTTCGAAGACAACCGGAAAGTTTGTTCGGCCACCGTAGGTCGACAACATTCCGTACTCTTCGCTCATGGAGTGTTCCCAGATGACCTTGCCGGTCTTGCCATCAAGACATTGAAAGACACACCCAAGCCCCAGAACGAAAACCGTATCCGTAGCAGGATCCGCACACACACTCGACCAGCCGACTCGTTCCGCGGGAGCATCTGTCAGATACAGATTGTGAACACTCTCCCAGATCAATTCGCCCGTCTTCGCATTGATGCAAACTGTCTTCTCGCCTTCTTTTGTAGTTTCAGGGTATGCTCTGCAAACAACATAGACGCGATCATTCATCACAACTGGTGACGACCGGCTTGCGAACTCCTCCTTTTTCCAAAGGAGATTTTCGCCTTTCGGGGACCATTTGTCCGGCAATCCCGTTTCGTACGATTGCCCGTTGTTCAGAGGACCTCGCCAATGCGGCCAGTCTTCGGCTGCACAAAACGCGGCACTGATCAGAGTTACGGTCAAAGTCAGGAATGAAGTCTTCATCAACGTCAACCTCCGCTGGAACTTTTGTTCACAACGTGCAAAGTAGATACAGGCTTAAGCAGATCGCTCGTACATTTCGACCAGAAGGACACCCCCCTTCCGGCCGCACCGCCAGTTCTTCACTCATCCAGCCAGTCACAACTGGCATCCTCATGCGGCTCACGAGTTCGCCGGAGCAGGGCAACCAGATCCCGCAGGTCCGACCGACTGAGATGACCAAGTTGCCTGTCGTGCATCTCACGAACTTGCTGAGACATCTGATCGAGAAGCGCAATTCCCTCTGGGGTAATTGCGATCTCGACCACTCGACGGTTATCAGATTTCCGCTCTCTGGCAACCAATCGCCGCTGTTCCAGCCGATCCAGCATTCGGGTCGTATCAGGACCACGAGAGATCAGCCTCTTCCCCAGCGCAAGTGTCTGCATCGAATCCGGAAACGCCGACCGCAACAACCGCAATGCGTTATACTGCTGTGCAGAAAGATGAAATCTCGAGAACAACTCATCTTCCAAAGCCTTAAGGCAATCGTACGTTCGCCACAGATTCAGGAATGCTTCCTGTTCCGGCGAATCAAATCGCTTGCCCGTTTTCTGCTTAGGAATCGATGACATCAGTGGAGCATGCCCGTTTCGACGACACTTGTCAAGACAACGGTTCGCGCATAAAAAAACGGCATCCCTGCCGCTTCACTTTACCGAATGACCCTCGCCGCCTGCCAAGAATACATTTCCGGCAAACGGCGTCGGGAACAGTTTCCGGCCCAGTCAGTACCTCGCAATCCTGACATATTGTCGAACGGATGCTGTGCCTGACAAACTACATCACTTTGCCTCTGGTGCTGGGGCTGCTGGAGGAGCAGGCGCTTCTTCAACCTTTGCCGGGGCTGCTGCCGGGGCTGCAACGCCGCATGCTCCATTGGCGCACGCGCTGGTGCCACAAGAGTTGTGACAGCCGTGACATGAGGACACGCAGTGGTTGCCACAGTGTGATCCACAGTGACTGCCGCATGCCGGAGCAGGGGCGCAGCAATGCACCGGCTCGCAGCAGGTCGGCTTCCCGCGCTTCGCTGGCTTGCAGATCTCGACTTTTAACTTCTCGGGCTTGAAG
>JBKDRW010000395.1:0-23972 GCA_046341255.1 Planctomycetota bacterium
ATCCCTGGCTGGTCTGCATGGCAGCGGTGGCCTCACCGTAAAGCAGTCGTCCGTCCACAGCTCCCACGTCCGGATCGTCAAAAACGTCTGCGACCGTTCGCAGCCACGCATGATCAAAGATGATATCCGCATCAGTAAACGCAATGATGTCAGATGTGATCTCGCGAATGGCGGCATTTTGAGTTCCGGTTTTCCCCAGTCCCGGACTTTCAAACAATCGCACGCGAGATGAATCAAACGTTCGAACGATCTCGTTCGTCTGGTCTGTGGATCCATCGGAAGCAACAAGAATCTGAAATCGATCCGCAGGGTAATCGCAGTCCAGAAGATTCTGGAGGCGATTACGAATCGCTCGTTCTTCGTTATGAACGGTGAGCAGCAACGTGATGGATGGCAGTGATGCTGACCGTTCCTGAGTTGTTGCCGTGATGGGTTTCAGGGGCCGTCTGGCAAGGCACAGCAGCTGCAGAAAACGGCCGTAGCCATCGTAGATCCAGTACAGAATAAACGTGGCGATGAGTGTCGCGATCCACATGGCGAATTCAATCCTTTGTCTCGCGTCGAAGCTCTCCGAGAGACTGTGTTATAGTGCGGGAAGGCTGTTTGCTCCTATGGCGAATTTCGGCGAAAAACACTGCATTTCTCAACGAAATCCCGGTTCCAGACCCCCGGTGATGACTCACAGCCCATGCTGCAGAATTGATCGTGGTCCCGTACTCGAAGTGACCGTCCGCGAGATCGGGATCGGCGTCCGCAGGCTTCGCCGGATCATCGCACAGTTCTGTCGCCACGAATCGGCACCGTCAGGTGGCGGCTGCGCCTGTGCCCGCCATTCAGTTGAGACACTTCAATAGCTGAATAAATCGCTCAGCGACCAATTTCTGCCTGTTGCCGCAGAAATTGCGTGTTGCACCAGACGTTTGCTGTGTGGAGTCAGACGACGGCCCTTCATCGCCCGGGTGATCAGTTTGTGTGTGATCTGACTCGATGATGCGGTCACCAGATCATGCGGCTTGAGATTCAGCTGAATCATCAGGTCAGCGATCGGCTGCATGCCGAGATCCCTGACGACGACGTCGGACGGGCCCGACTCGTGGAGATTTGATGGAATTTCAGACATCCATCACCATCGCGCCGTGCCGAAGAGAAAGAGCGGGGTCGTCCCACGTCGGAATGAACTCCTGAGCGACATAGCCCTTGTAGCCCGTCTCGAGGATGGTGTTGAGTATCGCCGGGTAATTAATTTCCTGGACGTGATCGAGTTCCCGACGGCCGGGATTTCCTGCAGTATGATAATGTCCGATGAGTTGGGCGTACTTTCGGATCCGACGTATCACATCGCCGTGCATGATCTGCACATGATAAATGTCGAACAGCAGTTTGAACCGATCCGACTGCATGCGTTCCACAAGTCGCACGCAACGTTCGACATCATCGCCGAAATAGCCTGGATGACCTTTCATCGGGTGGCTGTCGTCTCGCGAATTCAGGTGCTCCAGTACGAGGGTAATGTTGTTCGACTCCGCATGGTCAATGATCTGTTTCCAGCATTGAAAACAGTTTTCTTCCGCGGTCGCGTCGGACATCCCGGGAACGCGCATACCTGTGAATGTGATCACACTTGGCGCGCCAACCTGAACGGCAACGTCAATGGCCTCACGGAGCTTTTCGATGCAGACTGGATGATTCGCTGGATCGACAGGCCCCGTGCTGAAGCCGTGACTGCTCACCAGCGCGATCTTCAGTCCTGCCCCGGTGGCTTCCGGGTAGAACCTGCGATCGATGCCTTCGATGGCTTCAATGCCGATTGCTGCACAATGCCGAATCAGTTCAGGAGCCGGCATCGGATTGAAACACCAGCCCATGACCGACTGCCGAATTCTTCCGTTCCGAATTCGGAAGTCTGCCGGGACGGATGTCGACGCAGATTTCGATGCATCGGCAGATGGTGTCTCCTGAGAAGTCTGTGAAGCCTCAGTCCCGTGCAGCATCAGGAGCGATACCGCAGCCGCGGAAGATAATGCCTTCCGGCGAGTCGTTTCGGGGTGTGACACGGATTGCCTCGGCTGCGGTGTTTCACTGACAGGACGATACTATTTCTGAAGCTTGTGGCAGGTCTTGCATCGCTTCATGTCACGAACAATCTTGCCACATTTCGGGCAGCGTCTGGATTTCTTCGCCAGTTTTGCTTTCGTACGCGGGCGGTAAACCATCGATCGGAACTCCTGTTCCCTCGGAACTCAAACGTGAGATGAATCAGAACAGCTTCAAACACTGTCGCTGCCAGCATCGGTTTGCGGTCTGCGGATGCTGCGAAGAGCGGGGACTTTAGTGGAGCCATATGTTTTCGACAATCGTGAAATGTGTGCCGTATCGCACGTGAAAAGGCCGCTGACACCTGGCAGAATCGCTGTCATTCAGGTCAATCGGATCAGATTTGCCTGATCGTGGTCGCTCTGATCTGATGTCTCCTCGTGGAGGGATCGAGCATCTCACCATCGTCTTCGGGAACCTGCACTCCGGCCCGGGAAAACGTGTTCCGGACTTCCGTGCAGGATGTCTCAGTATTCATTGATCTTGTCAGACGTCTTTCGATCGGTGTGAGTGGTCATGGCTCTGAGTAGAAAAGTCTGTCCCACGGAATCGCAGGTGACTGAGAGTATTCCGATGGCACATGTCAGTGACGTCGATCGGTCGGCGGCATTCTATGAGCTTCTTGGTTTTGTCTGCCACAGCCGTTTTGCGGGGCCGGATGGCGGGACGAACTGGTGCCTGTTGAGTTCTGGTGATGCGAGGCTGATGCTGGCTCGCGCCTCTGGAAGGATCAATGCGGCGGAGCAGGCCGTTCTGTTTTACATGTACTCCGGAAATGTCGTTGGCCTGCGCGAGCATCTGCTATGGAGTGGGGTTCCGGATGGAGGCGTTCCGGACTTTGAAGGAAAGCCTGTGAACTTTCCTGCGCACGCACCGTGTGTCTTTCAGGTCGTGACTCGATTCTTCATGCCTGCCGGCGAACTTCGGATTCACGATCCGGATGGTTACGTCGTGCTTGTCGGACAGCGTGATTGACCCTCAAGGACCGGCTATCGCGCCGTCCAGCCTCCATCGACAGTGATCAGACTGCCGGTCATATAACTGGAGGCCGGGCTCGCAAGCAACAGAGCGGCTCCCTGAATTTCACTCAGGTTGCCCCAGCGTTCCATGGCTGTCGCACCAACGATGTTGCGTCTGGCTTCTTCAGAGTCAGCGATGGGAATGTTCATGGGTGTCAGAAATGGACCCGGGCAAAGTGCGTTGCAGGTGACGCCGGTCCTGGCAAGCTCGAGTCCGAGGGCTCGCGTCATCGTGACGATCGCCCCTTTACTTGCTGTGTATGGTGTGCGGTTCGCCAGTCCGACGATCCCCAGAGTGCTGGCGATATTGACGATCCGACCATATCCGGACGATTTCATGTGCGGAACAACGGCTTTGCAGCATAGCCAGGTTCCGTCGACGTTAGTTTTCTGAACAGCCTGAAACTGTTCGTAGCTGAGTGATTCGATGTTGCCCCGGATATTGATTCCCGCGCTGTTGATCAGGACGTCGAGACGTCCGAAGTCACTCAGCGTACGCTGAACGGTGGCCTCGACACTGGTCGGGTCGGTGACATCGAGACTTACCGCAAGTGCCGCGACCCCGTACTGGGCAGAAATCTGTGACGCTGCCAGCCTTGCTTCTTCAAGCCCTCGAGCAGCAATCACGATCGATGCACCGGCGGAGGCCAGACCAGCGGCGATGGCCGTCCCCAGCCCTTTCGATCCTCCGGTGATCAGCGCAACCTGATCGTCCATCCGAAATTGCCGAATTCCCGGAAGATCAATCGTGGGGTGCGTATCTGACATTTCAAGAGATCCCTTCAGCATGGTCGTGCGTGTCAAACTCGTGAGAATCGGCCGCTGTTGTCCGCGGGCTACCTGATGACCACTCCCGTCACATCCGGCGGGTCAGGAAACTTTGGCTTCATGTCCTTCAGCGTGTCGACGATCACACTGGCGACAACATAGTCGCGATACCAGTTCTGATCGGCCGGAACCACATACCACGGAGCACAGCTTGTAGAGCAGCGATTGAGCATGTCTTCAAACGCTGACTCGTAGTCGTCCCAAAGCTTCCGCTTCTCAAGATCAGCGGGGTCGAACTTCCATCGCTTTTCCGGAATGCGAAGTCGCTCCTCGAAGCGTTGTTTCTGCTCTTTTTTGGAAATGTGGAGAAAGAATTTCACGATCCGCGTGCCGCTCGCGGCCAACATGTCCTCAAAGTCGTTGATTTGTCGATACCGCGGTCTCCAGACCTCTTCCGGAACCATGCGGTGGACGCGGACGACGAGCACGTCTTCATAATGCGAGCGGTTAAAGATTCCGATCATTCCTTTTGCCGGGACAGCCTTATGAATTCGCCACAGGTAGTCGTGAGCGAGTTCTTCGTCGCTCGGCTTTTTGAATGCCGTGACTTCAACACCCTGCGGGTTCGTCCCCTTAAACACAGATCGAATGGTTCCGTCTTTTCCGCCTCCGTCCATGGCCTGAAAGACAACCAGCAGCTTCTGTTTTCCCTCAGCGTAAAGCACTTCCTGCAGTTCAATCAGTTCCTGCTGCAGCTTCAGGAATTTCTGTTCAGCTTCTTCACGACTCAGGCCGTAGTCCTGCCCGTCGGGGTCGATCGTTTTGAGGGTCACTTTCTGCGAGGGGCGCACGCGGTGCTGATCTGGATCGGACATCATTCCAAACCGATACGAAAAGGAAATGTCTCAACGGGAGTCCATGGCAGGGCAGACGCGCGTCGTGACTCAAAAGTCGCAAACAATGTGACGGACGGTCGCAGGCGTACTCTCGGCTGTCAATCAAGGAAAGTCCCTGTTGGCGTACAGGGGCCTGTGGCATCTGGGTGGCTTTGGGATCTGTTGGTGGATTCGCTCAGGAACTGGAAAAATCCGGCAACCGAGGGATGTTTTCGTGCGAAATCGTCAATCTGCAGTTGCCATGCCTGAGGTCTGTCGTTCCGGCGGCTATATTTGATGTGATGGCATTGTGTTCAGAAACGATGCGATATTCAGTGGGAGCCTCAACCGGCGGCGTCTGTCGAACTCCGGTGATTGAGTCCCTCGTCGTCTTTGAGGAGCCGAGATGCTCTCGGCGGTTGGCATAAGGAAGTCTTGAGTCATGCCCGGATTTCGATTGATTGGTCTTACGTTGATCACGGCGAGGGTCTTGTTTCCGCAAGGCTCGGTTTCTTCCGTGCATGCACAGGACACTGCCGTTGACAAGCCTGCAGAGGTTCCGCAGACATGGCCGAAGACGGAGCCAATCAAGGTGAAGGATGCCGCTGCCGGGTCACCAGCCGAGATGAAGCCGTATGCGGAGCCGTTGGAACATACGACCTTCAAGCTTGAAATGCTGCCGATTCCCGGGGGGAAGTTCACAATGGGGAGCCCTGGGGCTGAGGCCGGTCGACGTGATGATGAGGGGCCGCAGCATGAGGTGGAAATCAGCCCGTTCTGGATGAGCAAGTATGAAATCACATGGAACCAATACGAAGTCTGGAGTGAACGTGTCGATTCCCTGCGACGAGCCGCCTATGGGAAGTCTTCAACGCCTCGGGATAAAGTTGCCGACTCTGTCACCCGTCCGACTCCCCCGTACACCGATATGAGCTTCGGCATGGGACGGGAAAACAATCCTGCAATCTGTATGACGCAGCATGCGGCTCGTATGTACTGCACATGGCTGACCGCCAAGACAGGCCGTTATTACCGTCTCCCGACAGAGGCCGAATGGGAATACGCCTGCCGTGCAGGAAGTCAGACCGCTTACTCATTCGGAGATGATGCATCGGTGCTTGGTGAGTACGGGTGGTTCGAAGCGAACAGCGATGGCAACTATCATCCCGTCGGACAAAAGAAGCCGAATGCCTGGGGACTTTACGACATCCATGGCAACGTCTCGGAATGGGTGCTCGATCAGTATGTCGCGGACGCATACCAGGGCCGCGCCGGTCAGGTCACGGTCGATCCACTCATGATTCCGCTGACTGAATATCCAAGACTTGTTCGCGGAGGAGGCTGGGATGATCCGGCCGAAATGCTGCGAAGCGCGGTTCGCGAGGGCTCCAGCGAGGAGTGGAAGCAGCAGGATCCTCAGATTCCACAGAGTATCTGGTATTTCACCGACGCCCTCGGTGTTGGCTTTCGGGTGGTTCGACCCCTCATGGAGCCAGACGATGAAGCTCGTCTGACGAAGTGGGACAAAAGTGAGCCGATTCAGAAAGACCCGGAAGAAGTGCTGAGTAATGAGTGACCTCGCCCACTGGTGCCTTGACGAAGCCTCATGAACCGTTGGGCGAGCAGAACCGGGTTGTGTCACGCGTTCTGACCATCGGTCAGCAATCATCTCAGTGACGCCACTTGCACGCTTGTTCTCTTGTTACACCACCCCAGTGTAAAGCGGGACGAAGGAATTCCCCCAGAGCTCGCGCAAATGGCATCCGAAGCTTCTGGAAAGTCGGGTGGCCCTTGAATATGGGCCGCATGGGTGGAAACAACAGAAGGCCATGCCGTTCATCACAGCATGGCCTTCTGCGGGAGGAGGGAGTTTCATAAAGCCTGTCACTCAGGCCGCCAGCAGCAGTGTCACAGACGCAGGGAATCGTTCAATTCTGTCAGATCCTGGCGGATCTCAGCGGCCGTTTCTGACAATCGCTGGCGTTGAGCCGTCCGGCACTGACCAAGGTATTGATAAATGGTCTGCCAGTCCTGATACATCATGTCGGCCTCTCGCTGCAATTCGTTCAGCGTAGGATTTGAGTCCAGCATCTGATGCATTCGTCGGGTGCGTTTCATAAAGTTACTGGAGGCCGTCATTACGTCAGTCCGATTTGCAGGACGAGCGGTATTCAGCCACTGGCGAACATCAAAATCGAGATTGTAAGACAGATTGTCCAGCGATGCTGCAATGGTGAGCAGCTTTCGGGTATCGACCTGAGTGACGGTTCCGCCAAGGTTCAATTCGCGTCGGAGTGCTGCGATGTCGTCTTCGATCTCACGGAGAACAACGATCGCAGCCTGACTCTTCATCTGGCTGAAGGTCCGAACAAACAATGCGCCCTGCTCTTCAAGGTATCGATAGCTGTTGATGAGTTCCTCGTCGGATTCATTGCGATCGAGATTGTCCTTGAAGTTCTGCACGACGCCGTAGAAATCATTGGCCATCTGCAAAGAGCCTGAAGAGTTTCTGAACGTCAGCAGCAGTTTCAACGGTGTCCGGTTGTAAAATTCATCGACATCCTTGATCAGCGCGTCCGTATTTTGCTTCAATTGAGGGCGACTGGTGGAATTTTCAATCCACAGCAGGTCATGGATTTCGCTGTCAGCTTCCACCATCCGCATGACCGCTCGTTCGATGTATGAATTATTCACCGTGTTGAGCTGCTCCAGAACACTATTCCAGCCTCGCTCAAACAGGTTGTACTCTGTGACGATTCGCTCGTAAGGATAGTTGTCGATCACGAAGTCCTCGATGCGGCCGATCTGCACTTCCAGTCGACGAGTGTCGCTGACGAGTTGAGTGAGTCGTGTCGAGGTATTCAGATCCCGACGAAGTTCGTCGGAGATGGCATACAGTGAGTTTTCAAGAATGCCGAGCTGACGCGACAACTCGTATCGATCGAGTGAAGGCTCTACCTGGAACAGCTTGCCAACCTGGCGGTCAATATTGTCTACGCGTTCGAGGCTCTGTCGTGTGGCTGTACTGAGGGAGCCGGACAGGGACATCATTCGGTGTGAGAAAAGTCGCCAGTCGGCATCGATCTCGCGGAAATCAATCACAATCTGATCGAGAGGAACATTGGCAGCCAGATCCTGATTCACGAGGCTTGTGCGACTTCGAAGCGTTTTCAGATCGGACAATAACGATCTCAGTTGTGGATATCGCTGGTAGTCTGACTGAAGAGACGTGTAAAGCCGGCCTGACTCATCGTATGCCTCCCTCAAAAGATTCGTCAACGCCCGTCGATCGACCTTGGAAAGGTCAAGATCTCTGGCGGCACCCAGAGTGGATGATCTGCGAATGTCATTACTGCTGCCCATTTCTCCGGGAGCAATTCGGCGTCCGATATCAAATTCGGATTCAGTCCGGGTAATCCGAGTTGTCTGGGCGATCGCGCTGGATGCGGCCAGTACTGTCATCAAAGCTGCGATCAATGGGCGGCCAGGCTCAGATTTCAAAATACGCTGCATGGTGGTCTCCTTTCCCTCTTCCCAGTTCAGGACCATGAAAATCCTGATTTGCCATATGTCAGATATGGCGTCTAGCCGTACCCGCGTAGAGGCAGTCTCGCGGAGAAAACGGGGTTCCGCGGCACTCCAAGCCGGGGAAGTTGGAGTTTAGCGCAAATTCGGAATTTTCTGGAACAGCAGTTTTTGCAAATCACAAGGATGCAAAAAAACGGCATTTCGTTCCGATCGCTCGACTCCTGCCGCAGTTACTGCCGGGAGTCGGGATCAAGTTTTTCTTCGGCGGCTTGTTTCAGTTCGCGAATCATCTCGATGTTCAGGCCGGGTGGAGCTTCAACAATCAGCCAGTTTGCGTCGTCGATTGCCAGTTGCAGTCGGCCGGTGCGAGATCGCATTTCAAGTCTCTTGATACGATATTCGAGGTTTGTCGGCGACAGCATGACGAGTGTCTCGAGGTATCTCAGGACATCTTCGTCCACACGTTCCGATTCGGCACGTCGCAGAAGATTGGCGGCCATTCGCTCAATGATTTCAAGGGGTGTCTTCGCGGCACGGAATCTCTGTTCATCCGGGAACCCAGCCTCGGACATCAAGAGCGAGATCTGGGCGTCCGACAGTCGTTGCCCGCGTGCAAAAACATCGATCGTTTCCCTGGGTTGGGATGGATCACGCGGCTCGAAGCGGACAACGAAATGTCCCGGGAGCCCGACCCCGACCACGGTCAGGTCAAGTCGTCTCGCCAGTTCCATGTATAGAACCGACAGCGTGATGGGCAGACCCTCGCGGTCATCAATAACTTCGTTCAAGAAGCTGTTGGAGCGATTGTCGTACTCGAATCGACTGCCTCTCAACCCCAGTTCCTGAAACAGGTACTGATCGAGTCTGGCGATTCGTTCGGTATCCGCCGAGGTCGAGGAGAGCATGGCTCTGACGTCGTCTGCCATGATGTCAACGCGTCTCAGGTAAGCTTCCACGTGAATGTCAGGGTTGTCAATTTTCGCAAGGAGCAACGCGGCCCGCAGCAGATCAATCGTTCTTCCGGGACCTGCATCTGTGTCTGTCGCGTTGCTCAGATCGTTGGGAGTTGCAGGGTTCGTCAGAATCAGGTTCAGTTCCTGTGCGAGTTCTCGGCGAGTTTTCTCCGCGGCCACATCTGCGGAGAGGGTCCGCAGCATTCGAGCTTTCTGCTCCAGTTCTTTTGCTTCGCGTTCCATGAACTCGCTGACATGACTGTCGAGCGGCAACAGACTTTCGATGATGGCTGGCGAGGCTGGTCGCCCCGGCTGAACCGCGGAGATGGCCTGCTGGAGCACGGCTGTCTGTTCGTTGGCAGGAGTTTTGGGAAGAAGGTCTGGGCCGGCATCGAAACGACGAAATTCCGCTTTCGTCCCTCGAAATGACGCCAGACCGGCGTGACCCGTGGCGAGTTGATTGTCGGTGGACTCCGCGACCTTGCGTCCGTTCACGTAGCACTCAAATCGGCCCTCCAGAAACCTGATCAGCAGCAGATTCCACTCCCCCGGGCGATAGGCTTCGACTGGTTCATCAAACAACACGGTCCACGAATTCACATCCGGACCGCTGAATCGCGTCAACCGGATATTTCCTGCACTGGGATAAAATCCATAGTGCTGGTCCAATCCGTCAGAATGAAAAACCAGTCCCGCAGCGCCGCGTTCGTCGTCCAGTCTCACGAGTACCGAAAGATCGAAGGGCGCCTTTGGAAGTTCCATCTGACTCAGACACAGTGTGCGGCCTCCAAAGGAGGACGATTGCCCATCAACGGTGATCCTGCCTGCGCGTTGCCTCCAGTTTGCTCCGAAGACGGTTTTCCACTGGCGAGGATCCAGTGATCCGATGGTTCTCCAGCGTTCCATCGGGATCGGATTTGGATGATCCAGCAATTCGCGAAGAAGATTGCCGGGGACGGCGTAACCGACATTGTCTTCCACAACGGATTTCAATGTCACAATGCCAACCACTTCTCCGGATCGATCAACAACCGGTCCCCCGCTGTTTCCGGGCTGAATGGGCATCGCGAGTCGCACGGCTCTGACACCATCGATCTCCTGATGTCCTGACACGATGCCGGTGGCCATGACGTTGCGATCACCTCGAGGATGACCCAACGCGGCCACCTCGCTTCCCTGAGCCGTTTCGTCAGCTTTTGAAACCGGTAGCGCGGCAAGTCCCTCGATGTCGACGCGAATCACACAGATATCCGCGGAATGTGTTGAGGCATACACCTCGACGACAGGTTTGACGGTTCCATCCGGAAACTCAACCGTAATGTCGCGTCCATCCCCGATCGTGTGACGCGCTGTCGCGATCAGTCCATTGGCCCCGACCACAAACCCGGCTCCCTGACCGAACTCCGCACCCGTTCGATCCTGACAACGAACGAGGACAAGAGAAGGCCTGACCTGTCTGGCAAGTTCCTCAAACGACAGGTTTGGTCGTGAAGCGGTTGTCGCTGGATCAGGCGGCGACAATTCGTCAGCAATCGACCGCTGACTCGGCAGGCAGAAGGCCGCACAGGCGAGGACACCGACAGGAACCAACCGAAAAACCTTGGGAAAGGATTGCCCAGCCATCGTCATGACCTTCGTCATTTTGAAACACCACACCCTGGAACTCGTCAGACTCTAAGTTCCTTCAGCCAGTCACGCCACTGAGTGCTCGGTCGGGTCATCATCCCTGACAACATGTGTTCGTAAAGATCAGAATTAACACCAGATGGTGAATCGTGGCCGGATTTATCGGCTACCTGCGGCACAATCCAATGAGCGGGGTCGGGGTCCATGTGGATGAACAGTGCTTTCGTTCAATCTTTCATTCCTTCATTTCTGACAGTCAAGCGAAGCAATTGGTCTTTGTGCAGAGGTCAGAGATTGCCTCGTATTGAGATTTGAAACGGCCCTGAAACGTCAAAGCCATTCTTTTTTTGCAGCCGAATCACCAATCTCGAGATCGCAGGTCGGCCCGGACGAGCAGGCCCTGTCCGCCCGATCGAGGGAACGTCAACGGGTGTTTACCGGCGAATTCGTCAGACTGAGGGCAGACCGTTGCTCATGACGTGCTCCGTTCTGGAGTCTGGTTTTTCGCCGACATCGGGCCCTGCAATTCAGCATCAATGATGTGAATCCTGACAGTCTTCAGAAAACATCATGGTCAGCGATTCAGAAGGTCCTGCGGCAGAAGATTAGACTTTTGTGATCGCTCCCCGTTGGATTAGAGTTCGTCGTGCGACCTGAACGGTGAGTCCGCATCATTGCGGCTGCGATTTTTGAGGGAAAGCTCTATGAGGCGGCTGTCGGTGATTTCTCTGTCTGGCTGTGCACTGCTTGCCGGTTTTCTGGGAGCGCAGACGCTTGTTGCTCTCGACGAGAAAAAAACAGCGGCCGACAGGGCTCGACAGGATTTCGAGCTGATGCGTTTGTTTGCGGATGCTTACGAACAAATTGATTCCAGCTACGTCCGGGAAGTTGACCGACGAAAACTGGTCGATGCGGCGATTCGTGGAATGGCCAGTCATCTGGATCCGCATTCAACCTTTATCCCGCCGGAAGATCTGGCGAAATTTGAGCAGCGTCTGGATCAGGAGTTCGTGGGAATCGGCATCCACGTTCAGAACGTAAACAATCGACTGGAGATCATTCGACCTCTGCCCGGTTCCCCGGCGTGGCGAGCCGGAATCAGGAATGGCGATGTGATTCTTGAAATCGATGGGCGATCAACGACCGGAATGACTCCGGAAGAAGCCGGGCGTCTCCTCGCTGGTATACCGGGCCGCCCGGTTGTACTTGGTGTTCGGAAGCCTCAGGCGGAACAAACGGAACAAGTGACTGTCGTGCGTGAGCGGATTCAGCTTCCGACTGTGGCGGGAGTGACTCGTCGTGACGATCTGAAATGGGATTTTATGCTGAATCCTGCAGAGGGAATCGGCTATATCGGACTGATGCACTTCAGTCGCAATACGGCAGATGAAGTCGAATCTGCCCTGAAGGACTTGATGGCTCACGATCTGAAGGCCCTGATTCTGGACGTTAGATCCAATCCGGGTGGGCTGATGGAGTCCGCCGTGGCGATCGCCGATCTGTTTCTTGATGCAGGCCCGATCGTCAGCATGAAAGGACGTGTTGTTCCGGAAAAAAAATGGACAGCCCGAAAGGGTGAACTCCTCTGTTCAGTTCCCCTCATTGTTCTCACGAATCGACAGAGTGCATCGGCCAGTGAAGTTCTGAGCGCATGCCTGCAGGATAACAAACGAGCCGTGATTATCGGCGAACGCACGTGGGGTAAGGGAAGCGTTCAGAACGTCGTTTCACTCGAAGACGGCAAGAGTGCACTGAAGATCACGACGGCAAGTTATTTTCGCCCCAGCGGCGTGAATATTCACCGCTTCCCCGACTCAAAGAAGGAAGATGCATGGGGCGTCATGCCGGATGAAGGGCATCTGGTGGAGTTGACGAAGGACGAATGGACTCAGTGGCTTCTCGCTCGAGAAACGCGCGATGCCGCGCATCAGTTGCCAAATGAGCCGGCAGATCCCACCTTTGTCGATCGACAACTTCAGCACGGGGTGGAGTGGCTTCGAAAGCAGATGGCGTCTGCGGCGGCAGGTCCGATCGCTGAGGGGGCCAGCAGTGGCTCTGCGGACGCATCCGAAAAGGTCGATTCTCCGAAATGATCGTGTGTTCTGAACGCGACGCGTCGTCGGAAGTGGCGTTGAACCGATGTGTTCAACTACAGTTCTGCCTGCAGCCGCCCTGAGGACCACGCACCTTGCCCAGCCTGCAGCAGGAACGGACGAAACATCCGTTCGCGAGGAGTCGACCGAAAGAACGTCTGCAGCCGAGCAAATCTCGTATCGGCTGCTTCTCCGTCTGCTTCGGTGGCCCATTTCTGCGGTGGGAACAGGAGGGCCCGGCCCGGATCATGTGCTCACGTCCTGATGTTCATCATTCGGAAGACGAGGGCTTACGAAACAGGTAATGAGACACGTACCATTCGCGGCCATGTCGATAGCCGAACAATTCCGCGCAGGACATGAAGAACATTCGCCAGCGGAACTGCCAGAGTTTCCAGTCCGCGCCATAAGCGTCCTGAAGGATGGTTTCGACAGCCGTGCGATTCCGGTCCATCAATTCGAGCCACGCGTTGCTGGTTTTCTCATAGTGAGTGCCGTCCCAAAGCCATTGATTTTCCAGCTGCAGGTGTCGCTGGTAATTCAGCAGCAGATTCTGGCTGGGCATGATGCCGCCCGAGAAGAAATAGCGAGCCATCCAGCTGGCTTTTCCGGTATCCTCAAACGGATAGGCAAAGCGATGATGGCAGAAGATGTGCACGAAGAGCTTGCCTTCTTCATTGAGCCACCCGTGAATGCGACTGAGCAGTTCCGAGTGGTTGCGAACATGTTCGAACATCTCCACCGAGACGACTCGATCGAACTGACGCTCGGGGACGAACTGATTGATATCGCAGGTTCGGATGACAAGATTCGTCAGTCCACGTTGCGCTGCCTGTGCTTCAATATACTCTCGCTGAGATGTTGAGTTCGATACAGCGACGATTTGTGAATTCGGATACTGCTCGGCCATCCAGAGGCTGAGTGATCCCCAGCCGCAGCCAAGCTCGAGAATGGTCTGACCATCCTTCAGGTCCGCATGCTCACAGGTCCGTCGCAGTGCTTCAGCCTCGGCCTGATCGAGTGTCATGGTCAAAGGCGTCCAGTAACAACAGCTGTACTTGCGATGAAGTCCCAGCACCTGGCCAAAAAAGGCAGACGGCACTTCATAATGCTGTTCATTCGCCTTCTCGGGCACGCAGGCAATGGGCCCCGACGACATCTCTGCCATGAACTGACGCTGCTGCCGACCGGATGCCTCCAGATCCGAGTGCTCCAGTTCACGCAGTCTTGCCTTCAGAAGGCTGCGAATTCCCACCCGGACCAGAGTGTCCGGCAACCGTCCCTGCTCAGCCAGTCCAATCAGGGGCGCGACAACATGCATCAGAGCCATGGAATCCTCAATTCTTTTACATCCGGAATCTGTATGAGTTTCAATCAGACGAACGCCCATTCGTTCGCGCGTCCTGGACGCAAGCAACCATCAGAGGTCAGATCCGACTACCGACGGTTCCGATCGAGGCTGCCGGTTTCGACCACAGCACCTGAACGACTCCGATCGCTCGTTCCAGAAACGCGGCTTCACAGTAACACAGGTAGTAGCGCCACATTCGGATGAAACGGTCGCTGAAGCCCTGCCGTCTCACGTCATCGAGGCGTTCGTGGAACCGCTCATTCCATAACCGCAGTGTGCGTGCGTAATGATGCCCGAAATCAAACAGCTCCAGCATTCGCAGCGAGGTATTCTGGGCAACGCAGGCCTGCATCTCGGAAACGGAAGGCAAAAACCCGCCCGGAAAGATGTATTTCTGAATGAAGTCCACCGAGTTCTTGTACCGGGCATATCGCTGTTCCGGCATGGTAATGGCCTGGATCAGCATGCTGCCGTCTTCTTTCAGCAGGCGATCGCATGTTGCAAAATATCCAGGCAGAAACTGCTTGCCCACTGCTTCGATCATTTCGATTGACACCAGCTTGTCGAATTGTCCCTCAAGATCCCGATAATCCCTTTTCAGAACCGTGATTCGATCGGATAGACCGGCATCAGCCACACGATCCGTCGCCATGCGAAACTGTTCATCGGAGATCGTGGTTGTGGTTACCCGACAGCCGTAGCGGCTGGCGGCGTGAATTGCGAACGTGCCCCAGCCGGTGCCGATCTCCACGACATGATCTGCGGGTTTGAGTTGCAGCGTCCGACACACTCGATCCACTTTTTCGATCGATGCTTCTTCCAGCGATGACTGCTCGCTGGGAAACAGCGCGGACGAATACATCATGGTCGGGTCAAGAAACAGATTGAAGAATGAGTTGCCGAGGTCATAGTGTTCGTGAATGTTCCGGCGGCTGCCATGTTTCGAATTCCGGTTTCGAAAATGGCGGGCTCGCTCGATCCATCCGGAAATCGTCAGCAGTGAGGATCGAAATCTCTCGAGAACATTTTCATTGCGGAGCAGCACCTGGAAAAGATCCGTCAGATCGTCAGAAATCCATTCTCCCTGCAGATAAGATTCGGCTGCCCCCAGTGCGGCGCCGGTGGCGACCCGACGAAAAAACTTCGGCGAGAGAACTCGCAGATGTCCCATGAGTTCGGTCGTCTCGAGGTTTCCGAATCGCTCGGAACGTGAGCCGTGCTCAAAAACGATCTGACCCGTCTGCAGGTGAGACAAATTGCGTCGCAGCACTCCACGGCTGAAGCGTTCGAACAGACAAAGCCACGATCGAAACGGTCTGGAGGCCGTCATCCGATCGTGCCCTGCCATTCCGGCACGGCTGGCCTCCTCGACTCGTTCACAGGCAAATGGAGAAAGTTCCGACGAAGGCGATTGTGCTTGCGACAAAGGAAATCTCCAGTTCGGTTCTGATTATTGATTGGGAGGATACGAGGGGCGGAATGATCGGAATCAATCGTGGTAGGACACAGAAAGTCACAGAATCTGATGCTCGATGCTGAGCTCACTTCCAGGAGATGTTGAGGCAACGTCTCCCGGGTGCGGTACAAATGGAACTTGTTTCCACCAGAGTTTCAGGGCCTGCCAGTAAATACCGGCTGTCACTTTTGCCGTCATGCACGGATGCCTGAACAGGAGGTTTCGGAGGGACGAATGGGTGATTTCTTCACGCCCGAGGCACATGGTCACATCAAACGGAACTCGTTCTCTGCGGCTGACTTCCCCGCGGACGGAAGGCTGCTCGTTGTCCGACCGTTGCATGTCTCGCTGGTGGTTTTCGAGGTGAATGACGAGGCGTTCACCGGGTTCGTTCATCCGCCAGCGATATCGCATGTTCATTGGCATGAACGGGGAGACGTGAAACTGCTTGTCATTCCAGAGTGTTGTTGAAGCACCGGTGTCAGGGCTTACGGGATTTGCCAGAACATAACAATGCCGTTCTCCCCACGGAGTATTGTGGACTTCCGCCAGGACAGCCTGAAGCCGATCTGTTTCTGCATCGAAACAGTAGTAGTAGCTGACGGGATTCATGACATAACCGAAGTACCTCAGATTTGTCAGCAGACGAATGGGACCATTCGGACGAATTCCGATCTGTCGCTCCACTTCATCACGGACAGACTGATCCAGTGGAACCAGCGGATCGCCTAGATGATCGCCCCTTCGAAACCACGCGACCGCCGGACGCCTCGCGGACCAGACCCAGAACGGATCGAACAGTCGGGGAAGCTCTGCCAGATCAAGATACATCATGAAGATGCGGTATCGAAATTTGTTCTCAACCGGTGTGAATCGGCGATGACGCACGTCGCCGCGATAAATGCAGCTAAGCACAGGTGGCTCCTTCCTGGACGATCAGTCTGCATGCTGAATCCGCGAGGGGAGAATCCTCGTGGTCGGCACTCAGCGTGGGATCCAATGTGCCATCGATTCCTGCGATTCCAAAACGACGACACACCGCCAGTGCGCTGTTAACCCCATCTTCGTGAAATCCATTTCCCCAGTATGCGCCGCAGAATGAGGTACGATTTGATCGGATCAGGCGACCATGAAGCGCCTGCATGGATGCGCGTTCAACGGTGAACAGCGGATGTGAATACTGATGGCGGGAGATGACTCTGGCCGGATCAATGGTCTCTGTGTCATTCAGCGTCACACAGAATGTATGCGGCGACTGAATGTGCTGCAGAATGTTCATGTTGTAGGTAATCGTTGCGCGAGTTTCCGGCTGCTGGCCGATGCGATAATTCCACGAAGACCACGCCTTGCGACTTCGAGGCAGAATGGCTTCGTCCGTATGCAGAACAGCATCATTCTTCTCATATGGGAAGGCCTTCAGAACGGACTGCTCAATACTGGAAGGCTGCTCCAGCATGCTGAGTGCCTGATCGCTGTGACAGGCGAAGATGACCTCATCAAACTCAGCCGCTCCGGAGTCGGTCAGAATGGTTACTCCTGATCGGTCTCTCCTCACCAGCCGGACCGGGCAGGCTGTCCGGATCCGATTCTGAAAGGGAGCGATCAGTCGACTGACATACTGTCGCGAGCCTCCCGGAATGGTGTACCACTGCGGGCGATTGGTAAGACTCAGGAGTCCGTGGTTGCGATAAAACTCCAGAATGAACTGGATCGGAAAATCAGCGAATGTGCCTGTGGGACACGACCAGATGGCGGCACCCATCGGAAGCAGATAGTGCTCTGAAAAGCCTCGACCGTATCCATTTGCCTTCAGGTATTCGCCGACGGTCATCTCGGCAGAGACACAATCCGCATCTGCTGTCCCCTGACGATTGAATCTCAGGATGTCCCAGACCATGCGGAGAAAAGACGGACGGAAGACATTGCGTCGCTGAGCGAACACGCCGTCCAGATTTGTTCCAGCGTATTCCACACCAGTTCGATCGCATCGGACGGCAAAACTCATCTCGGTCGCTGCACCCTGCACTCCCAGTTGTGCGAGCAGGGCCATGAAATTCGGATAAGTTCGATCGTTGTAGACGATGAAGCCCGTATCGATGCGGTAGTCTCTTCCATCGAGCTGAAACTCGACCGTATTGCTGTGGCCACCGGGCTTCGTTTCAGACTCAAACACGCTGACTTCATGATGCTGATTCAGCAGGTACGCGCATGTCAGCCCCGAAATTCCCCCGCCAACAATTGCGATTTTCATCCGGAAACACTCCTGGTGGGGGAACTTGGTCTTGTCGAGACAGATGCATCGGCACCCGACGGCCCGAGAATCGTGCCAGAAACGTTCATTTGTGGCCGTTCACGAGACGTTCTAGGACCGTTTTCCGACTGTGACCAGCGAAATTGTTTCCAAAAACGTTCAATTTGAGAGTCGGGCTTTTGACAAGTGTCAGAGGGGGCCTAGAACCACCACGGAATCAAGAGGATTTTTTTCAGGAACTTTTTTGGAAGTTCATCGTCGTGAGCCAGTTTTTTTCACCCAAAGAAGTCGCGATCGCCATCGGCGTCAGTGAGTCTTCACTCAAGCGATGGGTTGATAGGGGGCTGATTCGTGCCGAAAAAACGGGCGGAGGGCACCGTCGGCTGACGCTGGATGCCGTTCTCCGTTACGTCCGGGAAGAAGGGAAGCCGCTTCAGAATCCTGAAGTGATCGGTCTGCCTTCAGGAGTGGGAACAGCGCCCATCACCGAGGAAGGTGCTCTGGGAGAATTCTTGAAGGCAATGGCGGTGGGAGATGAATCCACTGCTCGCCGCGTGGTTCTTGATCTGTACATCGGCGGAATGAGCGTGGCGAAGATCTGCGATAATGTGGTTACGCCCGCTTTTCATCGCATCGGAGACCTCTGGCGGTGTGGTGACATTGAGGTCTACGAAGAGCGTCGAGCATGCGAAACTTGCGGTCGTGTGATTCATGAGTTACGACGTGCGATCGGAAGTGGCCCTGAGAACGGTCCGGTCGCAATGGGTGGGACTCTCGACGGAGACCCATACACGCTGGCGACCAGCATGGCTGAACTCGTTCTGCGTGATGCGGGCTGGAAGGCCAGTTCACTTGGGAATCTGCTGCCGTTTGATACCCTGCACAAGGCGATTGCCGATCATCGTCCTCGTCTGATGTGGGTCAGTGTGACGTCTATTCGCGACGTCGATCGATTTATTGCAAATCTGAATATCCTGTTCGATACGGCCACATCGTTCGGGTGTGCTCTGGTGGTTGGAGGTCAGGCATTGACGGGAGACATTCGTCAAAGTCTGCGGTACACCACCTACTGCGATAATTTTCGGCATATGGAGTCGTTTGCTCGAACCATCCTGCCTCGCCCCATTCAATAGTTCTGAAGGTCAGCCCTCTCCGTGTCCACTGAAAATCGTTACGACGCTGTGCTGGTGCTGTCCTTCGGTGGTCCGGAAAAACGGGAGGATGTGATTCCGTTTCTGGAAAATGTGCTCCGTGGAAAACCGGTTCCTCGCGAGCGAATGCTGGAGGTCGCGGAGCATTATTACCACTTTGACGGCGTGAGCCCGATCAATGAACAGTGCCGAGAACTGATTGAGGCTCTCCGGGGGGAACTGGATCGTCATGGCATTTTACTCCCGATTTACTGGGGCAATCGAAACTGGGAACCGTTTCTGAACCAGACGGTTCTCCAGATGAGGAACGATGGCGTCCGAAGAGTCATCACCTTCGTCACGTCCGGCTTCAGCTGCTATTCCGGATGTCGGCAGTATCGTGAGAACATCGCTGCCGCCTTGCAGCAACCCGGAGCGGACGGGTTGCACGTCGACAAACTTCGCGTATTCTACAATCACCCGGACTTTGTTGCGGTCGTGGCCGAGAAGGTTGGAGCGGCGATCTCAGAATTCCCGGAGGACGAGAGGGACCAGGTTCGGATCGCCTTCACAGCCCACAGCATTCCCATGGGAATGGCCAGAACGTCAGACTACGAGAAGCAACTGAAGGAGAGTTGTCGTCTGGTTGCAGAAAGTCTTGGTGTTCCGGCATCAAACTGGGACCTCGTTTATCAAAGTCGCAGCGGCCGGCCGGAAGATCCGTGGCTTGAGCCGGACATTCTTGATCATCTGCGGTCCATGAAAGATGCTGGACACTGTTCGGTCGTGATTTCTCCGGTTGGGTTTCTGTCGGACCACATGGAAGTCCTTTATGACCTCGACGATGAGGCAAAAAAGCTGTGCGAATCAGAGGGCATTCGTATGGTGCGGGCGGCGACACCGGGAAATCATCCGACGTTCATCAGTATGATTCGGAAGCTGATTCAGGAGCGAAACGCCGGGTTGGTCAAGGAATGTGTTGGCTTTTTCCCGGCCAATCATGACGTTTGCCCGACGGATTGCTGCCCGGCCCCCGTGCGACCTCCGGCCCGACCGATGCCTGCCAACGGATGATTGCGAATTCTCTTTGTTTCGACGCAGGATGTGGTGCTTGAGGCCGAACAGAGTCTGGAAGATGTCAGTCGAGCCCGAGAGCAGCCAGAGAACTGCCGGAGAGCTTCCCAAGGCGTGCGGCATCCTTCAATTTTGTGACCACAAAAAACTTGTGGTTTGCCACGGCTTGCTCGGTAATGTTCAGCCGCACAGCCACGTCTTTGTTGGCCCAACCGAGCACAAAAATCAGTTCGACGCACTGCAGTCGCTCCCATGCTCCATCGGATTTGAAAGACTGAATCAACTCTCGCAGGCAATTTTCAATGAGAGCAGATTCCGCGCGAGACTTCTCACTGCTTCGCATCATGCTTGAGGCAGCGCGTCCGGGCCCTGTTAAATCTCGGGCAGCGCCATCCTTCGATTCGGATGTGAGAAGCGGTAACATCGGCCGCCGACCACTCCGGCGCATGAAGTCGATCAGTTTGTGTGCGGCAATGGAGAACAGCCACGATTCCAGTGGAGTTCTCTCGTCATAGTTGGGAAGAGCCTTAAGGAAGCCAAGCAGTGTTTCCTGAACGATATCCTCTGCCGCCGAACGATCGGCCAGTCGAGTACGAGCGAATGCCAGGAGTCGTCCCTCGTAAAGGTCGATACATTGCTGCCATGCGTCCGGCTCTCCGGCCCGAATGCGCTCGACAAGTTGACGATCAGCTTCACTGGCAGCCATGAATTCAGCCCGGTTCAACACGGATTTCGAGACATCTGTCCGCGAAAGATAAGGCAGACCAACTTCACTTTCCATCGTCGTTTTTTCAAAGCCGAAGGGGGCGACACGCCATCGAATCGACCGTTGGCTGATTTACGCGGGGATGAAAAAATCTGGGGCTGTCCGAGTTTTCCGGCAGCGTTCGGGGGACGTGCCCACAGGCGAAAACTCAAGTCGGAGCGGATTTCTGTTGAAGCCCTCGGTTTTCGTCGCCCAGGATCCATCGTCCCGGAGTTTCAGGCTTCAGGAGTCCCGCAATGGAGAAAGCGGTCCAGGAAATTCATTCGAAATCTTTGCCAGCGGTGATCTGAAAAGCGGATGTCTGTGAAGCTGGTGACTGTTTCGAGTTGGAAAACGCGAACTTCGGAACCCGACGACATGAGCGCGGGAAATACGGCAAACTGCCCGGCTAAACGGGTTTACACGAATTCGCAAAACCGATATATCTTCCGCTCGATTCGTGGACCGGTCAGAAGCCTGCGTTGGAGCAGGTCCCCGGAGCAATTCTGCGGACGCCTGACAGGTACGACATGCTGTCGGGGATTTGTTTCGCTGGAGGAAAGCATCTGTGTCGATTGAAGAAAAAGTGATCAGCATTGTCAGTGATCAATTGGACGTACCCAAAGAAGAAATCTCCAAAGACAGCTCCTTCGTGGATGATCTGAAGGCGGACTCTCTTGATATCGTTGAACTGGTGATGGCCCTGGAAGACGAATTCGACGTCAAGATTCCTGACGAAGACTATGACAAGATCAAGACCGTCGGGAACGCAATTTCCTACATCGAGGGTAAGCAATAGGTTTTGACTCGATCATTCCCTTCTGATCTCTTCTGATGTCATTCTGAAGTGGAATGCGTTGTTATCGAAACTGATGCGTTGATTTTCGGACTGCGGAACCCGCTGTTTCGACGGAGATGTCGACGGCGGGCTCCTTTTGTTTTGTTCCGGGTCTTTTCTGTGCCGCGAGCTGAATGATGTCACGCCGTCGAGTAGTTGTGACCGGGCTTGGCGTTGTCACTCCGCTTGGCTGCGACCTGGACAACGTGTGGGAAGCAATCTGTCGTGGTGAAAGCGGCGTCAGACCGATCGTGCGTTTTGATACTCGCGACTTTAAAGTCCGATTCGGTGGCGAGATCCGCGATTTTGATCCGGCCAACTTCATCTCCTTTGATCCAAAGGAAATGAGACGAGTCGATCGATTTTCGCAATTTGCACTTGTTGCTGCGGACCGCGCCATCCGGCAGTCCGGGATCGATTTCTCTCAGGGTGACAGTTACCGCTACGGCGTGCTGATCGGCAGTGGCATCGGGGGGCTCGACGAAATCGAAAATCAGCATTCCGTCCTGTTTGACCGTGGACCGGACCGAATCTCACCGTTCATGATTCCCAAGCTGATCGTGAACGCCGCCAGTGGTAATGTGTCTGTTCGCTGGGGATTGAAAGGTCCGAACTCCGCGGTCTGTACTGCGTGCGCATCAGCCACCAATGCCATCGGTGACGCATTTCGGCTGATTCAGATCGGTGTGGCTGATGTGATGGTCACCGGCGGGACGGAAGCTGGTCTGACCCCCATGGGAATTGCCGGTTTCGCCCGTATGGGCGCGCTGTCGACTCGCAATAGCGCACCGGAACAGGCGAGTCGCCCTTTTGACAAGGACCGAGATGGGTTTGTGCTTTCCGAAGGCGCGGGATGCCTTGTTCTGGAAGAGTACGAATTTGCGAGGGCCCGCGGTGCGAGGATTCTTGGCGAAATCCTTGGCTACGGGCTTTCATCCGATGCGACGCATCTGACGGCTCCTGATCCCAAAGGTACCGGAGCTGCGTACGCAATTGTGGCGGCTTTGCGAGATGCCGGCGTTCGACCGGAAGAAATTGATTACATCAATGCTCACGGCACCAGCACACCGCTCGGTGATATTGCTGAATCAAACGCGATCCGAAATGTGTTCGGAAGCCACGCTGATGCCCTTGTCGTCTCCAGCACCAAAAGTCAGATCGGACATTTGCTCGGAGCATCGGGCGCTGTTGAGTCTGCCTTCTGCTTCAAGGCCATGGAAACCAGCACTGCTCCTCCAACCATCAATCTGGATGAGCCGGACGCCGAATGTGACCTCGACTTCGTGCCTCATCATCCGCGTCCAATGCGAATCCGCCGTGCGATGAAAAATAGTTTTGGTTTCGGTGGCCACAACGCCTGCCTCGTCTTTGGTGATGCCGGGTAAAGCGTGACGCTCCCGTTGATCATCCTTGATGACATACCCGGCTTACGGCCGGGCGCAGAAAAAGAGTTCGACAGATGGATGAGATCTGTCGAACTCAGAGTGGAACGTGGAAAGATTGCCGTGTCCAGTCGGACAAATCACTTCGCCGAATAGCAATACAGGTGTTTGCTGGATCGGAAAAAGATCTGGCCCGCGCTGATGGCCGGAGTGGCGCTGAAGTCTTCACTGTCATTGGTCAGTTTGTTGGTGGCGAGTTTTTCAAAGGTCTCGCCGGGCTTCAGAACGTGGACTTCTCCCGCACGAGTGACGTAATAAATCTTCCCGTCACCGAGGACAGGAGACGCGTAGTCGCTTCCTCGTCCACCTCCACGACCGCCTCGACCTCCTCCGAAGCCACCCGGAATGCGCTCGCCTCCCGCTTCCTGTGCATTTCCACTGTTTGCTTCACCGCCTGAAAGTCGAGCCTGAAAGATCTGTTTTCCATCCACTGTGCTGATGCACTTCGCCGTTCCGCCGGAAATCAGATAAATTTTTCCGTCATACACCAGTGGTGACGCAAACCGATTACTGTCATTTCCGGACCAGACAACATTGGATGATGAAACGTCGCCCTTGCCGCCCGTTCTGATGGCAATTGAACCGCCGCCTCGCCCTTCAACCGAGTAAATCATGTTGTCCGAAATGACGACACTGGAGTTGAACTGATCAGTTTCCATGGCGTTGCAGTACCACTTGAGCTTCCCTGTTTCTGGATTGATGCCCCAGATCTCGTACGGTGCTCCAATC
>JBKDRW010000396.1:0-4952 GCA_046341255.1 Planctomycetota bacterium
GCCCCCGGACAAACCGAATCCACCTGACCTCGGCCATCTCTGATGGCAACCGCCACGATCAGACCCGACTCCTGTTTCGGGACCGTCAGCCCGCATTCGTTCCCACGAATGCCGGGCTGTCGGTCTTTGCGGGCGTCCAGAGTCGAGAATGGCCCTGAATCGCTTCGTATGGGGTTCGGATGAACACAGGCTCGTTGACTTTTGTCTCAAATGTCGGCCGGGAAACGCGGCGGTCGAAACTAGACCAGGAAACGCTATTCTTATGAAGTTTCCGACATTGCGCAGCAACTGTCATTCATATCTGACGGAAGAGTGAATCTGAGATGACGAAGAAGTCTGAAGTCCGAGTGGGTCTGATCCAGATGACGTGTGGGACGTCTCCTGAGATCAATTTGGAACGCACGGTCGAAAAAGTCCGATCCATTGCAAATGATGGCGCACAGGTCATTTGTCTGCAGGAGGTCTTCAACACGCAGTATCCATGCCAGATTGAAGACCACGCTCGGTTTGAGTTGGCAGAACCTATTCCAGGACCATCAACAGCGGCTTTGCAGAAGGTTGCGAAGGAATTCGGCGTTGTGATTGTGGTGCCATTGTTTGAAAAGCGAACACATGGTCTTTATCACAATTCCGCCGTGATCCTCGACGCTGACGGGTCCATCGCAGGCTTGTATCGCAAGATGCACATTCCGGATGACCCTTTATATTACGAAAAGTTTTACTTCGCGCCGGGTGATCTGGGTTTTCTGGCTTTCCAGACGAAGTTCGCCAAAGTTGGCGTCTGTATTTGCTGGGACCAGTGGTATCCGGAAGCAGCGCGCCTGACTGCGATGCAGGGCGCAGAGTTGTTGTTTTATCCAACAGCAATTGGCTGGATTCCCGGTGAGAAGGATATCTACGGAGCCAGTCAGTATTCGGCTTGGCAAACCATGATGCGCAGCCATGCAATTGCCAATGGACTCTTCGTTGGCGCGCCGAATCGAGTTGGTCTGGAAGGCGAAATTCAGTTCTGGGGAGGTAGTTTTCTCGCGGATCCTTATGGCAACGTGCTGACTCAGGCGACTCATGAGTCTGAAGCGAACGTTGTCGTCACGTGCGACCTGTCACTGATCAATACGGCCAGAACTCACTGGCCATTCTTTCGCGATCGTCGGGTCGATGCGTTCGCAGACCTGCAGAAGCGATGGTGCGATGCCAGCGTTCGATAATATCGGATGCATCACGGAAGCCGATCAGCTTCCCGGCGTCCCGGTTCTCCGGATGACGTCCGTGAAGCATTGTGCGTCCGATTCTTCTTACTCTTCGAGACGGACCATCGAGCATGTCTTCTCCGGTTTCGGAATCGGTTATGGCGGAAGTGCGTTCGCTGATTCAGCAACAGCAACTGATTTCCGCGGTCAAGGCGTATCGCGATGCTGCCGGGTGCGGGCTGAAGGATGCGAAAGAGGCTGTCGAGCGGCTGTGGGATCAATTGCATCGGGAAGATCCGGCCACTTATCCGCCACGTTCCTCCGTTTCGGCAATCGGAAAGTTGTGGACCCTGCTTGCCGCGATTGGTGTATTTGCCGTCATCTATCTCACAATTTCGAGTTATGTTCTGCCGAGGGTCGTGCGGGGTGAGCGAGTCTCGCCGTCCTCCGCGGTCGAATTTCGTGCTCTGAAAGATGAGCCATTCGATGGGTCCACTTTGATGAGCTTGCCGGATGGCTCTCCTGTCCATCTCGGCGGAGTGGTGCTGCTTTCGGCCGCCGACCTCGAATCATTTCAGCCCGTTCGCGCCGCTTCGTCGTCGCCGCAGGTACGAATGATCCCCGGCATAACAGGACTTGAAAAGATTACCAGAGGGATCAAACAGAAATCCGCGGCCGAGACGTTGTCTCTGGGCTTCCTCGTGCATGGCAAACTGCTGGCCCGTGTTTCGATCGAAGACTTCTCGAAAGCCGGTCTTCTGATCACGTTCAAAGGACTCTCCGAGTCTGAAGTGAACGAAGTCTTTGCTCGACTGACTGAATAGAGTCCGGGATGTGTTACCTCACACCTTCGCGGCGATTGCCTGACCCAAGTGGCGGCTTGTGGTTGACGAGGCATGTGAGGAATCAACCAGCAATCAGACTTGCCGGTGATGGCTTGCAGGAATCAACGGCACAATCAGAAACGAACGCTGCTTAAGCGACGCACAGCACCATCGCGGGATGGTGTTGAGTTGCGGATCAGTTGAGTGGTCGCCTCGTGCAGTTTGCCATGGAGCGACTCTGATCATTCCGGCTCAAGCAACGTCACGAAGAACGTCTTCAACAAGCTTGCGGCGTTTGGAACGGCGACGAAGTTTATGCATCCAGCGATCTTCGCTATCGTCTGTCTCTTTAACAAATGCACCGGAAAGTAAACGGTAGAAGAAGAGAAGCGTAAACGCTCCAAAGACCGCCGCAAAGAAGCCCTTGAAACTGATGGGATCTACCGTCGCTTCTCGCCAGAAAAAAACGACAGTCCCGCAGCCAATCACACTGCCACCGATACCAGTCAGCATGGTGGCCACAGCACCGCCCGGATCACGTCCAGGCATAATGGCCTTCGCTGCCAGACCAGTGAGCGTACCAAACCCCACCCAGCGCAGGAGTTCATTGATGCTTGATCTCATGACTTCGACAAATTCTGCTTCTGTCATGGACGGGCCTCCTGCCCGAACCGAGTTTTCAACACCGTTACCACACCAGTCACCGCGCAGTCACGCAGTATGTGACACTCACGTTTCTGATTTTCGGCCAGATCTCCGCCTCAACGCCAGCCGCAAAAGTCAACTTGATCGGCAAAGTCGAAGCGGATCATATGGACGATAATTTCAGGCAGAAATTGCCGGAAGATCACGGAACGATTACCGAGCGGGGTGGGGAAATGGTGGAACTCATGTCGGCTGGCGAACAGGGGGCTCACGCTTATTCCAGCTTCTGTACGTCAGACTCTCGGGGCTCGGATAGTCATCGTTGGGACTGGCCAGAATCGGAAATGTTTTGATGACGCTGGTGCCGGTCGTCAGAGCTGCATGGGGGTTCAGGTTCGGAAAGTGCTGTGATACAAGTCTCAGCTCGACGATCTGCGAATTCCTCGTGAAGCCTATCCACGATCGCTGGATTGACGAGGATGCAGAAATGGATTTTGCCTGCTGACGGTAATTGCAGAATCTGCCAGTGACTGGCAGTCAGCAGTTTCCGGCACCGCCATGTTCAGGTCCCCTCTTTCCTCTGGAACCCGTGATTCAGCGGTCGTGATCTCTTAATGGAAAAATCTCGACAGCGACCGTCTGATCAACCCTCAGCTTTTGTCCGGCCTGCCGGGCGACTCATTCCCGGATTCAAAAGGGACGCTGAGCGAGCGATGACGCGGGATCGAATCGGACTGCGCATCTGTTGATGTCGTCTGCAAAACAGCTCAGGGTGAGCCGTCATTGATGAACAGCACGCGTTAACCGGAGAGGGCCGGTTGCAAGAGTGACGGGTCCATTTGAACTGCCATCGCTGCCATGCGCGACGGCAACGATTTGCCACTCAAAAACCCCAGAGTATGCGGGAACCGGGACTGTGAGCTCAATCAGATCCTCGTTTTCGCTGACGGCCATATGGACTTCATGATCCGAGATGACCTGAAGAGTATTTCGATACTTTCTTTGGCATTCGCCGAAGACGGAGATGAATTCGGCAGCATCGGGCAATTCAGTTATTCGAAACAGAAACACGACCTCATCGGTCCAATTCAGATCCAGCCCTTCAAGCTCCGTAATTCGATATGGCTTCGCGCCTGAGAAACTCACGTCTCCGAGAGCAACACGATGCCTCATCGGGGTGGACGTCATTGATCTGAGACCGGAGTGCGTCTGGCTTGAGTGTCTGGGGGCAGGAAAGTCTGGTGTTCTTTGTGTGAGATCTGCGAGGCAGGAGACCACGCTGATCAGACAGGCACCAGTGATCGCAATACGCTTCAGCATGGAAGAGTTCTCCGGTCATGATTGGGGTGCATCTGAATCACGGAAACAGAACGCCAGCCAGAAGACACAGGTATCCGGAGACTGGCGTGAGTCGATTCATTGAGTGGCATCGACGAAACCAACGTGGTGTCAATAAAAATCAATTTCGTCCACGATGCAGTACTGCGAATCATTTGCATAGGCAAAAACGAAGTTTTCATAAAGCCGTGTGCGATCCGGAATCGTGGTAGACCTTGGTCCGCCGCCCCACAGACCTGTATAACCGACTCGATTCCAGATATAGCCCTCGATCACCGCGTTGCCTTTCTTGTCGACGTAACCGGCCCCCGCGATGAACTTCACACTGCCGGGGCCTCGTCCGGTCATGAAGCGAACATTGCGAAAGGGGTATCGTCCTCCCGAACGGTGGCTGGAGATCGTAAATCCGCCCTTCGATTCATTTCCCGCCTCCGTGACGGCACAGGAAAATGCGAAACAAGCGAGGGCGAGGGTCAGGAGTGCTCTTTTCATCTTCTTAACTTTCCGAAACAACAGTTCTCCGCGTCCTGATATGACTCCTGATACACAACGAGCGTATCTTCTGAAGGATGGAATCACACAGGATGCGCGGGATACTTACAGGACAGGGGACAATCCATTGTTGATTGTGACGGGTGCAGGTCCGGATCCCGCCGTTGGTTATCAGAAGGGAAATTCAAGGGTCGCGCTGGATCTGGATCCATATGCAGACCAGATTCCCTGATCGATGTGCTGGCTGACAAATTGCACGTGACCATCCGCAAATGCGAGGTTCACTCCCATGGGGTGCAGGCTGGTGGCCGTAAAAATGCCTGTCATGACCGAACGTCCGTTGATGCAGCTTGGGCGGTTCGGAGTGAGTGAGTGCGTATAAAGTGCCATCCCCATGCCACCTCCCTGCCATGGAAACCCGCGGGGGAATGAAATCAGCGTTTCGAGATCGATGGATTCATTG
>JBKDRW010000397.1:0-15503 GCA_046341255.1 Planctomycetota bacterium
CCTTTGCACCATGAGAATGCCGCATTCAGCCTGCGTGATGTCTCACGCATTCCCTTTTCATCATAGAGATAAAATGGTGTCGGATATTTTTCAGCGATGCGACGGACCGTATCAGCGTCAAAGGGAAGAGACTTTTGCATATCGGCAATGGCTTCGGAGAACGTGGAAGTCGTGAATGATTGTGCTTGCAGACCGGACGCAGAAGCAACCTGCATCACTCTGCGGTTGCATGAGACCGTGCTGATTTCCTACCAGTCTGTGCTCGCGTGCGGAGTTTCGTTCCGGGTGAGGGGCAATTCAACCGACCAAAATGAAATCCGCCGCTCTGAGAAGCGGCGGATGTCTTGTGGACGAATTGACGTTCTTTCGTGGCTGGCGAGATCTGCCTCACTTCCAGAACACAAGTGTGCAGATGGAGTACGGAACTCCCTCGTAATCGTACTGGGCCTCCCCGTAGACGGCGACTCGTTCGTCACCGGACTTCTTTGATACACCATGAAAGATGTCGCCAGATCTCATCAGATCTTCGGAAGACCATTTCGATTCGCGAAAATCGTTAGTGGAAGATCGAGCCGTCCAGAGTCGCACGGCCTGCGGAGTTCCAGCGGGGCTCATGGCCAGTCCTACAGACGCATCGGTGACATTGGCTTTCCATGTCAGCTCAGGCAGAGTCTTTCCGGCGGTTGCGTGCCGAAAAAAGACTGCGATGGTTCGAAGCGCGTGCTCCTTGCCGTCATCGAGTCCGTGGCCTGCATTCGGGGCACGATGAATGTGCTTAGAACCGATCAGATCGTCGAAGTAGAGGCTCATTGCGTCTACGGACCAATAACGATCGTTTGCGCCGACGACAAGCAGTTTTGGCATGGTGATGCGGCTGCGGTAAGTGAAAGGATCCATCATCCTCCAGAGTTCTGCTTCTCTGCCGCCCTTGGGTATCCCGTCTTCACGAACCAAACCCTTGCTGGTGTAGTCTTCGATCTGCTCGCTGTAGAAGCCCCATGTCTTCTTTTGATGCTGCATCTGTACCGGAAAATTGAGCACGTCAATCACGATCGGCGCTGTTGCGATGATTCTCTTGTCGACGGCTGATGTCAGCCAGCTTGTCCAGCCTCGCTTCGAGGCCCCTGTGATGACGAATCCATTGATCGGTTGCTGATACTGGTCAACAGAAAACTGCTCGAGGGCGTCCATTGCTTTGATGGCGCTTTTGGTCATGGGAAACAGAAGCGGCCATGATGAGTCCCCGGTTTCCAGATACTTGAGCCATGTCTCAGTGATCAGGTCATCTTCGACACGATTGCCCAACAACGGTTGATTAGGTACCTGATGCAATGTGGCAACTCGGGCTCCCGCGAAGTTTGCGAGAGCAATTCCAAGTCCCAGATCTTTCTCTTGAGGGATATTCCCGATTCCGCCACCGGTGACGAACAGAATCATATGATCCTTGTGAACGAGCTGTTCTGGTTCGTACACGAAGAGAGCGTGCTTCCAGACGATCTCCTGCCATTTCTGCGTGGTCAGTTCAAGACGATGCACCTGATTTTTTCCCACGGACATCGTCTGTGCCAGTTCCCACGCAAAGTCCGGTTCAGGTTTTGCCACATACTCGTAGATTTCCGAGGGAAGACTGGCAGTACTGTCGTTGTCTTCAGCCCGTGAAGCAGTCGTGACAAAGAAGCAGGGGATTACGATAAACAGAACAGAAAAACAAATTCGCATACTCAGACCTGAATAAGGTGGCAGGACGGAAATGAAGAAAGGGACGTTTGGCGACTATGTCGACTTACTTGGTTGTCAGCTGAATCGTCCCCATATCATTTTCCTCGCCTTCTTTCACGGTAACTTTAATCGGGGATTTGGATGGATCAGCGTATCGGCCATTCAGTTTGTCCTTGCCGGAGTAGTTTCTGGACATGACATTAAACTCCTGCCACGAAAACAACAGAATGTACTCCCCAGCAGGAATGCCATCGCCGGATTCGTAAGTGGACAGGGAAAATGTGCCGTCAGGATTCGACTCTGCCGTTGTCACCGACGGATGCTGTTCGTCCATGCCGGCTACCGGATGGCAGGAAATCTGAATGCCAGATCCGGGCTCTTTGTCATCGACCGTAATCTTTCCCTTGAGAGGGCTTGTTGGTTTTCGGTAGGGAGCGTCACCACCACAGCCTGTGAGCATCAAAAGACAGAAAACGGTGGTCAGAAAACTTCGGTGCGTCATGTGTAGATCCTGAGCGCAAAAACATGGGCAATGAATGTTGAACTGAAGATAAGCATTGGGTTGGCCGGAGGCAATTCATCCGAAGCGGAGAGTGGTGATGGAAAAAATGCCCGCCACTTTCGGGACGGGCATCTCGGCTTCGGATCAGAAGTCTATCCGATCAGAACTCGCCAACGACTTCGCCCTTGCCCATTGTGACCAGAGACGCAAACGTCGTCTGAGAAATGTTCTCAGAGACAAATCGCACAGCACCATCGGCCATAGCAAACTGGCAGCCACCGGTGTGGAAACTGTGGAAACCGTTTCCTCGGATATTTGTGCACATGGCACACGGACCGCCGTTCGCGGATCCGTCGTAGAGTGACCCCTGAAGCCAATGTTCGAAGGCCAGAGCGTCGGCCCAGCCGCCTCCATTTGTAGCACCCAGTATCTGAAGTTGAGCTGCCGGAAGGTTCGCCGGCTGATTTTTCCACCACAACTTCACGCCACCAGTGCGTTCACCGAACAAAAAGGTGTTTGAGGTTCCATCTGTGATGTCGCGCATACGGCTGGTGGACCCGCCAGTACCAGCCGCTCGGAACACACCATTGCGGTCACCACCCTGGTTATTGTTGTACGCGAGGTTACCGAAGACTCCTCGAATCCCGGTCGTTCCGCCATAGTCTGTTCTGCCACCGAGCCAAGTGCAGTTCTGTGCCGGCCAGATGCCGGGAACGAGGGCTCCTGCGGGATACAGGTAGTTATCAGTGGTTGGTCCCGTTGCTGAAGGACAGAGGAATGCCGGAAGCACCTGTGCGGCTGCCGCAACGTTGCGAGACAGGATTGTTGCATCGTAGCCAGTCGGACCGTTAAACATCGGCACGTTTGGGTCTATCGACTGATACAGGTTTGCTTGTTCGATGTAAGGAAGAATCAGCGTGAACAGCGATCGAGTGCTGTGGTTCACGGGTTGTGGCACCACGATGTAGCCTGGTGGAAATGTATTGGCCGTGTCGTGGTAGTTGTGAACAGCGAGAGCAATCTGCTTCAGATTGTTCTTGCACTGCGTTCTTCGAGCCGCTTCGCGGGCTTGTTGGACGGCAGGCAGCAGGAGAGCAACCAGAATCGCAATGATCGCAATCACAACCAGCAATTCAATCAGGGTGAATCCTCGACGGGTTCTTGTCGAATTTCTCATGGATGTTCCTCCAGGGAAGAAGAAAGAGATGGAAGATCTGACATAATTCTGCACCGTGGAATTCGAAATGGAAAGATTTCCGTTGGCAGATTTGGCCGATTTCATGTCTTCTTTTCAGGGTCATTTTTCTCCTGATCGGAGAAAATGTCCATCACCCCCAGGGACACTTCGGCTGCTGGGTTTGTGCTTCGAATCTGCGTCTTTCAGAATTCTCATTCGATTTTCTCGAACAGTGATCTTTGATGAGGCACGAGATGAAACGTTTTCTCGCGGTCGTATCGGGAGTTGCAGCCTTCCTGCTCGGGGGCGGAGATGTCTGTTTCGGTGAAGTGCTCTTTGAGGCAGAGTTTGTGTTTCCGTTCAACAGTCAACATAACCACGCTCCTGCGATTGCTGAATTGGCGAACGGTGATCTGATTGTCTCGTGGTACCGTGGCAGCGGCGAAAGAACGGCCGATGACGTCATGGTGCTCGGAAGTCGCTGGACGAAAGGGTCATCCACATGGAGCGAGCCGTTTGTGATGGCTGACACGCCCGGTTTTCCGGATTGCAATCCAGCGATGATGACGGACGATCACGGCCGCTTGATGCTGGTCTGGCCGGTGATCCTTGCTAATACATGGGAGAGTGCCCTGACTCGAATTCGGGTCAGCGATTGGCCGATTGGTGAAGGGTGTCCGAACTGGGGTCGGGACGGCACGATTCTGCTGAAACCGGACGACTTCTCTCAGGATGCAATTCCGATTCTCGAACAACTTATGAAGACGTTCGATGGTCAGCTTTCGGACAAACAGAAACAAGTGGTGAACGAAGCGAAGGCAAAGCTGTCGGATAAGTTGTATCAGCGACTTGGCTGGCAGCCTCGCTGTAAGCCTGTAACTCTTCCGTCCGGTCGGATCCTTCTGCCGTTGTATACCGATACGTTTTCAATTTCGATCATGGCCATCAGTGATGACAACGGAACGTCATGGTTTGCCAGCAAACCAATTCTTGGATTCGGAGCCATCCAGCCTACTATCCTGCAACGACGGGATGGATCGATTGTCGTCTACATGAGAGAGAACGGTTACACTGGGCGAGTTCGCATGTCGGAATCTGCCGACGAAGGAATGACATGGAGCTCTGTTGTGTCCAGTGAGCTTCCGAATCCGGGCTCAGGGCTCGACGGAGTGCGACTGCAAAACGGCAACTGGGTTCTGGTTTACAACGATACAAAAGACAGTCGCAATCGGCTGGCGATTTCGTCGTCGACTGATGATGGTATAACGTGGACTGCAACTCGGCATCTTGAGGATCAGCCGGATGGTTCATACCATTACCCCTCCGTCATTCAGGCTAAAGATGGATCGATTCACGTGGTTTACAGTTACTTCTGTAATCAGGGGAAAACGATGAAGCACGTCAGGGTGAGCGAAGAGTGGATTCATGCCGCGGAGGGATGAAAGCCTCACAACCCGGAATGCCTGCCGATTCGAGAATTAATGCTGCCGACTGATTCACTCGCCGGATGTCTGAATGCAGTTCAGAATAGGAACCTTGCGACCTATCTTGATTTGAATGCTCTGACCAGTGCCAGCAATCCCCTGGTCACGAGGACAATCGAGAGTATTGCTGTGCCCAAAGCGATCAGAAAGACTACGACAATGCCGGGTTCGTCGTCTATTCCTCGGATTGAGCTCAGTCCAAGGCAGGTGAAAAAGAATGTGGCCATGAACACAGGGATGGCAATCAGAATCGCAACAAGAATAGAAAGAGTGACCGCCAGCGGCCCCGGCTGGTTGGATTCAGAAGTCGCATAGGCACGCTCTGAGGCGACCGGAGCAGCGAAGAGATTTTCTTCAATGGGGGAGTCGGGATGGTCGGGTGAGATCATGGCATCCTGAATTCGATTACTCGCATGGACGATCATTGGTTGATCGATAGGATCATCGTCGAATGGTTGCAGGTGAGCTCCACTCAGTTTGTCGCTGCCATTTCATTGTCGTCTGGTCCACGTCGTTCTGCAATCTCCGTGCAATCTCGCTGTCAACTTTTGTTTCTTACCACTCCGTTGGTGACTTGATCCTTGCTGCCATGCCGTTCAAAACAAGAAGACCGTGCGATCGCTGGGCGATTGCACGGTCTGCAGAAAGTCTTATCGCAGCGACCTGCTACCTTGTTCCTCGACCGAAAAGATTTTCGGCAGATTGATCGGAGCCTGGGACGAATGGCTGAGGTGCCGGGCGATCACCAGGTTCTCCGAACCCTGGCTGTACTGGAGCAGGCTGAGGCTCCATGTTCCTCTGGAACATTGCTCTGGCCCCCGGTCGTTCGGATTCCATCTGGAACATGGCTTTGCTTTGAACTGGCGTTGCCGCGTGGGCCGAGTAAGCCGGGGCAACAATGGGCGTGAACTCAACCCAGGCATAAATGAGTCCAATACCCGGTCGTTCAATCTCAACAGCTGCCATTCGATTCGGACCGATCGCAGATTTTGCATTTTCAATTTCGTAAGTGGATCGGAGCGAGTAGATCGTCAGACCATCGACGGTCGTTCTTCGGAGAATGTCGCCCGAGAATAAGCGCCCCTCGGCTGAATACCCGGGGATGATGCCAGTGACTTGCATTCCCCCGGCATTGGGAGCTGCGTAAATCCCCAGAAGCAGTCCGGACCTGACATTGCGGAAGTCGGTTGCGAAGGCACACGTGGTTGTCAATGTGAGGGCCAGAAGGGCAGTCAAAATGATTCGGCGCATGGTCAAAACTCCTTCCGTTGTGACATCTTTGTGATCACCGTCGGTTGGTGATGCGATGCAGAAACGAGTGATCAGATCTTGTGCCAATTCCGCCTGAATTCAAATTGCATGATTTGTCATGTATTTAAGCGTTTTTATTCGGTTCACCAAGGGATTTGGGTCGACCGAAGCGACTAAATATTGATATTGCGTGGAGTCGTTTTGATGTCACTTTTGCAGGGCGAAATTGATCACCAAAGGCGGGACGATTGTTTCGGAAGCGACTTCCGATAATGGCCGGTGCTGTGCGGCGAGTCGTCCGATTACCTGGGACGGGTTTTCAAACCACTTGGAAATATCGGTCAACACCTCATCGTTCGCCGCGTCTGCCACGTTGCGAACTGCATGTCGAGACACGATGATCAGACTTGCAGGTCCGGAGGTTCGTCGAGGCATTTTGAATTGTCCCGTTTCGTCTGTCCGGATCATAGAGGCTCCGAGAGTCTCCAGGGCCGCTTCGACCGCAGAGCGACCAGGCGTCCTCGTAAGATCGCGAAGCGGGCGCGCATCCAGCTTCAGATCTGTATCCTTCCGAGCAGGAAGAAGCAGGATGAGTGCATTTGAATCGGGATTCTCTGTACCGCTTTCATCCAGAAATGTGACGCGACCTGTAATCAATTCGATTGGCGGATGTTCCGAAACCGATGACGGTGCCGAGTCGATCATCTGCTTGAGTACGGTTTGCTCGTTTGGCTCCATCTGTCGCACGGCAGAAATTTCGGAGTTGGCGGGGTTCCTGTAGATCCCGGTTGCAAATCCCCCGATAAATGAAGCTGCTGAGATGCCAAGGAGTCCTGCGAACTTTGCCACGGTCACTTTGCCGCGTTTGTCGGAATCTGATGTCGACATTTGCTCACGATTGCTGTCCACAGTCGATGCAGAACCTGGGGTGGTTACCGACGCTGCAAGTTCGGCGAGTGCATCAATATGTTCATCGCCGAAATCAGCAAAAGACCGACGAGCCGGCACGCGTTTCGAAATCGGTGCGATCACGTCCATGACGGGCGCTTTCTGAGCAGTGGAATCTGGGTCGGTCAGAATCAGCGGTTCTTCGTTTTGTCCGGAAGGCGGCAGGTTGGCGAGTTGCTCGAACATTCGCTCAGGAGACTCAAACAGTGTCGGTTCTCCCGTAGTCTGCAGGTTTTGGTGAGGCTGGGACTTGATAGGGACAATCCGAAGATGTTCTTCTTTCCTTGCGAGCGGTGGCGCGGGAGATTCAGATCGGGCTGCTCCAGCTTTTCGATCTGCTCGTCGTGAGTTGTCGCCGAGTTCGGTAAGAGTTGCCAGTTCTTCAAGTGCGACAAGAAGTCCAGCGTCGGGCTGTGTGCCGACTGTTCGCACGGGTGCAGCCTGTCCGCCGCTTTCCAAAGGAACACGAAGGGATCGTCCACAGGCCGGACAATCCACATGCGTCCCGACGCGAGAGTTTGAAATTCCCAACAGTTGGTGACAATGAATGCAGCGAAACTGAATGGACATCCGAACGCACTCAATCGTAAGTGGACAACAGAAATCATCAGGAACCGCGTCTGCCGGAATCAGTCCGGAGTGCTTTTTCCCGAGGAGTGACTTCGATCCCCTGAGTGTACCCGACTGCCGGACGATTCTCGATCAATCGACAAGGATAGTCTCTGATCGCCGTGATTCCGGACGAGGAACAGGGGCAGGATAGTCGGAACGAGGTGGTCCCTTCCTTCTGCCTGAAGAAATCCAGTTTCGGAAGGCAGAAGTGCTGATATGAAGACTGGAATCAAAGTTTTGGTAAGCTACGCATTCGTGAACACTGAGCGAGGCAGCTCTGCCGTGCAGTCAAAGACCAGATTCTCCGCAGTTTTCTGAGGACACTAGCCTTCAGTTGGATTGTGGTCTAAGAGCGAAGGACGTCTGGCGAACGTTCTCTGCAGATGTGAACGGAATAGGCTGCCAGATCAGCCGCGGTCCTCGAGAGATTCCAGTTTGGATGTCGGGCATTATGAGCGCAAACCTGAATCGAGATTCTGTTTCCGGAGAACAATCACCGACTACCAACAATTGGTTGGTGGCCATTCTGACGGCGCTTGTTGGAGTCCTTCTCGTCAGATCGCTGCTGGATTCCTACCGTAACCGTCCGGACTACACGTCCAGAGTGGTCGTTCCTCGAGGCGAGCTTGGTGCGGATGAAAGGGCCACGATTTCCGTCTTTGAAAACGTTGCGGATTCGGTCGTGTTCATTCGAGTTGTTGGAGTCAGCAATCGGGGTGACGAGGAGTTGGCTTCCGGGACCGGGTTCGTCTGGGATGAGGCTGGCCACATTATCACGAATGGACATGTGGTTGAATCCGCTTTGAACGGAGGGCAGATCGAGGTTCAGTTCTCCGACAGCCAGACATATGTGGCGGACTTGCTGGGAATCGTATCTCGGTCAGATGTGGCCGTTCTACGCGTGGATGCGCCTCCCGCTCAGTTGTCTCCGATTCCGATCGGCACGTCAGAAGATCTGAAAGTTGGTCAAACGGTGCTGGCGATCGGGAATCCGTTTGGCTTCGATCGGACGTTGTCCACGGGAGTGATCGGAGGGCTCAATCGCGTTGTCGTCGCAGACCAGAGAGAAGTCCTTGGCGGGTTGATTCAGACCGATGCGGCGATCAATCCCGGGAATTCCGGCGGACCTTTGCTGGACAGTGCGGGGCGATTGATCGGTGTGAACACAGCAATTGTCAGCACGTCTGGAGCGTCAGCGGGACTTGGTTTTGCTGTCCCGATCAGTGATGTTCGTGAATCCATCGATCTGGTGATGGCTGAACTCGCAATGCCTCCGATGCCTCGTATGGGCATTGCAATTCTGGACGCGGAGACGGCGAGAGCTCATCGAGTTCCTGATGAGATTCTGACCGGTGGTCTCGTCGTTCTGTCGGTGTATCCAAACACGCCGGCTGATGCAGCAGGACTGGAAGGCTGTCGGCAGTCCGGAAGTACAATGTTTCTTGGTGACCAGATCACCGCGATCAACGAACAGCAGGTCTCGACGTTTGAAGATCTCGCAAGGATTTTAAGAACGCTGTCAGCCGGGGATACGGTCATCGTGGATGTGGTGCGCGGGGGGCGCAGGCTGAAAGTACCAATGACACTGGAGGCTGCCGAGAAAGAGGTTGTGCTGCTGTAACAGCAGATGGCTTGCTGTCGGAGGCAGCAACTCTTCCGGGCGTCTGAATGAAAGGTTGTCCGCCGCAGCGTGTCTGAATTGCCTCAAGATGCAGGTTGCTGATCACTGCCTCGATTGCCCTGAGCCGCCTTCGAACAGTCCGGTTGAAGCGGCATCGAGCGGGTTGTTGCTTCCATCGCTTCCTTCATGCAGCCTGAGCACGTTGCTGTCGTCGAGGAATGCGAATTCGGAAGGTGCTGCCCTTCCCTTCACCGTCGCTTGTTGGTGTGACCGTACCGCCATGATCCTGAATAATACGATGTGTGATGCAGAGCCCGAGTCCCGTACCCTTCCCGACTTCCTGGGTCGTAAAGAATGGGTCGAAAATGTGCTGCAGTGTTTCTGAATCCATCCCGCAACCGTCATCAGAAACCACAATCAGAAAGTTGTCGACCTGCTCCTGTAAGGAAATCCTGACAACTCCTCCCGAATGTGTTGCCTGTAATGCGTTGGCAACGAGGTTGAGGATGACCTGCTTCATCTGGGCAGGATCAACTTCAGCGAAGACCGGCCTCGCAGCATCGACCACAACCTGACGGTCCGAGTATCTTCCGAGATGATCGACCATCACCAGCACTTCCCGGATCAACTCGGCGATATCGACATTGTACTTTCCGCCCCGTTCGCCGCGGGAGAAGTCCAGCAGTCGTGCCGTAATATCCCCACAGCGACGCGATTCGCGACGAATCATGGCAATTCGCTCCAGCACAATTCGACTTTCCTCGTCGCTCAGGTCCAGCATGTCCGGCAATCGAAATTCCAGAGATTCGGCTGCCATGGAAATTGCGCTTAAAGGATTGTTGATCTCGTGCGCAACACCCGCGGCCAGAAAGCCAACGTTTGCCAGGCGTTGAGACCTCACCAGCTGTTCGCTGCGCTCTCGGACCTTGTGTTGCAGGTCTTCCTCGGCCTGCTGAAATCGATCAGCCATACAATTCACGCTGACCACAACATCGGCAAATTCATCCTGCCAACGGCAGACCGGCGGCAGACGGAATCCCGTGTCGCCATTAGCGATTCGCGTACAACCACGAGCGATCTGGCGAACTGGTCCTGAGATCCATTTCAAGCCGCACGTCAGAATGGCAATAAAGACAACCGCAAAGAAACCGTTTGTCCACATCAATGCTGAAATCAGCATGGAGGCTAGAGTGCGTTCCAGAGAAAGTTTTTCCTCACCGATACCGTCATAATACGCAGGAAGTTTTTCGAGAGACTTTTGAACTCTGGCGGTTGCTGCGCTGATACGAAAGCGACGCGATTCCATGGCTGCTGATTGTTCCGGGTCTCGAATGGTCTGGAACTCTGTTGCATAGCGTTGAAGCAGACGAAGTTCGTCGTACACTTTCTGGAGTCGAACGACTACCTGTTGACGCTGCTGTAACGGCTGATGGGGCGAAGGAGCCATCAGGTTGATGCGTTTTGAGAACTCCGCCAGTTCGTGAATGGAATGATCCACTTCTTTCAGATAGACGCGACGCAGTTCGATGACCGACTGCTCCTGAGAGAGATCATAATTCTCGTAAAGCGACTCAGAGATTCTCGCCACGGAACGACTGAGATGATTGCGATCAGGGCTGCGGTGAAGAAGGAAATCCAGATCCTCAACCGCTTCCTGATGCCAGAAAAGACTGACAGTGCCGATCGTGGCGAGGAATGCCATCAACATCAGCGCAATGGTGAACAGCAAGACCAGCGTTCTGCGGATGCTGCGGACCAGAAACACGCGTCGACCTCCCTGTCGATTATTCGCACGTCATACCGTCAACCGCATTCCGTTTCGATGAGATTGGTACGGTATGGCATGAGGACAATTGCAGAGATCGGCAGTTTCTGCCGGTCTCGAACAGCACGGAGGATAACGACGTCTGAATTTCCGGACTAGATGACCTTTCGTGAGGTTGTGTTTGCCAGTCATTTGAGCAGATGGCGGAAAAACAGATTTTCCAGAAGTCTGAAGGGTTTTCCGCTTCGCGAATCGCTGCAGCCTGCTCGAGCCTTCCGGATCTTTCACTCCGTTGATTCTGGTGTTTTGCCATGTGATTGCCGATTGTGATTCGGCTTGGGCTGGTGCTGGTGAACATCACCGGTTGAAGAGAGCTCTGTCACTTGCAAGGACTGCCGCCACGCAAAGCAGGCCGACACATCTATCGATGCACCGGCCTGTCCAGAGGAGTCGGTATTTCGCGAGAATTCAGACGATCGTTTCAGCTCAATAAGGTAAGGTCCGAAGGTCTGACTTCCCTGCGATGAACTGATGCCTCGACTGCTCGGATCCTCGACCCGGGCGTCCCTAGAAGGCCTCGACCAGCGGAGGCTCCGTCTGAGATGACGAAGTTGAGACTGGAGCGGATTGGCTCAGGGAGATTGTAGAGACGGGCGCTGAGACCGCAGAAAATGCGGGATCTGGGGTTGGAGCCTTCGTTGCCGTGGAAGGTGTTGGACCTGAAGAAGGCTGAATGATTGTTTCCATCGGGTAGGTCATGCTCGAGCCGTTCGGAACCGGGAATGCGTTATCGAATGATGCGGTCTGGGCGGGGTTTGTTGTCATCGGGGCAGAAACAGTCCAGCCGGACGAGCTCGCAGGGTTCATGGATGCCATCGGAGACGCCATCATCTGGGGCGCAGCCGACATGACAGATGGTGAATAATACCCTGACATCATTCCGGGAGGCATCGAACTCATGGCCATTTGGCTGGGCATCGGAGACATGGTGTTCCCATGTGGCATCATGCCCGCTGCCATTTGCTGCTGCCCAATCTGCATTTGAGCCATCTGACTTCCTGCCGATGGCGGTCCCATCAAAGATGGCTGGCGAGCTACCGAGTAGGGATGCATGCCACGGGCCATTGCGGTGGCGGACATTGGACTCGATGCCCCTGCCCTCTGAGACGCGGCTGCAAGACGAGAATGGACATCGGGCTGGTTCCAGTCGCTGCGAAGCGAGTTCTGGTACATGGCAACGGCCTGTTCGGGGTGACCCATCTCCTCGTAAAACTGGCCCATATGAGCCAGTGCGGCGGAATGATTTGGATTGATCTGGAGTGCCTGCTGCAGAGATTGAGCTGCACCCTGGGTATTTCCCATTTCATGTTGCAGCCACGCAAGTTCCACATGAGCGTCGGGAGTATAGGGTTGCGTTGAAGCCCACGTGGTCAACATTGCCTGAGCTTCATGACTTCGCCCCTGAGCCAGCATGAGTTCTGCCAGCCCGTGGTATGATGGTTGATGGTCTGGTGCAACTGTCAGGGCTTGACGGAAATGTTGTTCGGCCCCTGACACATCGCCCATTTTCTGACGGGACTTCGCAAAGTTGGCAAGATAGTCCGGGTTGTTCGGCTCATTCATCAGGGCCATCTGAAATTCTCGGGAAGCCGCTGCGTAGTTGCCTTTTTCGTAGTAGCCCATTCCCGAGGAGTTTGCCATATTGCTGCTCATTGAAGCGCAACCGCTCAGGCCAAATGCTGATGCCGCAAGAAGCAGTGACTGAGCAAACTGAGACATCCGTGTTGAAAACATGACACGCCTTTCCAGACCGGCGGGAGGAGAGATTTCTGAGAGGGGGCTGGTCGACTGAGAATTGCCGACTGCCTCGGTTTGTAGAGTGGTGAGAATTCGGAAATCTGACTTCGCCGCCAAAATCAGAGGGGAGCGACGAGACTTGAGGATGAATGAAGAATAATTCGGTTTGGAAACTTGCTGCAACGGCGTTTTGTGGATGTTTCTGGCCGAGATCATCGGCATTAGCCCTCGACAGGCAAAATCCGCTGAAACGCGGGATTATTGAGGGGAATCTCGGCAGAATCGGCCGAAAAACCATTGCCGAAGACGCGGTTGCCGTGGCAGGTTTTGAACCCTGTCACCCCGGGCCTTTGAGAGAACTTTGTCATTCCCTCGTCTTCGAATTGAGCCGATTCGCGACCGACTCCGATAAGGGAGCGATCTGGCTCGTGGTCGAAATCGAGGCGAAACCGAAATCGAAATTGTGATCGATCGACTTGCAACCTCCTTTGCAAGCCGGAGCCACGATCGCTATACTCCCCGGCTCTTTCCTCTGGAAAACTATACATAGGTTCATATCGCGAGCTGAATTCGGGCCGAATTCAGTGAGACTCGCGGAGATTAGAAATGCCAAAGCAGAAGACTCATAAGGGAATGAAACGCCGCTTCAAGATTACGGCGTCAGGCAAGGCGACGCACCGTAATGCTTACCGCGGTCACCTGCTGAGCCATAAGGGTGGAAAACGCACTCGCCAGAACCGTCAGGACGGTTTGATCACGGGTGCCGAAGCTCGCCATATCGTGGACGCGCTGCGACCCGGGACTTGATTTTCCCAGAAGGTTCTGAGGTCTGAGTTGTTCTGAAGTCAATATGGGTTGATTGAAGGTCTGGTTCCATGCGTGTACGTCTCGGCAAAGCTCGTCATCGTTCAAAGAAGCGTCTGTTCAAGGAAGCTCGTGGCAATTTCGGCGGACGCAGCAAGTTGTTGCGAACTGTCAAAGAAACCCTGGTCCGTGCGAGAGCATTCGCGACCCGCGATCGGCGAAACAGGAAGCGAGTGTTCCGCGCCCTCTGGATCACACGAATTACCGCAGCCGTTACGCAGCGCGGGATGAATTATTCGACTTTCATGCATGGTCTTTCGCTTGCCAAGGTTCAGTTGAACCGAAAGCAACTCAGCGAACTGGCCATCAGCAACCCGGAAGTGTTCAGCGAGATCGTCGAACTTTCAAGGAAAGCTCGTGCGTCGGCGGCCTGATTCAGTGCTGTGATTTGAAGACAACATGATGGGGCGGGCCATGAATTGAGTGGTCTCGCCCTTTTTTATTGCTGGAACACCACCATGGATATTCTCAAATCGTTTGATGACTTCGAATCTGCAGCGATGGCTGCAGTTGGTGCAGCGGGCGATGCGGACTCACTGGAGAAGGTTCGTATTGAATTCATGGGCCAGAAGAGCGGCCGCATCAAGGATCTCCAAAAGCTGGTTGGTCAGGCAAGCCCTGCTGAGAAGCCGGCGGTCGGAAAACGGTTTAACGAAGTTCGAATGAGTGTGACGGCCCAGCTTGATTCCCGAGCTGAGCAGTTGAAATCTCAGGCTGCGAAAGCCGCTTCGGATTTTGATGTCACTTTGCCCGGCGAATTCCCCAACATAGGGCATCTGCATCCCATCACACGGGTGATGACGGAGTTCCGTGAGTTGATGGGGCGATTTGGCTTCACGGTCGTGGATGGGCCTGAGATTGAAGATGAGAGGCACAACTTCGAGGCATTGAATATCCCTGAAGATCACCCTGCTCGTGATTCACTCGACAACTTTTACGTGGCGTGTGCGTCATCCATCGCTGGTGGTCCAGTGCTTTTGAGAAGTCAGACCTCGACGGTTCAGATTCGAACGATGGAAACAACGAGGCCGCCAATCAGAATTGTCTCCCTTGGTCGGGTTTATCGTCCCGATACGATCGACGCGACGCATTCTTGTATGTTTCATCAGATGGAAGGTCTGATGGTTGATACTCACGTAACGATGGCTCAACTGAAGACTGTCCTCAGTCTGTTTGCTCGCAGCTTCCTTGGACCGGATGTTGAGATTCGCTTCCGGCCGTCCTTCTTTCCATTCACAGAGCCATCGGTTGAGGTGGATATGAAGTGGGGCAACACTTGGATGGAAATTGGAGGAGCGGGTATGGTCGACCCTAATGTCTTCTCTGCTGTCGGCTATGACCCCGAAGTGTACACCGGATTTGCGTTCGGTCTGGGGATCGAGCGATTCTGCATGAAACACTACGGTGTTGACGACATTCGGCGCTTCACAGAGAACGACTTGCGTTTCCTGTCGCAGTTCTGAACGGTGGGCCTTGCCTGGGGGCGACTTCGGGCAGATTACACTCTCTCTTTTGCGTCAGCCTTTCCTTGATTGTCAGGTAGCGATGGTGAATCGTGGCCCGAAAGCTGACCTCGTGAGATAGTGTTCCTGACTGAGCCGCTGCCTGCAATCGATTGTCTGACAATTGCCTCGCCGGTGAAACTGACAGTGCCACTGCCTGCGATTGAGACTTTGAGCGTCTTCTGTGCCTGTATCCGGACGTCTCCTGAACCTGCAATCTCGACCTGAACATCATCTGCGGCGAGTTCTGTTGTCAGGATG
>JBKDRW010000398.1:0-5437 GCA_046341255.1 Planctomycetota bacterium
ACGTCATTACGTCCGGCGCGATCATTTGTGAGGTCGAAACGGACAAGGCTGTCGCGGAAATTACCTGTCCGCACGCCGGCACGATCACGAAGTTGCTGATCAAGTCGGGAGACAAAATCAGTGTCGGCCAGCCGATCCTGATGATCGAAGCTTCGGGAGCGTCTGCTCCGTCGACCCCGGCTGCGACCCCGGCTCCGGTGGCAGCGGCTCCGACTCAACCTGCCGCACCTGTCCCGGTGGCCGCCGCTCCCGTGGCCAGTGCTCCCACGTCTTCGGGACCAGTCGATTTTCGGCTGCCGGAAGTCTCGGAAGGCGTCACGAAAGTTGACGTTGCATCTGTCGCCGTGAAGGTTGGCGACACCATCGCCAGCGGCGCCGTCGTGTGCGAAGTGGAGACGGACAAAGCCGTGGCTGAAATCACCTGCCCCCACGCGGGCACGATTACGGCCGTTCATATCAAACCGGGGACCAGCATTCAGATCGGCGACCTGCTGCTGACCCTGAATGCTACGTCGGCCGCAGCGACATCGACCTCCGCACCTGCAGCGGCACCGCAAGCGTCGAGTGCAGCCCCGGCACCGGCTCCGAAAGCCGCCCCTGCTGCAGTGTCCGGTCCAGCAGCGTCCGCTCCGGCCGTTGCCGGCTCAAAGTCCGATGGACCACCGGCACCGGCTGGTCCGGCGACCCGACGACTCGCTCGAAAGCTTGGCGTCAATCTGAAGCTGGTCAAGGGATCTGCGGCCGGAGGGCGAATCACGATCGAAGACGTCGAGGCTTACGTTCGCGACCGCATGGCCCAGCCCGCGCCATCAGCGGCCGCCGGTGCCCCCGGATTTGGCATCGTGCAGGCACAGCCGCTTCCGGATTTCAGTAAGTTCGGTCCGGTTGACAAAGTGCCGATGAGCAAGATCTTCCGCGTGTCTGCGGCGAATCTGAGCAACGCCTGGGTCACAATTCCGCACGTCACTCAGCATGATCTGGCCGACATCACCGAACTGGAATCCGCTCGCAAACGGTACGTGGCGGCGAATCCAAAATCACCCAAGATCACGATGACTGCCATCATGATCAAAGCCGTGGTCGGGGCTCTGAAGGCATTTCCCAACTTCAACTCCAGCGTCGATATGGTCACCGGTGAACTCGTACTGAAACAGTACTATCACATTGGTGTGGCAGTCGACACTCCGAACGGTCTTGTGGTTCCTGTCATCCGCAACTGCGATCAGAAGAACGTGCTTCAGGTTGCTGCTGAGTTGACCGACATCGCCGGTCGTGCGCGTGATCGCAAACTTAAGTCTGAAGAAATGCAGGGCGGCACGTTCACCATCACCAATCTCGGCGGAATCGGCGGTACGGCGTTTACGCCAATTGTGAACTATCCTGAAGTGGCGATCCTCGGAATGTCGCGAGGGATCACACAACTGGTCCTTGAAAACAACACGCCTGTAGAACGCCTGATGTTGCCGTTGTCGCTCTCCTACGACCATCGTGCCGTCAACGGCGCTGATGCGGCACGATTTATCGTGAAGCTTTCCGGCAGCCTGACCAACTTCCTCGAATTGTTCTGATTCCGGCATCCTGGTCAGCAGCGGAATTCGTCAGAATTCCGCGATCCTGCGAACTCGACTGCGACATGATGCCGACCAGGCAAATGGCCGTTGTTAACCGGCTGACGGAGCCATGACGTCAGTTCGAAACGCGAGCGACCGGTTGAAACCGGCCGCTCGCCATTCCTCGATGAATGAACGTCGGGATGTTCATTGAGCTCAGTCGTTCAAGGATTCGCCTTGATGCACCACTACCGCGATCTGCCTGTGACTGTGATGGGACTGGGGCGATTTGGTGGTGGAGTCGCGGCGGCACGTTTTCTTGCGGCCCACGGTGCCCGGGTGACGGTCACGGATCTGCGATCTGAGTGCGAGCTTCAGGACTCACTGCAGCAGCTGTCGGACGTCCGGATCGACTCGTACGAACTGGGCCATCATCCGGACCATGCTTTCGCGGGCTGCCAGATGCTGGTCGTGAATCCGGCGGTGCGTTGTGATGATCCCCGAGTCGTTCAGGCTCGGCAGCGTGGCGTGGATGTGACGACGGAGATTGATCTGTTCCTTCGACACAATTCTGCTGCGGTCATTGCGGTGTCGGGCAGTAACGGAAAATCCACCACAACCGCTCTGATTCATCATCTGCTGACGCACGCGCGTCCGACAGAACCATGCGTGGAAGGCTCGGGCACGCGTCAAAAGCTGAATCCCCGAGTCTGGCTCGGAGGCAACATCGGAGTCAGCCTGTTACCTGATCTGCCAGACATTCACCAGGAGGATCTGGTCGTCCTCGAAGTCAGCAGTTTTCAGCTCGAATTTCTGCGACAAAATGGTTTTCGTCCCCAGATCGCGGTCCTGACCAATTTCTCCCCCAATCACCTTGACTGGCATGGCACCCTCGACGCCTATCGCCGCGCGAAACAGGGTTTGATGGATGGGCAGAGCAGCGACGACGTGGCGATCGTACCCTCTGAGGAGATCGAAGGTGACTTGATGGTTCGGCCCTGGCGAGTCCGCGGGCATCGATTTGTATTTGGAACTCGCGACGACGGGTCTGACGGAGTGTTTATCATTGAGGGTGACATCACACTTCGGGCGGCTCAGGGTGCCTACGAAGAGTCGTTTCGGCTGTCTGTACCATCGCAGTTGCCGGGCATTCATAACCGTTGGAATGTCGCAGCGGCGTGCTGTGCAGCGTGGCAGGCAGGTGCTGATCCGAGTTGCTTCAGTCAGGCCCTTCGCAGTTTCCAGCCACTGCCTCATCGACTGCAAAAGGTAGCAGATGTCGCAGGACGGCAATTCTGGAATGACTCGATCGCCACGACTCCGGAATCGGCCATGATGGCGCTGCGGGTCTTTTCTGGTAACGTCGTCCTTCTGGCCGGAGGCTACGACAAGGGACAGGACCTGACGGAATTCGCGAAGGCCATCGCATCCCGAACACGTGCCGTAGTCGCCATGGGGCAGACCGCCAACACACTGCACAGCCTGGTGAATTCGGGTAGCATAAAAACCCGTATTGGGGTCCGAATCGCTCGTGACTTCCCGGATGCATTCGCCCAGGCCGTTGCACTCAGTCGTGAAGGCGATATCGTGCTGCTATCCCCGGGGTGTGCCAGTTACGGGTGGTTCCGTGACTATCGCGAGCGAGGTGATCTGTTCACCGAGTTCGCTCGGTCGTGGGATGGGTCAGCGGACTGAGTCCCTTTTTCCGCTGCCGCGTCGGAGAATCCGGGTCTGGCTGGAGCCGCGTCGATGGCAACGCCCTTGACAGGCGATCTTCGCCATCATCATCGGATCGAATTCTTCAGCATCACAATGCGATCCGGAATTGCTGTGAATTCGAGGACAGTGGCGACCGATGGCGTTGCGGATCTTTGCCGAGGAAACACGCACCTGGTGTGATGGTCTGATCTCACGGATTGAATGGAAAGTTCTGCAATGAAGATGGATCTTTTGAGCGTCGTCATGTTGCTGGCCCTGGTCCTCACCGGATGTAACGAGGGCCCGAAGGAGATGACGGCTGCCGATCGCGCTCGACGGATCCTGTCGGAGGACAAATCCACCGTGTCATTGACACCGGACGAACTTCGACGTCGCCTTGGTACCAACGAGATGGCGACGTTTCTGATGTCTGGAAATGATATTGTTGAAGCGAACCTCTATCAGTCGGGTATCAGGTCGATCGAAGGACTGAAGGGCTTGCCGCTTCGGTCCATTGACCTTGGCTTTACCAAAGTCACGGATCTCTCGCCACTGAAGGATATGAAACTGGAATCGCTGGTCCTCGAGAACACCATGGTCAGTGATCTTTCGGTGATCGGTGACATGCCTTTGAAGGTGCTGATGCTGCAGAATACGAAGGTGACCGACTTTTCAGTCCTGAAAAAGCTGTATCTGCGAGAACTGAATCTTCTGAATCTGCCGTTTGCCGACACCACATTGCTCGCGCATATGCCGCTGGAATCTCTTTGGCTTGATGGCACTCAGATCGCGAGTCTGATCTCGGTGCCGGCGAAGGACCTGATCAGCCTGAATCTGTCTCGCACATCCGTGAGTGATCTGACGCCGGTTTCCGGCATGGTATCCCTGCGTCGGCTGAACATTGCCGACACTCCGGTCACAGACCTGACTCCGCTGAAGGGACTACGACTGGAACGAATTGTTTTGACGCCTCAGCGAATCCGTTCGGGAATGGAAGTCCTTCGCGAGATGGAGAGTCTGGTTCTGATCCAGACGGACGTCCAGCAGCAGCAGGCCGCCAGTGAGTTCTGGAAACGCTACGACCTCGGCCTGATGAAGCCGGAATCCGCAGAACCGCCCGCAGGGACTTCGGAACCTCAGTCGGACGAATCAAACAAATAGTCGATTGCTGAAGGGGATTGCCTGTTTGAGGACGTAGCGAAATCCTTCCGTGTTGCAGCCGTGCAGGATGACGACACACCAACGATCCGCCGGCCAATTCCTGTCATATTCTCAAGCCTTCAGACACGGCCCGAGGCTCGTTGAGCCACGTGGTCCCGCCACGGCGAACAACTTCAGCCGTGCGTCTGCAACCTCGGACTCACCCACCTGTCGCAGTCTGTCGAACACCACAATCCGGGAGGGCGAAGGTCCTCCTCAGCCGCAAACAGCTGACGGTTTTTTATGCTTCCGCAGTTCGGCAGGAGCCTTGCGTCCCTTGTTTCAAAACAGACTGTCAGCGGAGGGTTGCAAGGAATGCGAAAGGATCTTCAACCGGTCGTGGCAAAGCACCATCCCAGCTCACCATCCCATCCTGCCTGATGAGAAACAGCGCCGGGCGGACTTTGATGGGGGGATTTGATTCACCATCAGCAAGTCGCCCCCATCGATTGGAACATGAGCCCGATTGTCCGGCCAGCGTATCGCGAAGAATCGGAAACGGGTACTTTTGAGCTTCCGGCTTATGATCCGGGCCGAGCGGCGACGAGATCGCGAAAACACGATAGCCACCCGACTTCAACGCATCATATCGCCGGGCCAGTTCCTGCATCACAGGATCAGCATCGGGACCGGTCGACGCATCGTAGAAGCAGATCAGGATCGGATAACGATGCAGGTAACTTTTCAGCGATGTCTGGCGATCATGCTGATCGAGCAGTTGAAACCCCGGTGCAGCATTCACAACCAGGGACCTCGGATCGAACGCTTTTCGGGGGATCGGATGCGTCGCTCGATACAGGGACGCAGCCGCCGCCAGCGATACAGCAACCAGCAGCACAATCAAACGAGGCTTCATCAGCATCTTTCGGGACCAGAGATCGGTGGATCTTTGACGTTTGAACGGATTGTAGCGTCAAGATGTCGTTCGGCATCGTCGGCTCTGGAAAACCCGCCCGCGGAAGAGCCTGATTTGAGCTAGGCTCCAGCAT
>JBKDRW010000399.1:0-5637 GCA_046341255.1 Planctomycetota bacterium
AAAAACGACATATAAACTTCCAAACTATTACCTCAGTGATGCTCTACCTGAATCACGTATTTATTTCACGCCGTCGATGGGCATCCGGAAAGTCGGGTTCAATGGCTCTGCAGTACGCCGTCCGAGCGGTCTGCGTTCTGATTGTCGGGGCGAGCCTGCTGAAGATCTTCTGGCACTACCCTGTTCGAGCGGATCTGTCGTCAGAGGGGCTGTTTTCGCTGAGTTCGGCGACGCGTGATACGCTGAAGGAGCTGAAGAACGGAAACAAAATCACGATTCAATCATTTATCAGTCCTGAAGTGCCTGCGGATTACGTTGAAACCCGACGTCAGCTGCTTGGATTGCTGAAGCAGTATCAACTTGCCAGTGGTGGCGCTGTTGAGTGGAAAAATAAGGATGTGGAGCCCTTCAGTGAAGCTGCCGAAGAAGCCCGCGCTCTGGGGATTGAGCCGATGCGTGTGGTTGATGCACGCGGCAGCCGGCAGCAGCTGGTCGAATTCTTCCTCGGGGTGTTCATTCAGAGTTCGGGTAAGTCCGGCGATGAACTGGTGATTCCTCAATTTGGCAAGGGCCTGCCGATTGAGTACGAGTTGACACGGTCGCTGCGAACGGTTTCGCAGTCATCCCGGCTGAAAGTTGGCGTCCTGTTGACGGATGCACGGCCGATGTCGGAAGGTGAAGGTGGCGGCGAGTGGGAGATTATCAGGGAACTGAAGAAACAGTATGAGGTGATCGCCGTCAATCCTTCTCAGAAGATCCTGACGGAATCAGGTTCCGGGGAGCCTGTTGAGGGAGACTCGAAGGAAGGCCCGGCCGCAGAAGGAAAGTCTGAGGCTGAGAAGTCCGAGAACGGCGAAGAGAAGAAGGAGGAATCATCGAAGGAGGAAAAGAAGCAGTCATTTGATGTGCTGCTTGCCATTATGCCTTCTTCGCTCAATGAAAGTCAGATGGCCAATTTCGTCGAATGGGTCAAAGCGGGTAAACCAACGCTGATCTTCGACGACCCGGCTCCCGTTGCCGTTCCTCCGAATGGTCTGGCAGGCGCTCCACGGCAGCCAAAACCAAGTCAGGGTGGCGGGATGTTTGGTGGTGGTCCACCTCCGGAGCAGAAGGCTGACGGAGGCGAGCTGTCGACTCTGATGACCGTGCTCGGAGCGCGGTGGAATTATGGTCGCATCGTGACAGACCCGAACAATCCGCATGCACAGTTCCGTCATCTTGACCCGGAGTACGTGTTTGTGTCGAGGACTGGTGACGGGCCGAGTCCATTCGCGGCAGAAAGTAAGATTTCGCGGAATCTCCAGGATGTGGTCCTGCTGTATTCCGGAACGATTGAAGACAAGGAAGCTCGCAAAGAACAAAAATTTATTCCCCTGCTTCGCACGAGCAGTCAGGCCGGATTCCTCGAATGGGAAGATTTTACGGAATCGTCCTTTAACCCGTTCAACCCGGGGGCTTCAGTTCAATTGAAGCAGGTGATCAACCGCCGCAAAATCAAGTCTCGAGACAGCGAAGTTCTGGCAGCCTACATCCGAAATGAGTCTTCGGAAACACCGTTGAATGTCGTCTTCTGTGCGGATGCCGATATGGTGACGGACATGTTCTTCCGAATTCGTTCGGAGGGAACTCTGGATGTGGAGTTTGACAACGTGACGTTTGTTCTGAATGCCGTTGACGCACTGGCGGGAGACGAAACGTTCATTGATCTGCGATCACGTCGCGAGTCGCTCCGGACTCTGAAGTTCGTTGAAGAGCAGACACAGGCTCTGCGTGAGCAATTGAGTTCTGTCGAAAAAGAAGGTCAGGAGCAACTCGATCTCCAGTTGAAAGCCGCTGAGGATGAACTGCGAGCGGAGATCAAAAAGGTGGAGGAGAATCAGGAACTCGATAGCCGCAGTAAGGCGGTTCAGCTGAAGCAGAAAGAGCAACAACTGAACCGAAAGCTTGAAGTGCAGCGAGAAGAGTTGGAGCGTCAGCTGAACTCGAAGGTTCGAAAAGCGGAACTCGAGATGAACCGTGAGATCAAGCGAGTCGAAGGCAAGGTTTTCTATGCGGCCTGTCTGCTTCCGGCGATTCTTCCTGTGTGCTTTGGAATGTTGTTCCTCGGACTTCGCAACCTCGCTGAGCAGCAGACAATCAATCCGAATCGCCGCAAGAACTAGTGGTGTTTCGCAGTCGTCGATTTTCGAACAATTCATGTTGTGTGCTGATAGGGTCGGACAGGTGCTGAGATGAATACGACCAGTCGAACGTTTGTGTTTATTACGGTTGCCGTCGGTGCTTTTTTGGCATCGATGGGAGTGCAGATGCTGACGGAGCCGAAGGTTGTCGAAGGCTTCACAGAAGTTGGCCAGGAGTTCTTCCCGGATTTTCAGGATCCATTGAAGGCCCGGGAACTGAGCGTCTCAAAATTTGATTCTGAGAACAGCGAAGTTCAGTCCTTTACGGTCAAACAGAATGACCAGGGCATGTGGGTCATCCCGTCGCATCATAACTATCCGGCAGAGGCCGCCGAACGCCTCGCCAAAACAGCTGCGTCGCTGATCGGCGTTCGCAAAGTTGCGATTCAAAGTCGCAGCAGTGAGGACTGGGCGCGATATGGAGTGGCGGACCCGGGTGACGAAGTTGTTGCGACGCTGGACAAGAGTGAAGATAAAGATCCCAGAGGCACTCGCCTGTCACTCAGAGATTCCAGCGGCAATGCCCTTGTGGACCTGATTGTTGGATTTCCCGTCAAGGGTCGAGATCAGCATTACTATGTTCGTATCCCGGACAAAAATCCGGTATTTGTGGCTAAGCTGGACGCTGACCTCTCAGCGAAGTTCAGCGACTGGATCGAGCCCGATCTGCTGAAGCTGAATGCGACAGATGTCGTGCGCATCAAGGCGGATCGTTATTCGATCGACGAAGAACAACGCACGATCAATGAGGGAGAAGTTCTGAATCTGTCCAAAGATGTCGATGCGAACAAGTGGTCGCTCGACGGCATCGATGCTGAGAAAGAGCAATTGAAAGAGACCGCGGTCTCGGACCTGAATCGCAATCTCGATCAATTGAAGATCGTCGGTGTGCGTCCAAAGCCACGCGGTATCAATGCGGACCTGACGATCACTCAGGAGGTGGCTGAAAGCCCGTCTCTGCAGGAAGCTTTACAGGTTGATCTGATGCGTCAGGGTTATTACATCATTCCTGATGAACAGAAAAAACTGAAACTCTGGTCCAACGAAGGCGAGTTGATTGCCGGAACTCGAGACGGCGTGAGCTATACGCTGTACTTCGGTGAAATTGCTCGTGGGAGTGCTCGAGACATTGAGACCGGATTAAACGAAGCGAAGTCGGCCGAGTCACCAGCACCACCAGCAGGTGATGGTCCTCAGGGCGGTGCTGAGTCTCTTGACGAGGCAAAGAAGCAGGTGGAGGAAGAAGCTGCGGGACCTCGCCGGTATCTTCTGGTAAAAGTCGAGTATGATGAATCCCTTCTGGGGCCGAAGCCAGTTGCTCCGACGGAACCGGAAAAGCCGGCGATTCTCAACGAGGCAACTCCGGCTCCGGAGACAAAGCCGGAGGGGACAGCGCCAGCGGATTCAGCCAAAGAAGCGAATGGAGCAGATGCTGCAGCGAGCGAAAAAGTTGCAGAGCCAAAAGCGGAAGAACCAGCCGGGGAGGAGGCTCCGAAAGATCCGGGATCGTGTGATTAGGCTGGTACTGCAGAGGCGGTTTCTACTGAACCGGCGCAGGAAGCCGCTTCTTCCCAGGAATCCCCTGCCGAGCCGCCAACAGAATCCCCGGCCACTCCGGAATCAGCGGCCGCACCACCGTCGCCCGAAACGCCACAGGAGCCGGCAAAACCTGCAGACTCACCTGCCGCGGCAGAAACCACCGCAGCACCCGCTCAGGAGACTCCGGTCGATCCGAAAGCAGAGGCTCAGAAACAGTTCGATCAGGCGATGCTCGAGTATAAGTCTTCGAAAGCAGCGTATGATCGCAATTTAAAGGCATGGGAGGACCGAGCACAGGAAGGGAAGAAAAAGGCCGATGAACTGAAGGCGCGATTCGAAGCATGGTACTACGTGATCTCCGCGGAAAGCTTTGAGAAGTTTGCTCTGTCGAGAGCGGCGTTGGTAGAACAAAAGTCTCCGGCCGCGGAGAACGGGGCAGCCCCGGGCGGTGATCCCGCAGCGTCCGGCTTGCAGCTTCCGGGCCTCCAGCTTCCGGGGCAGAACTGAATTCGTTCGTCCGGAATCTCGTTTGAATTCAGGGAATCAGGAGTTCAGCGGCCATGCTGGACTCCTGATTTCGTTTTCAGATGCTGATGATTCGATCGCCCACAATGACTGTTGCGAGAGTGGGGTTGATAGAATGCGGGAGATGCCTGCGAGCAATCTGATCCGGCCTGGCATGATGATGCGTGACTCTGTCTCAGGCCGGGGACCGTGAATCTGAGATGCTGCTGTGTCGTGTGTCTGCACTGGAGGAACAGAAAGAAATGCTGCAGACTGGCCATCATGCTTCCATCTCTCCCGCGAGACGAGGATGGTGGATTCCGTCGCTGCTGCTCGCTCTCGGAGGAGCTCTGCTGTTTCCCTTTCCAATGCAGGGGCGCGGCTGGAACGCTGTTTTTGACATTGCTCACGCTCCGTCGTTCTTTTTGGCAACGCTGGCCTTGGCGATGCTTCTGGATCCGACATTCACAATCGGAATTCCAGCCCGTGCACTGGTGACACTGTCGCCGCGTCGATTCCTGGCCATCGCCATCTTGGTCGCACTGCTTGGAGCTGTTTTCGAACTTGCTCAGAGATTTGTGGGGCGATCGATGTCTGTCAGCGATGCCATGGCGAACTCTGCCGGAGCATTGTCCGCCGCACTTCTGGTCTGCTCGAGACGACAATCCGGCCGAAGTCGCCGTATGTTGTTTGTTTCGGCATCCGCCACTTTGCTGATGATGCCCCTCGTCGAGCCCATTCTGGAACTTCAGGAGGTGATCCGTGCGAGGAAGGAATTTCCGCTCATTGCATCATTCGAGCGAGATCGGGAGTTGAAGCCGTGGCAGTCTTTCACTGCGGATTTAACACGGTCTGATGAATGGGCGTCATCGGGAAATTTCAGTCTCAAAATGCTGCCGGTCGGAAATCAAGCGTTCATGAATGTTCTGATGGCGTGGCCACCGGGGAACTGGAGCGAATATCACTCTTTGAAGTTTCACGTCAGGAATGCAGGTTCAGAAACGGTGAAAATGCAGCTTCATCTGGGAGATTGGCAACACACGCAAACGGGCTACGAGCCCGGTGATCGTTTTCGCCGCGAGTTTCTGCTGCCACCACAAGAGGCGACGCCGATTTCCATTTCTATTCGCGAGATCGAACGCGGTTCTGGCGGCCGACTACTGAACATGCGGTCTGTATCTTTTCTGAACGTTGTGTTTGAGAAAAAGAACGATTTGGTTGTTTTTATTGATGACTTGAAGCTCTTCAGGACCGAGTAGAAAAAAGGAAAAATACTCCCGACTTTGTTAATTACAAAAACGTTCAGCGGTTGATTTGATGTGAACGTTTTTGTATGTTGTGACCGAATTAGAGAACGTTTAGAACGTTTTGTGACTTCGGAAAGTGGGGGTTCCATGGCGATCAGTGCGAAAGC
>JBKDRW010000400.1:0-4205 GCA_046341255.1 Planctomycetota bacterium
CCTTCACTCCGGATCCTTTCAGGATCTCGGCACAACGCCTGAGATAATGCGGTTGAATGCAGACACTGCCAGCCTCGTAGGCCACTGCCATTCTGCAGCCTGTTTCGAAGTCTTCAAATGTTGACGTCGGCTTGAGGAGCGACTGATCGAGCATCCTCGAGATGTTTGCGTATGTGTAATGCATGCGAGAGTTCCTGATCAGAAGTGGATCACCGGGCGGCAAGGTCAGCGCTGAGTCGTCAGTGTGCACAAACCGTTGACGAATCAAAAGTCCGTCAGCCCTGATCCTGCCGATTTCAGACGTCTGCAGAATGACCGAGTGATCTGGCCTCCATCAGCGCAAAAAAAAGCCTGAGCCAAAAGCTCAGGCTTGATCTGCTTATTTCGAGACTGCTGATGATCACTCACTCGGCGTGAATTGCAACATCATTTGCCGAGGACTGCTTGCTCGAAAAGTCGCACAGCTCTTCCCGAACGATGTTCATCGACTTGGGCGCTTCTATCCCAATACGAACGGAATTCGGTCCGATTCGGACAATCGTAATTGTGATCTCGTCCCCGATCAGAATTCGCTCACTCGTTTTTCTCGACAGAACCAGCATCTCATCTCTCCCTGCACATTGTGCTCGGCCATCCTTGAACCGCCCGGGCTAACCACACATGTGGTTCAAAGCCCCCCATACGTCCAGCCCAACCGATGCCAGCAACCTGACATCAGATTGATTGCGACATCAGAACGATAACACCCCGAATTCTCGTTGCCAACCGCAAATGCGCAAAAACCGCGCAACTTTGCCGTGCCCAAAAAACAGGCATAGCTCGCATGGGGTGTTGTTGCCAAAGTGGCAGCTGGTGTTTTGTCGGCTTTTTCGCTGACCAGAGCCGCTGGCGTTCCCTGTGTCGGTTGGCGTGGCATAGCCCGGGCGATTTGATCAGTCTCCGGGGAGTGCGAACTTCCGTCGCTCAATTCATTCAGGCTGGCGCATTGGAATCTCGTCCCTGTCCGTTCGGATTGAGCCGACCGTTTGGTTAGAGTGGTGCGCTGCGGTGTGTGCCACCGTTTTTTGCGGTCTTCACTTTTCTTCGGATTCACGGTCATGTCTTGCTGCCGTTTCACACTCTTGATTTGCGGCGTGTTTCTTTGCGGGTGCAGCGGTGATTCCGCCGCCCCTGAATCAACGGCTACGGCCACGTCCTCGTCGAGCAGAGATCGTTCCTCGAATGGCGACCCGTCTGGTACGAGCGATTTTGAAGATCTGCTCGTCGGTCTGGACCTGCCCAATCTCAAAAATGTCTTCGAGGGGGCACGGGACGAATGGCAGCAAGATCAGGGGAACGGGCGCAAGACGATGCGATTTGCGGACGTGATGGCCCGAGTGGGGCAGCTTCATGAAGAGCAGGGAACATCAGCTCAGGCCGCGAAGGCGTTCAGGTCTGCCGCAGAGATCATATCGAACGCCAGGGTGAAAGGGATCGACATAGATCCGGGGCTGGAGAGCATTGTGATTTTTCACGTGGCGTGTGTGGAAGCGCTGGAGGGCAAGGCAGAAGCCAGCCTGAAGACTCTGGAGCGGGCCGTCGAACTGGGATACTCCGAGATGGCGAAGATTCGTGAAACGCCGGCGCTGGAAAGCGTTCGAAGCCTTCCGGAATTCGCGTCAACGATGCAGCGCTGGGAAGCGGCTCGGCGCGATCGAATCCTCGAGCAGGGGCGGCGGGAGATCGCGAACGGCGAAGCATTTCCATTTACGTTTGATCTGGTCGATGTCAAAGGCCAGCCACTTCGGCTGGGAGATCTCAGGGGCAAAGTGTGTGTCGTTGATATCTGGGGGACGTGGTGTGGTCCGTGCGTGATGGAGATTCCGTCGTTTGTGAGCCTGCAAAAGGAATATGGAGACAAAGGCTTTCAGATGGTGGGCCTGAACAGTGAGCGTGGCTCAGGAGAGATCGCGAAAGCGAAGGTTCAGGATTTTATGGTCACACATCAGATGAACTATCCGTGCGCATTGATCACAGAGGATGTTCTCGGTCAGGTACCACAGCTTGAGGGCTATCCCACGACGCTGTTTATCGACCGCGATGGGAAAGTCCGGGCCAGAATGGTCGGAGTTCAGCCACACGACACGCTGGAGGGGATTGTGCTTGCGTTGCTGGAGGAACCTGCCGGCGAACAGCCAAAGTCTGAGTAGTTCGCAGCACGCAGTGACGGGCTCGCGGGCATCAACGTCAGTCCGCATCAGCCTCCTCCATGATCCGAGGTGAAGTCGTGCGTGTGATGACGGTGTTGGTTCTGCGGAAAGGTGTTCGGTTATGTCTCTCAATGCTCTGGCTTCCGAGTCTGTAACGAAAGGTGGCATGAGCGGCCCCGTCATCAGTACACAGGAGATCGCAAAGACCTATCGTCGAGGTATTCTCTGGTCCAGACCATTTCAGGCATTGAAAGGTGTCACACTGGATGTCGGGCGAGGCCAGATCTTCGGATTGCTTGGACCCAATGGTGCAGGGAAGACGACACTGATCAAGATTCTGCTCGGGATTGTCCGGAAGACCAGCGGGCAGGCGACCGTGATGGGGTTTCCAGCCGGATCCATGGAGGCTCGTCGACATGTTGGCTACCTGCCGGAAAATCACCGCATCCCCCGGCATCTCACCGCGAACACCGCCATGGAGTATTACGGTCAGCTGAGCGGTATGTCATTGCGTGAGATTCGCGGTGAGCGGCCGAGGCTGCTGGAGATGGTCGGGCTGCGTGGTCGCGAGCGAGATCGGGTTGCGGGGTATTCCAAGGGTATGCTGCAGCGGCTTGGCCTCGCCCAGTCCATGCTGCACCGACCACCGCTCATCATTCTGGATGAGCCGACAGACGGCGTTGATCCTGTGGGGCGAAAAGAGATTCGTGATGTTCTTCGGAGACTGGTTTCGGAGGGCCACACAATCCTGATGAACAGCCACCTGCTCCAGGAAATTGAGATGGTCTGTGATCGAGTCGCGATCCTTGACAAAGGCTGTCTGATTCGAGTCGGCACCGTTCAGGATCTGAAGTCCGATATCGGTGAAGCTCCGATGCAGTTTCAGTTGCTCGGAACGCCTGACGCTGCCCGCGAGGTGTTCTCAGTGCATGCCCATGCCCGAATTGTGGAAGTAGCTCCGGGATATCTTCAGGTGGATGTTCCCATGTCCGATCAGCCCGCGGTCGATGCTGCGATTGACGCCATTCGGCAGGCCGGACTGAGCATCTACAAGGTCGCGCGACGCGAACGAACGCTGGAAGAAGTCTTCATGACGACGGTCGGGCCCAATCCGGAAATCTGAAGGTGAGGAATCAAAAGGCTGGTACGCTCGATGCTGCAGTGTTTGTCGGTGGCGACCCCGTACTTGCCATGGCTCACCAGAGTTTGTCTGAGTCGAGGGTGCAAAGTCCCCTCGAGGCATCATTCCGGCGTTGTTCGTCGTGAGATTCATCAATACGACACAAGGGGGGACCGTATTGGATGGCTCGCTCGTTCTGTTCCAGCCGGCCATCGGGAAAAAGCTCGCGTGGAGTCCCGATTTTTGGCAGGCATGTTCTCATCTTGCCGCAAACAGACGTTTCAGGCGAGACTCCGCCCACACTGGGTGACGTCAAGATGCCCGGGAAAGGAAAAAACGATGACTCGGCGACTGTTCGACCTGTGTCTGGTCATTCCGGCGATGTTCTTGATCGGCCCGGTCCTGATCCTTGCAGCCATGGCAATCAAGTTGTCCAGTCCCGGACCAGTCTTTTATCGAGCGCAACGGGTGGGGCGGAACGGTCAGGTATTCGTCATGTATAAACTGCGTACGATGCATTGTCGCCGTGTTGCAGGCAGTTCGATTACGTCATCGAATGACCCGCGTGTGTTTGCGGCCGGTCGGATTCTGAGAGCGCTCAAGATTGATGAACTGCCGCAATTGATCAACATCGTCAAGGGGGAGATGGCCGTCGTGGGGCCTCGCCCAGAGGCTCCGGACATTGTGGAAAGATACTACACGGAGGAGTATCGAAGATCGCTTTCGGTGCCTCCGGGACTGACCAGTCCCGGCAGCCTGTATTACTACACGCATGGTGCACAACTGCTTGCAGATGGTCAGGCCGAGGAATTTTACGTATCCCGGCTTTTGCCCGCAAAAATGATGCTGGATCTGGCCTATCTTCATCGCACGTCCGTGGCGGGAGACCTTGGAAT
>JBKDRW010000401.1:0-8299 GCA_046341255.1 Planctomycetota bacterium
ATTCCAGTTGACGCAGCAGCACGGCATTCCTCGGTCGGCAATGTCCGTCTGAGATTTCCGGGACCTGCGGGTTTTTCCCAGCCACTTCAATCACGCAGCCCCGAATTCCAACGACGCCGGGCGGCATTCGGAAGTTGCCAGAATGCAACACGAAGCATTTCTGAACATCAAAAATGCTGGTTTTCCAGGAGTTCGTCCCTGCGGTTACCCGGAAGTCCCACGTTTTGTCTGGAAATCCTCGAAAAACAAACGAACATCCGCACGCCTGAGTGTTGTAGAATGGGACGAGGGACTTTGCGAGCCCTGTCGAGAATCAGGAGTTGCCGAACGATGTTAGCTGCTTGTTCAGTTTGTGCCAAAAACCGGATGGAGACACCTCTGTGGCAGTGGTCACGGCGGTTGTTGGCCGTATCGTTTGCAGCAGTGCTCTGGGCAGGCTTCTTGCCCTGCGGCCGGGCCGACGAGAAAGAAGGAGACTCAGAGGCTTCCGAACAGCCCGCTGCCATTGGTGAGTTCATCGATCAGCAGATTCGTCAGGGTTGGACAGATAATGAAATTGAACCTTCTCCCTCCGCGACGGACGAAGAGTGGGTCCGAAGAGTCTACCTCGACCTTCTGGGACGCATTCCGACACTCGAAGAGGCTCGAGCGTTCCTGAAGGATGAGAATCCTCGCAAGAAGTCCATGTTGATCGAAAGTCTTCTGGAGCATGAGGATTACGTTCGAAATTTCACAACCATCTGGTCAAACAACTGCATCGGTCGCGGGGCTCCTCAGCGGGTCAGCCGTGTCGGGATGGAGAAATTTTTCCGAGAAGCGTTCGCGAAGAACCGTCCGTGGAATGAGATTGTTGTCGACATCGTGACAGCATCAGGCCACTACGAGGAAAATGGAGCTGCCAACTACATTCTCGCCCAGATGCAGAATCAGGACGATGGGGTTCAGCTGACCGCGATGACAACGCGAATGTTTTTGGGGATGCAGGTTCAGTGCACTCAGTGTCATAACCATCCCTTCAACAAGTGGCAGCAGGATCAATTCTGGGAGTTCAACAGCTTCTTTCGACAGGTGAACAAGATTGACCATCGAAAGCTAGACCCAAATACCGGGCGGATGGTTGATGACTATTCCGAAGTGGTGTGGCAGGAATTCACGGGCCCGGTCTACTTTGAAAAACGCAGTGGGGTGATTCAGGTTGCTTATCCTCGATTTCAGGGCCATGAGGTGGACCCTGGCGTCGGTGTGGATCGCCGAGCAGAGTTTGCAAAGCTTCTGACGGAACGCAATGGTGAAGAGCCTCCGCAAATTGCTCTGGCATTCGTGAATCGCATGTGGGGACACTTTTTCGGTTACGGATTCACGCGACCGGTTGATGACCTTGGTCCGCACAATCCCCCAAGTCACCCGGAACTTCTGAATCGTCTGGCAGAAGATTTTACAGGGTCCAAGTACGATGTGAAGCAGTTGATTCGCTGGATTGTCAACAGTGAAGCATACAGCCTGACCAGCAAGTTTGGCTCGAAGAATGCCGTCGATGATCCGGCGGCTGGTGAAATGCCACTGTTCAGCCACATGTACCTGAAGTCCATGCAGCCGGAGCAGATGTATGACTCCCTGATTGTCGCCAGTAACGCTCACAAGGCGGGGCAGGGCAGTTGGGGCGCACAGGAGCAGCAGCGTCGAATGTGGATGCAGCAATTCGTTGTGGCCTTCGAAAACGATGAAAACGATGAATCCACGACATTTAATGGAACAATCCCTCAGGCTCTGATGATGATGAACAGCGACATGATGGAGAAAGCCGTCAGCGTTGATCGTGGTAGTTTTCTGTTTGAAACCATGAGCAAACCTGGATCAGATGCACAGAAAATTCAGGAGCTGTTTCTCGCTTCTCTTGGCCGAGAGCCATCCAAGGCAGAAATTGCGAAGTTCCAGAAGATGCTCGGAACGTACGGAGCGCAGAGGCTCCGTGGATATCAGGATCTTTTCTGGGCGCTGCTGAATTCCAACGAATTTGTTTTGAATCACTGACGTATCTTTTTACACCAAACCTGTCTTCGAGTTCTCGATTTCTGACTTGGAGTTTTCATCATGGCACTTTGGAATAATTACGGAATGAATCGCCGCCACTTCCTGCAGCACATGGCGACAGCGGCTGCGACGGTTCCTGCGATGAACTTCCTGTCGCATGTTCAGGCAAATGCCGACGTGGTGCGATCGAATCAAAAGGCCTGTATCCTGATGTGGATGGGTGGCGGGCCTCCGACGATTGACATCTGGGATCTGAAGCCCGAATCCAAGAATGGTGGAGAGTTCAAACCGATCGACACGGCAGCCCCGGGCGTCCAGATTTCCGAGCACATGCCGGAAACCGCCAAAATGTTCAAGGATCTCTCGCTGGTTCGCTCCATGAGCACTCGCGAGGCAGACCATGGTCGCGGCCGTTACTACATGCAGACCTCGTATGTGCCTAACCCAACGGTGATTCACCCAACCTTTGGTTCGGTAGTCAGCTATGAAATTGGCCGAAACCGCAAGGCTCTGGAGATTCCGGCATTCGTCTCAATCGACGGTGGTGCTGGACAGGCTGGCTTCCTTGGCATGAGCTACGCACCGTTTAATGTGGACAACTCCGGCCGCATCCGAAATGCTCCTTCAGAGGAAGGGAAAAGCCGCCTGAATGAGCGACTCACGATGCTGGACGAGATTGAGTCGGGCTTCATCAAGTCTGGGCGCGGTGAACTTCCAAAGAATCACCTCGAAGTTTATATGAATGCCAAGAATCTGATGACATCTCGTCAGATGGCAGCGTTTGACGTGAATAAGGCAGAGCCTGGACTGGGACTGGAAGCAGAATCGCAGGCCACGAAAGACGCCTATGGCACAAATGGATTCGGACAGGGGCTGCTGATGGCTCGTCGTCTGGTTCAGGTCGGGGTGCCATTTGTTGAGGTCAACATGGGCGGCTGGGACCTTCACGCTGGTGTCTTTGATGCTCTGAAGAACCAGCGACTTCCGCAACTTGACAAAGGCATTTCCGCAATCACCGCTGACCTGAAGCAGCGGGGTATGCTGGACAACACAGTTCTGGTTTGGATGGGCGAATTCGGCCGTACACCTCGAATCAACCAGGACATCGGTCGCGATCACTGGGCGGCTTCGTGGTCAGTCATGATGGGTGGTGGCGGTCTGAAGAACGGTCAGGCCGTTGGGGCGACCGATAAGGACGGCGTTCAGATCGCTGACGGCAGCAAGGCATATCTGCCGGGAGACATCTGGGCCACGGTCGCAATGGCAATGGGAATTCCGGTCAACACAGTTCATACATCGAAGCGTGGTCGACCGATGAAACTGGCCAACGGTGGAACGCCAATTCAGGAACTCATTGGCTAGTTGCAGCCGGATTGAGACTCCTGATCGATCTGGAAAGCCCGGGATGATTCCCGGGCTTTTCTTCTCGGTGACCTGATCAAACTCACGAACTCCTCGTTTTCTGCAGTCAATGTCTGAGGTCGAAGGCAGGGATTCTGGCCTGATGAGCAATTCTGCAGAACAATCCGAATCGGATCTGCCAGACGGTGCCTCCAGAGGACCGAACGAGGAATTTGTCAGACTTTTCACGCAGGCTCAACGCTCGCTCTATTTATTTATTCTGCCTCTGGTTCACACATCTTCTGATGCCGAGGAAGTGCTTCAGGAGACGAACGTCGTGATTCTCAGCAAGTGGCACCACTTTGAGCCTGGCACGAATTTCATTGCCTGGTGTCGCGCGATTGCCCGCCTTGAAGTGTTTCGATTTCGACGAGCAAGACATCACAAAATGAAACTCCTTGATGATGATGTGATTGAACTGTTGATGGAGCAGTCGGACGAGACGCCTGTTGATTTTGAAGCTCGCCGCGATGCCCTTTCGGACTGTATCCGTAAACTCAAGGCATCCGATCAGGATCTGATTCGGCGTCGCTATGCTGCGGGATCCAGCGGTGATGATGTCGCCCAGCAATTGGGGCGTCCGGCCAATTCAGTTTATCAATCCCTCGGACGCGTTCGTCGAGTCCTGATGGACTGCATTCGGCGTCGAATGGCATCAGGAGGTGTTCAATGAAAACTGTCGTGGACGAAATCCTGTCACTTGCCAATCTCTGGTGCGAAGCTCAGCTGAATGACGCTCAGCGAACTCGCCTTCAGGAACTTCTGCGCGAAGACCGCAGGCACCGTGCCTTGTTTCTGGAATTGATTCAACTGCATGGTCAACTCTCATGGGATGCGGGACATTTCGCCGGAACAGTGACAGATCCGACAGATGTCAACACGATCACTTGTGATCTTGCGGCCGTGGTGGCTGATCTGCCTGCAGTGCGTCAGTCCATGAAAGCCGAAAAACGAAGGAACTGGCAGGCGATGGTCGCAGGTATCGCTGCAGCCGCGATGCTGGCACTGGGAATCACGCAACTGACAACCGAGGATGCCGTCACGCCGGTTGTTCAGAATCCGTCAGTTCAGCAGCAAGCGAACTCGGACGCGAACCAACAGGATCCGCTGATGGCAGACATCGGTGAACAGCCGCTGAAGCCGCTGATCCTTGATGGTGTCAACCAGACCGCTCCTCAGGCCCAACTGCCTGGTACGGAGTTGCCGAACAGTGTCACAGTGCCGGAAAATTCCGCCGCAAGTTTCAGCGATGCGGATGTGATTGCCAGCATTGATCAGTGGATTGAAACGGCATGGAACGAAAATCAAGCGTCACCTGCGGATGACGCCAGCGATGGCGAGTGGCTTCGCCGTTTGTATCTGACCGTGGCGGGGCGCATCCCATCCACACAGGAGACCTCAGCATTCCTGTCTGATCCATCCGGAAGGCGAAAGCCGGCAGCGATTGATCGGCTGTTGTCCGATCCGGCGACGGCCGAAAACCTCGCTGGCACGTGGACCAATCTTCTGATCGGTCGATCGAATCCGCGCGGAGTCGATCAGCAGGCATTGTACAGGTTTCTGCGGGAGGAATTTACTCAGAATCGCCCGTGGATCGAAACGGTTGGAGATCTGATTGCCGCCGAGGGACGCAGCGACCAGAACGGTGCCACAAATTTCCTTCTGGCCCATCTGAATGATCAGGCCACACCCGCAACAGCGGTCACCGCACGACTGTTTCTGGGACAACAGGTTCACTGCACTCAATGCCACGATCATCCCTTCGCGAAGGATCGAAGTCAGGAACAATTCTGGACACTGAATGCGTTCTTCAAACAGGCTCAGCGAACTGTGCAGGAGCCGGTTCTGAGCAACGGTTCCAGACAAAACATCTGGCTGCTGGAGGACGCCGGACAGCCGGGAATGACGTTTTATGATTCGAAGCAGGGGCTCAAGAAAGCAGTGCTTCCGGAGTTTGCCGGAACGACCGTGCCGGTCTCTGAAACCGGCTCTCGCCGGGCGGCTCTGGCCCGATTGCTGAGAACGGATGACCAGCACCATGTGGCTCGTGCCATGGTGAATCGCATGTGGGCGCAGTTTTTCGGTTATGGCTTTACCAATCCAGTTGATGACCTTGGCCCGCATAATCCGGTCAGCCATCCCGAGCTGTTTGATGCTTTGACCAGTGCATTCGTGCAGTCAAACTACGATCTGCAGCGACTGACTCGCTGGATTGCATCGTCAAGAGCGTTCGGCCTTTCCAGTTTGCAGTCGTCGGAAGGATTGGCTGCCGACGATCCGCAGGAAGGCGGAACACCCCTGTTTTCGAGGTCTTACATCCGACCGATGGCGCCTGAACAGGTTTATGACTCGATTCGAATTGCCATTCGATCCGTGGCGGACCAGCCGCTGGATTCTTCTGCAGGCGCTGACCATCGTCGCCAATGGGTCGAGCAGTTTGTGCGATCGTATGGAACGGATGAGAACGATGAGCGTCTCGAGTTCGAAGGCAATATTGCACAGGCCATGCTGATGATGAATGGTCTGGACATCGCAGAAGCAATTCCGCTTGCCGCAGATGAAATCACTCAAAAATTGCCTGATGGTGCAGCCTCTGTCGCGAACACTTTGCAGAAACTTGCGATGGCCACACTGAATCGTGAGCCGACCGACAAAGAAGAAAGAGTCTTCCGAAATCGCTTCCGCTCCCTGACCCGATCGATGCCTCAACAGGATGCAATCCGCACCGCAACCGAAGACATGCTGTGGGCTTACCTCAACAGCAGCGAATTTACGTCTGTTCACTGATCTCGTTCTCGTTCATCGGCTGGCCATGGTGATGTTCAGTCCTGATCGTGCTGCCGAGCACAATTCTGGGGTCCTTTTCGCGAGGCAGGCGTCTGCGCAGTATCGAGGCAAGCAGGCATGCGGCCATCAAAGATGCATTGACCTCTTCGTTCTGGCGTGAACCGAAGGAATCGCAGTTTCTGCCGGGTTTCAAAATCATTGCGTTGGCAACCACCAAATCCTGAACCTCGTCATTTCGGGGTTGTTGGTCCGACGTCGCATGTTCCCGATGTGCGGATGATTGCCCACAATCTGCTCGACACCGGCACCGCATCCTCAGAGTTTTTCCGAAACGACAGATTCGGCTCTCAACAAGTCGAGCAATCAAAAACGTTTTCGGCGTCGATGCACGCAGGTTCACGATCTGCAGAGTGTCAGCTTACAAGTACCTGCGAAAGTCGTGGATTTGATTCGCTTCACCTTTTCTCCGGTTCTCTGAGCGGCAGGCGATGTTCTTTGAGTGGAGAGTGAGTCGCGGGCGGAATTTCGGATTCAGCAGGCGACATCGACACAGGATGTAACGAGTTGTCGTCGGGGACCAAAGCCGCAGACCGATCATTATCAAGGATCATAATCTTCTGCCAGATTTTGCGGCTGATCCCGTTCGTGAGCGTCTCAATGTCGTTGACAGACTGCAGCACGACACTGTCTGAATTGCTCTGAGCGTACAGAGCAGCGAGCTTGCCCACGAGAGACAGCATTTCGCTGCAGTAGTCAAGATAACGCGTCAGTTGAAAGGGAGACAGCGTGCGCTGAGGTGACGAAGGAGTTGTAGTACCTGGCTGTCCCAGCAGTTGACCGGGATCCTTCGTCAACTGATGCATATCGATGACGTGCGAAATAGCCCTCAATTCATGTAATGCGGAAAGCACACGATGACGTTTGAGTCGAGACTCAAGAGTGATCAAAAAGAAAAACGCCGCGCCAATCAGAAAGATACCGTTCGTTGCGGCTTCCACTTCCTCAATTTCAAAACCGTCCGTATGAATCTTGACCTTTCGGATCACGAACCAGATCAGCCATAAGGACAAGGCGAGGAGAACCAGAACTCCACCGCGGATCCACACATGACCGCGAGACATCCATTCGATTCGTCCCGTCGTTTCCCTCGCGATATCCAGAAGTTCACGACAGACACCGTTCAGACTGGCGCCGGGGAATCGCTCCTCAATGCGTCTGGCCAGTGTCCTGAGAGTTTCAATGGTCTTCTGAGCATCGAGAGAACGGTACATGGTCAGCCCGCTGGCGAAAACGGCCAGATCAACGGAACGAGAATGACGCAAATAACCCACAGGAGAATATTCAGGGGGACTCCGATCCTGACGAAGTCGCTGAATCGATAACCTCCGGGTCCGAACACCATCATGTGAGTCTGATACCCGACGGGTGATGCAAACGCAAATGACGACGCCAGTGCCACAGCCATCACGAATGGACGCTCATCACAATGGACCAGTTCGGCAGTCTTCAGGCAGAATGGGAAGGCAAGTGCTGCCGCACCGTTGTTGGTAATCAGTTCATTCAGAACCATCGTGACAAAATAAATGGCTGCAAGACTGGCATAGGGACCGAACGGCTGAGTGATTGCCACAAGTTTTTCCGAAAGGAACATGGCAGCTCCGGATTTTTCCAGCGCTGTTCCCAGGCCGAACGAAGCTCCAATTGAAATGAGCACCGGCCACTCAATGGTCTGACGAGCGTCGGAGGCCGACATGCAGCGAGTCAGGATCATCAGTCCACCGGCGACAAACGCTCCAAGCATCGCCGTGGCGCCGTCATATCGGAACATGACCACCAGCAACCCGACAAAGATTGCCAGTGCGACCCACCATCGATCGTGCCGCAGGGGCTGAGATCCCTCTACATCGCTGACCAGATAAAAGTCGGGGTTATTGCGATGAGCCTGCGCGAAGTTGGCACCGGTCTGCATCAGCAATGTATCGCCCGATTCCAGTTTCACATCGCCGATTTTTGTGGTCAGACGCTCTCCGTTGCGATGAATGGCCACAATCGCAGCGTTATAGTGAGAACGAAACTGCGC
>JBKDRW010000402.1:0-2998 GCA_046341255.1 Planctomycetota bacterium
GGTCAACGCTATTCACATGTGCTTGATCCGAAAACAGGTCGCCCTGTTGAGAATCCGCCAGCGAGCGTTTCGGTGGCTCATGCGCGATGCATGAGTGCCGATGCAATTGCCACAGCAATGATGGTTCTGGGGGCGGAGCGCGGGATGGAGATCGCAGAGCGTCTGGACGTGGATGTTCTGTTTCAGGATGTGAACACCGAGGGACAGTTGGTGACGAAGTCTCGCGGGATCTTTCGGACTCAGGAGACGAAAGCAGAATGATGCTCATTGCCCGTGCGGTCAACAGCCGACAGACGTCATGATGGTACGTCGGAACCCAGTGGCACTGATCGGTTCGTGAGCGATCAGATTGCACTCGACGCCTGCAATTCGTCGACCAGATACACCGTCAGTGACCTCGCCCCATGCGCGCCGATGACCAGAGACTGTTCGATGTCAGCCGTTTTCGATGGGCCCGAGATGAACCCGGCAAATCGGTGAACGCCGAGCGTGATTCGCTGATAGGCTTCGTGCATGTTGTGAACCATCTGTGACGACGGCACGACCATTGAAATGTGCTGCGGAATGAAATAGAGCACTCGGTGTTTCAGCGTATCGTCTGTCACCCAGATTGCACCGTTTTCGGCCACACAGAAGTGACCTCGGAGCACGGCATAGTCGACACGTTCCAGATCATGAGGATCATTTGTCGAATTCAGGTCAAATGTTGATTCGCCGACGCCGGGGACGACCGAGCATTTCATGGTACCCCGGATCCATGGTTCAAGAGTCTGCAGATGCTGGTTGGCTTCTGAGACGGTTGAAACTCGAACTGCATGACCGCCGACAGACTTCAGGACTTCTGCGAATCTTGCGAAGGGATCTTCAAATCGCTGCCACTGATCCGGCAGATCAAGATTCGGCAGAGGGGCAGACTGAGGCAGTGCCTGACGCACTTTTTTCAGGATCGCGTCGCGAGAGGATTTGTAAGGAGTGATCATGGGTTATTTCTGTCCGTGGGACTTTCGTTCTGCGTAGAGCTGTCGAAACGATTTCTTCGGCGCCTCAGGCAGTTCTCGTTGCCTGCCCCACGGGTTGAGGGGATTGTAAATCATGAACCGTGGAAGCCATCGAAGTGACATTCGTGCAATTGCTCCCAAGGTGCTGAACAGCCATGTGCGGGACATGACGGCCGATACGAGCTTCATGGACAGCTTTTTGGACGTTCCGATCAGCTTCTTTCCATCCAGCACTTCCCGCATGATGAATAACTGCTGATGCAGATCGATCTTCACGGGGCAGACATCGCTGCAGGAGCCACAGAGGGTGCATGCAAACGGCAGCGAGTGATGCTTTTCGGGAGTCTGAATCGGCGTCAGAATCGACCCGATGGGCCCTGGAACGGTCGATTCGTAACTGTGCCCGCCGCTGCGTCGATACACAGGGCAGGTATTCATGCAGGCGCCGCAGCGAATGCAGTCGAGACTGCGCCTGAAGTCCGAATTCAGGATTTCAGTTCGACCATTATCCACAATCACGATATGCATCTCATGTCCGGGCTGGGGGCCGTGGAAATGCGATGAATAGGTCGTGATGGGCTGCCCTGTCGCTGATCGCGCGAGGAGTCGCAGGAACACTCCCAGATCAGCCGCGCGAGGGATCAGTTTTTCCATACCCATACAGGCGATATGGACCTTCGGAAGTGAAACTCCAAGATCTGCATTTCCCTCGTTTGTGCAGATCACAATCCCACCCGTTTCGGCGATGGCAAAGTTGACTCCGGTCAGTCCGGCATCTGCGGCACAGAAACGTTCACGAAGATGATGTCGGGCGGCTTCCGTCAGGTAGTTCGGATCCGAAGCACCTTTTTCCGTACCAAGATGTTCATGAAAACACTCACCAACTTCTTCCTTTCGGATATGAATGGCCGGAAGCACGATATGACTCGGCGGCTCTTCGCGAAGCTGAACGATTCGTTCTCCGAGGTCGGTGTCGACGACCTCGATGCCCCGTTCTTCCAGATAAGGATTGAGATGGCATTCCTCAGTCAGCATCGACTTGCTCTTGACCAGTCGTCTCACCTGATGACTTTTCAGGATGCTGTATACGATCTCGTTATGCTCCTGAGCGTCTTTGGCCCAGTGAATCACGATTCCGTTCTTCGTGGCATTGGCTTCAAATTGCTCGAGCAGTTCCGCCATTCGAGACTGCGTGTGGCGTTTGATGGCTGACGCCGTCTCACGCAGCAGTTCCCATTCAGGAACGCTGGAGGCCATGCGGTCTCGTTTCTCCCGCACAAACCAGAGTGCCTTGTCGTGCCACTCGGCACGATTGCGATTGGAGACAAACTGATCCGCAAGGACTGAGTGACTCATGGTGTTCGCCCTGATTTCCGATCAGGGCTGTCGGCCCTGAATCCAAACAAGCTTTTCGGTTGAACCTTTGAATTTGCCGGCATGTCTGCTCGTCGGAGATGTGAGCCAGCACGCTGCCAGGCGTCAGATCGCAATCGCCGCTTCCGCCAGGATCTCCGCAAAGTGCATCACTCGCATCGGGATTTTACGCCGTCGAATGATGCCTTCCAGATGCATCAGGCAGGACATATCCCCTGCCGTCAGAATTTCCGTTCCAGCTTTTACGTGATCGTTCACTCGATCGTCACCCATCATGCACGAGATGGCCTCTTCCGCCACCGCGAACGTACCGCCGAAACCGCAGCATTCGTCCCGGCGGCTGAGCTGCGAGAATCGTATCCCTTCAAGGCCGTTCAGGAGAGTCTGCATCAGACTGGCGCGAGGCTGCATGACTTCCGAAGATGGACCGAGTCGCAACTCCCGCAGGCCATGGCAGCTTTGGTGGAGGCCGACCTGATGCGGAAATCTGCCAGTCACCGATTCGACCTTCAGTACGTCCGTCAGAAATTCGCTGAGTTCCAGCGTTCTCTGCCGAACTGTCGCCGCCTGCTGATCATCGCAATCCACCAGATGATCGTAGTGATTTCGCACCATGGACACACAAC
>JBKDRW010000403.1:0-18235 GCA_046341255.1 Planctomycetota bacterium
TACGGTAATTGATGGCTTCTGACAGGTGTTCGACACGAATTTCTTCGCTGCCATCCAGATCGGCAATCGTTCGTCCGATCCGCAGAATCTTGTCGTGTGCTCGCGCTGAAAGACCCATGTCTTCCATCGCATGTTTGAGCAGCAATTCCGCATCCTTCTGCAATCGGCAATGTTTTCGGATCTGAGGTGGCTTCATCTTTCCATTCACACGAACGCTGTCGTTCCTGAAACGAGCGGACTGGCGTTTGCGAGCTTCGACCACACGTTCTCGAATCTGCTCGCTGGATGTACCGTCTGAATGGTCGCTCAACTCTCGAAACGGAACCGGAGGAACTTCGATATGGATATCAATCCGGTCCAGCAGAGGCCCGCTCAGCCGTCCGAGGTATCGTTCCACCTGCATCGGCGAACAATTGCACTGTCGCTTTGGATCGCCCCGGAATCCACAGGGGCAGGGATTCATGGCGGCCACCAGCATCACATTCGCCGGAAACGTCACGCTGCCCATGGCTCGAGAAATTGTGACCGTCTGGTCTTCCAGCGGCTGCCGCAAAACTTCAAGAGTTCGCCGATTGAACTCAGGCAGTTCATCCAGAAACAAAATGCCGTTGTGTGCGAGGCTGATCTCGCCAGGCTGAGGAATGCTCCCGCCTCCCACCAGCCCCGCTTCACTGATCGTATGATGCGGCGCGCGGAACGGGCGGCGCAGCATCAGCGACTGACCCGCCTCAAGCTGCGCGACTGCACTGTAGATCCGTGTTGTCTCAAGACTTTCCTCCGCCTCCAGCTCCGGAAGGATCGTGCAGATGCGTTGCGACAGCAGGGTCTTGCCGGTACCTGGCGAACCGATCATCAGGAGGTGATGACAACCGGCGGCCGCCACCATCACGGCTCGCTTGGCAGATTCCTGACCTTTGACATCGACGAAATCGATTTCATACGCCCCGAAATCCCGTCTGGCGTGGTCCCAGCTGAACACGACTGGTTCCAGGGGCAGCTGACCACTAAGAAAACCGACGGCTTCCGCCAGGCTGCTGACGGCGATGACGTCGATCCCCTCGACAACGGCAGCTTCCTGTGCATTGCCTGTCGGCACCACGATGTGAGTCATTCCGGCATCGCGAGCGGCAATCGCCATCGACAGTGCTCCCTTGATGGCACGGAGTGATCCATCGAGTGCGAGTTCGCCCACGTAAACAGGTCTTCGACCTGTCTGTTCCTCAACCTGCCCATCAGAAATCAGCAGCCCAAGCGCGATCGGAAGATCAATCGAAGCAGCATCTTTCGGAAGATCGGCCGGCGAAAGATTGATCACGATCCGATCGATCGGTTTCCCGTAGCCGCTGTTGACGAGTGCTCGTTCAATACGGTGAATACTCTCCTTCACCGCGGCCTCCGCCAGTCCGACGAGGATCGTCTTCGGAAGCGCGCCGGGCGAAATATCAACCTCCACTTCGACCGCTTTGGCCTCAATGCCAAACAAAGTATAGGTGGCAAGACGCGACAACATCATGACAGGCCTTGATAATGGCCATGGGGGGAGTGATGACTGATCCGTAGTCTGACACCCCCCGACAAAACTCGCAATCGAATGGAGATCCCGGCCAACTGGAGATTCCGATGTCCGTCTGAGGGATCATCCCACGAAGCGTCACGAGCTGCAGCTCAGCATTGAGCAGCCGGCTTTGGTGCGAGCCCACTCCGGGCGTCTCGCGGCAAGCGATTCCTGTTCAGGCTGGTCGTCATAGGGGTTTCGGAGAACGTCCAGCAGTTCCATAATCATGGATGCATCGCCGGCTTCCGCTTTGTCGATTGCCAGTTGCGCCAGATAATTTCGAAGCACATACTTTGGATTGACGAGATTCATGCGTTCGCGACGAACCGTGTCCGACAAGCCTTCATCCTGACATCGCCGCCTGTATCGATCGAGCCACGAAAGCAACGTCTGCAGATAGTCCGAGGTCAATTCTTCGGCGCGATACCAGGCGTCAGACAGTAAGGACAGCCACGGATGTTCGGCGGGAACTGACGGGTTCCGCTGCCGGAGCGGAGCTTCATTCTGCAACTCGGTCTTCACCAGCGGCAGATCAGCGAGGCGACGATAAAAAATCGTCATGTCCGTTTCGACCATCTGCAAAATGGTGAGCAGGTCATCAGTGAACTGTTTGTCGGCATCTCGATCTCCTTGAACGAGGCCCAGCTTGCTCAGCAGCATCTCCAGACATTGCTCGTTGAATCGATCCGAATAGGCCGTGATCCCGGTCTGAAGTGGCTCAACTGAATCAAATGCCGGCACAAGAGCGTTGGCGAGCTGAACGAGATTCCACATTGCGATCTGAGGCTGGGCTCCGTATCGATAACGACGTCCGCCGGCATCCGTGGTGTTCGGGGTCCATCCGGGATCATAGTCTTCCAGCCATCCATAGGGGCCGTAATCAATTGTCAGACCGAGGATCGACATGTTGTCGGTGTTCATGACTCCATGAACAAAGCCGACTCGCATCCAGTGCACCACCATATCAGCAGTTCTGTGACAGACCTCCGTAAACCACGCTTCACGAGTCTTCGGATCGGCAGGTGAGGCAAGTCCGAAGTCGACCGTCATCGTATGATTCAGCAGTCGTTCCAGCAGCTCAGTTTCTCGACGAGCCGCAAGGATCTCAAAGTTGCCGAAGCGTGTGAAGGATGGAGCCACTCGACAGACGATGGCTCCAGGTTCCTGTTTTGGATTGCCGTCGTAGAACATGTCGCGAGTCACACGTTCTCCGGTTTCCACGAGGCTGAGAGCCCGCGTGGTCGGCACGCCCAGATGTGCCATCGCTTCGCTGCAGAGAAATTCACGGACAGACGATCGCAGTACCGCAAGTCCATCAGCCGTGCGGGAATAAGGGGTTGGCCCGGCGCCTTTCAGTTGCAGCATCCAGCGCTCGCGTCTGTGATTCACGACTTCACCGAGGTTGATGGCACGACCATCGCCCAACTGACCGGCCCAGTTGCCGAATTGATGGCCGCCATAGCACATCGCGAATGGGTCCATACCTTCGGCAAGCTGGTTACCTCCGAACACCGCCGCAAAATCAGACATACCAGGCACACTGGGATGCAGGTCCAGCAGGTCTGCAACCTCGCGAGAGCAGGCCAGTAATTTCGGTGCACAAACGGGTGTCGGCAGCACTCGTGAGTAGCATGCATTGCGAACCTGGCGTCGAAAGTTCCGAGGCTCAGGATCACATGGCAGCTGACGCACGAACTGATTATCGAAAACCAGTTCATCAAGGTTTTGAATCGTCATGCGTGCCAGTCTTTCGAATCATCGCGGCAGGAGCCGACGAAGAACACGTTCGCGAAGGACTCCCTCGCTCAGCTTATGGCTCGGCTCTGCCTGTGCGACTTCGCTCGGAACGAGTTCTCCCCAAGAAACTAGGCTTTTCCTTCGTCAGCGGATGATGGAGCAGTTGCTGGCTCGGCTGGCCTGGCTTTCACCTCGCCCGGCTTGTTGATCATCACCATCGCCATGCCGCCCGCGGCGAGTACAAGACCGAGGTAGAACCACATGCTCGGAGATTCCAGCTTCTTCCCATGAGCGAAAATTGTCATGGAGGAAATGGTGTTCACGATGGGGGCACCAGCAAAAACAAGCGGAGCCACAAGCAATGCTGCATTCGGCCCGGCCTCTTTTGCCGCGAAGATCACGCAAAGCGCCCCGGCTGCTCCTGCCATACCAGCCAGCAGACCGAGGATCATGTTCGGAGTCAGCCAGTTGAGCTTCTCGGGATTCTTCACCGTCGGATCATTACCGGTGAAAATGAAGAGACTGGGGACGAGCACGGCAACCAGAAAATAGGCGACTCCGACCATCAGAAATGCACGCAGATTGCTGCCGAGTTTCATCGTGGCATCATGAACCAGCGGAACGTACACGCCCCACGAAAGTGCTGCACCAGCGATGAAAGCGTAAACGGTCCACTTCAGAGTCATAACATCGGGCTTTCAGATTTGGGGGGGCTTTCTGGTTCACAGCCGAGCCAAACGTGCTGGCTGACGACATCGACGAATCGATTGTCTTCGTCCAGAACGAAGACACGCTCAAGTCGACCGTGGGACTGAGCCGGATTGTAGGCAGTCCGCTCGAATTGAAAACCGCCATGTCAGGCTTTGCAGTTTTCAGCGCGCAAAAAGAAACCTCTGCCGGTCGTGCTGAGCAAAAAGCTGTTGACGCCCATGGTTCAGATGAAAAGGTGGGCACCCGAAGCCCGGGTCATGTGATCCGAGACATAGTCGGCGTGACAGTCGGCCGGGATCAGTTCAGGTTCCCGTTGGGAGTATCTGTAGGGTCAACTTGTTTTGCTGCAGACGTGCCGGAAGAGGTTCCTGCACAAAGTGCCCCATCACAATACGATCCGAGTCGCTTTCTCGCAAGTGAATGTTGCGAAGACTTTATTCTGCGAAAGTGTGGCAGGTTTGAGAGATTTGTACTCGACACGAGTGTTGAGTGTGTCAATCCCACGCTCCGCATTGGCGGAGCCCGCATTCCAATCTGCCATCCACCGGCCTCTTGCTGAGGTCAGCGATGCCGGATCGCTTCGTGTCCAGCGACATGGGTTTCTCTGGTCACTGTCGCTCGTTCATCGTCTGGCCAGGTGAGAAAAACTCGGTTGCCACGTGCCTCGTCGGTGATGCTGTTTCGTAAGATCGAATGAAACACCATCGTTCGCCGGTCGCGGACGTGCGAATGCAGAAGTGCTCCTCGAGCTCCTCGTCAGTCCTCTCCGTTGGAATCTGCCGTTCTGCGTCTTTCTCAGTTGCTCGCTCGATCGTGATCCTGATGGATCGGCCCGATGCATGAACGATCTGCCATGTGCCGCTGGCCAGATTTTCAGGCAACGGAATCGTGCGACCTTCCGCGGGCGATGCAACTGGTGTGGCGGGTGAATGCGCATCGCTGGAATCGGTTCCCACGGTGACTTCGACGGCGGATTCACCCTCGGCTGATTGGTGTTCCTCGATGTTGACGACTGCTGGAGCTCCTTCGTCCGACACCGGATTATGGTTTTGCGGATCTTCAGCAACGGAAGGATCCCTCAAAGCCACGTCCGCACCCGAATTCTCGTCCGTCCGACGATCTTCTCTCGGTACCTGCCCGATCAGCGTGTCTTCGTGCTGCATCGTGTCTTCGATGGATGTCAGAACTGGATTGAGTGTCTGCACGGCACCATGCTCAAGTTCAATGGCTGCGACGTCTTCCGCATGCAGAACATCCTGGCCAGAGACTTCGATCGGATGTATCGCACCAATCCACGCCTGCCATTCTGCATCATCATGAGAAAACAGCTGGGCTGAGGTTTTCTGCAGATCGATGTCGGCGATCGCCGGCAGCTCGGCCTCATTCTGTTTCTGGCGTTTCGCCAGCGCGGCCTGCATCGCTTCCTGGTCCGAATTCCAGACGGCCATGAAGGATCCGGTGACCAGAATCAATAAGAAAACACGCGCGTTCATGGGAGCACTTTCGAACCGGAACCAGTTGTTTCAGACGGCACGTCCGACGCTGAGTTGCGATCCCGCGATCAGACAACGACATCAATTCGCCGAGTTGCCGGATTTCCGATGTGCACGCTCTGTTCAGGACTTCTCAGAAGCTCAGACGCTGACGAGATCCCGCGCAGGGAAATCTGCAAAGGAATATCGACGGTGAGGGAAACGGAATGGCGGCAATTCCTGCGCTGCGGACACGGTTCATCAGCTTCGGACGGGGCACTGGGCGACGTTTGACAAGGTTGTCAGATGTCGCGTTTGCCCCGGCTTTTGCGATTGCTGCGACGCAGGGTGCGGTAAATCCGAGAAAACCGGTGCTGGTCCCGTTTTCTTCAAAAGTTCAGAGGGAACATCTTCGCGCAACTCGAAGTCCGGGATGCAGCGTTTTTCGGAATCCATCCGGGACGATATAACCCGCCGACTCACGCTGCGATTCGTCGCCAGCGGTTGATGCGAAGAGATGTTGGATTCGATTGACGACTGGACGCGTTCCGCATGGCTCCTCGAAAAAAAACACCCACCGGCAAGCAGCTCGGCATCGGTTCTCGTTTGCCACGTAAAACGCAGCCGATCCGCAGGGCGTGGAAATTCTGTCCGAGGTGCGGTGTTCCCGCGGCGAAGGCAGGCCGGAATCCGTTCCAATGCCAAGCCTGTGAGTTTACTCATTTTTTTGCACCGGTTTCCGCCGTCGGGGCGATCGTGACCGATTCGGATGGTCAGGTACTCCTTCTGGTTCGCGCGAAGGATCCTGGTCGAGGATTTTATGGATTGCCGGGCGGGTTTGTTGACGTGGGCGAGACGGCTGAGGAAGCTTTGATTCGCGAAGTTCATGAAGAAGTGCAACTCAAGGTGACGGGACTTAGGTATCTCACGTCTTATCCGAACGAGTATGTCTACAAGGGCTTCGTACTCCCGGTGACCGACATGTTTTTTGTTATGGACGTGGAATCTCTCGAGACCATTTCGCTGCTCGATGGTGAAATTGACGCGTGGCATTTTTGCCATCTGACAAGACGCGAACTGAATCGCATGGCATTTGAGTCAAATCGGAAGGCCTTAGAATATTTCCTGGCGACACGCTGAGACCCGGTTGGGTGAAAATTCTGGCCCATGTCCACCGCGATGGTACGTCCTCGGTGTGACTGTTTCTCCTCTGATCGCGTTTCTGAAAGCCGCAGAGTGCTTCGTCTGTCTGGCGTCGTACATGACATCGCCTGGGGCACATGACCCATCCGATGGCATTGCCGTTGAGGCCTCGAAACTCATGACTGTGGCCGAAAGATCACAGGTCAGAGGCCTGACAGTCGCTTCCGTTGTTGCAATCGGAACTCAGACATCAGGAATCTCCTGCAGAAATGTTCCCGGAATGCATCGCCCGGATGCTGCGAGCTAGTTTTCGAACAGGAAAACAGGATGGAACTTCGCTCCGGGATCGGCTGAAACGGCCATTCCCGAGCAGTTCCTCGGTCGTCTCTGGACGGATTGATTTGCAGACTTGAAAACAATCTGTTCTCAGTGACACCATGTTCAGCAGGATTGCAGAATCCAAGAGGAAGTCATGTCTCGTCGAAACCAGGTGGCCCGCGAGCGGCGTCATCAAAAAAACAGGAATACCACTTCAGGCCGTTCTGCTTCCGCGGAGTCGCCAAAAGTTTCCCAACCACAAGTCAGCGCAGCCGTCTGCGATCATGTGTCTGCCGATCTGGCCTCGTCAGCAGAAAACAAAATGGACGAAATCGAAGCGGCAGTGCTGCTGTTGTCGAGCGAATCTGCTGCCACACTTCCGGTCACGATGATCGATGCGGACTCTTCGGTTCAGGAGTGTTCCGACAATTCTCAGTCGTCGTGCTGTTTGACCGAGGCAACTTCCGTAACCATCGCCACTGATTCTCAGTCCCGGACGGTCTCAGAGACACGGGAGCCTTCCCGATCTCCGGATGACATCACGAATCCTCTGCAGGTCATGCTTCAGGCATTCCGTGATGGGCTGACCGAACTGCAATCATCGCTGCGTGATGAATTTCGCACGGCGATTCGTGACCTTCAATCGGCACAGGCTGCTGCTGCCGCTTCCCAGAGCGAAGTCCTGCGAACTTTGACCGAGGTGATGTGCCAGACGGCTGCCGTCAATCGCGATATGTCGACCGCCGGCGTTGAAGCGACGTTGAACGGGCTTGAAGATCGAATTGTGCAGCGACTCAGCCATCTGAAGCCGAGTCTTGCAGTTTCCTCCGCATCGGCAACAGCCGAGGAAGCGGCAACGCCGGCAAAAGCGGTTCCCCACATCTCGACGGTCAAGCTGAAAGAGGCTTCAGGCGTCGTCTCGAAATCGTGGGAGCAGATTCGCAGCGAACTGATGGCTCGCGCTGACCTGGGTCATGATCAGCATACCGACATCCCACAAAGATCTGAACAGTTGCCGGAGTTCGCTCCGCTGACTTCTGATCGCCACTTCCGATTTCCCGAACAGGACCCCACGCTGGAGATTCCGCCAGCAGCAGATGTTGACAACATGTCAATTGAATCATTGCGGGATGCCTTTCATCAGCGAGAAGCATTTCTGACGACTTTGATTGCTCGAATTCGTCGTCAACAGGAATCATCTGAGCCGATGCTCTCCAGGGAACAGCTGTGTGAAATCGCCACAAAACTGCCCGATGAGCTGGAATTGCAGGTGCGTCAGACGCTGAGACAGATGGAAGATCTGGCTCGCATGGGCGAACTCGAATTGTCTCTCGAAAGAGCGCGAATTGCGCGGCAGGTCAATCAGCTCGAACATACACAGCAGCTTCTGGAACGCAACGCTCGCCAGCTGGGCATGGCACTGAATCCGGATGGCAGCATCGCCGCCCACAAAAATCCGACTTGTCGAAACAGCAGTTCACGGCGATGGCTGGGCAAGCTCGGATTCGGGCAGTAAGCGTTCCGAACGCTGGGGTTGTTCGTAAAGAAGCAGGCGCGCAGTCCGGATCCTGGGGACAGCCGAGCCACAGGTTCAGTGCCCGAGGGCAGCGCTGCCGGTGGCCGTCGACGGCTCAGTGCTCTGATACATCTGATTTCGGTGTTTCTGATCACATGGCCCGACTTGTGTCTGGCGCAAAACAGATTGCGATCAGCCCAAACGCATAGATCAGGGCACAGGTTGATCCCACAAGCGGATAGCTGCTGCCGAGAGCAGAGAACAGCAGCCCCGCAAAGACAACACCTGCTGCCGTTGCAAATCGACCGAAATTGTAGGCCAGACCACTCCCCGTCGCGCGAACGCGAAGCGGAAACAGCTCGGGCAGAAAAACTGCGAGCCAGCCGAAAAAGAGCGTTGCGATCAGACCCTGAATGAAGACGATGGCATGAAAGCCGGGCTCAAGCGGTGCAGTCCCGCGAAACATGAAGATTGTGACTGCCGTTGATCCAAGACTGATGAGGATATAGCTTCGCCGCCGCCCGAGCCAATGAGCCAGCTGTGCCCCGAAAAAACTTCCCAGTGTCGCGCCAATCGCCCACCATCCCTGAGTTGAAGCCTTATAACCCGGATTGATCTTTCCCGCCACGGCTTCGGCCCACGGTATCATCCACTTGCTCGCAGCCCATGCTCCAACCATGGGAACGGAACTCAGGGCAATGCCAGTCAGAGTGACTCGCCAGAGTTGACCGCGGAACAGCTCTGAAATGTGAACCCGAGTTTTGGGGTGTGTCGCATCGTCGGATGTTGATCCTCTCGTCGCGGTTCGAGCGGCCAGCCATCTTGGTGATTCCGGAAGAAACAGTGTCACCACCAGTCCGAGAATCGCCGGAACGGCGGCGAGTTGAAAAATCCATTTCCACGAGTCCGGCGTGATGGGCTGATATCGAGCCAGTTGCGACAACAGCAGAATACCGGCGTTCAATCCGGCGCTCATGATGCCCGATACCATCGGTCGAGACGCATTCGGCCAGCATTCGGAAACCAGAGTGATGCCATTCGGCCAGACTCCGCCAACGCCAAGGCCGACTAAGAAACGAAGCAGCAGCATCTGTTCCTGTGTCCTCGCAAAAGCGCCGAGGCCGGCAAAGATCGAATAGAACAGGATGCTGATTCCCATCGCTCGGGTTCGGCCGATCCGATCACCAAGATTCCCAAGAAAAATTCCCCCGACCGCCGCGCCAAGCAGCAGGGATGCGGCAAACCAGGCAAACCATTCACCGCCGAGTTTCTCTGTAAACTGAACACCCAGCAGGCTCTTTGAAACAGACAGCGACGCAATCGGCATCAGCCCCAGCTCAACGCCATCAAACAGCAGACCGAGGAATGCGGCAGCAAGGACGGCGTATCTTACTCGAGGTGATAACTCTGCTGGTGGAGCGTCTGGTGCGCGGTCAGCCATCTGTCGAATCACTTCTTCTGTGGATTGCGTCGCAATATGGTTTGGTCTGGATCTGTCTGAGGTCCCGGCTTAGCCATGGATTGCTTATCTTCCGACTCCGTAAATCAACGTGCCAACACTTCGCCGAAGATTGCTTTCATTGCTTCCCACGAACGCTTGTCAGCTTTCGCGTTATAAGCCGCGCCGCGAGAGTTGTCGTTGCCTGCCATCGGTTGAGTAAAAGAATGCACCGCGCCAGAGTAGTTGATCATCTGCCAGTCGACTTTGGCCTCGTTCAATTCTTTTGTGAACGCTTCAATGTCTTTTTGCGGCACAAACGGATCATCAGCGCCATGGCAGACCAGAATGGACGACCTGATGTTTCTTCCATCAGCTGGTGTGGGTGAATCCAGGCCGCCGTGAAAACTGACGACTCCGGAGACGGCGGCGCCGCTGCGAGCCAGTTCGAGGACTCCTGTGCCTCCGAAGCAGTATCCGATGGCACCAACCCGGTCGGCTGCGACATTTGGATGCGTCTTCAACTGCGTCAGTCCGAGGTTGAGTCGATGACGATAAAGCTGGCGATCGGTTTTATAGATTCCCGACTGTTTCGCGGCATCCTGCATCGATGTCGGCCGAATTCCCTGTCCATAGATGTCGACGGCGAATGCCACATAGCCCAGTTCTGCAAGTTGTCTGCATCGCCCCTTTTCGTAGTCGGTTAATCCCATCCACTGATGCACGACCATGACTCCCGGCATCCTGCCGGACTTTGCGGAATCCCATGCAATGAAGCCTTCCAGCGTGACTTCGCTGTCCTTGTACTCGATGATCTCCGTTTTGATTTCCGCGATGGCCGCTGAAGAGGAAATGCACCAGACGAGCGAAAGAATCAACGCACGCATAGACAGCCTCGATATGATTTTTCGATGAATTTCACGATGTTGCACTGATGGGCAGTATGCCGAATCCTGACCGTTTCATCAAACCGATCGAAGTCTCCCGGGGCGAGACGTATCCGCAGCAGGAGTGCGCAATGGTTTCGAGGTGCTGAACAGGGCCGGGATGAGTTTCATCCACCTGCGGCCCCCGCCATGACCGTCGATGTTTTCTGTTTACGGTGAGCGGGCATCGTGATCGCGTTTGACTTTTGAGCCGTGAGGCTCAGCGGGGTCAAGGGGCTGTCAGCCCCTTTCAGAACAGTTCTCGCTGATCGGCTGGCGGGTCGGTTTTCTTTGGCGATTTTGATTTCGGCTTTTGATTGACCCCGAGATGGGCGAGGGCTTTGGCCGTAATCATGCGACCGCGAGGCGTGCGCTGAATGAAACCTTCACGGAGCAGGAACGGTTCAACCTCGTCCTCAAGAGTATCCGCCGGGATGTTCATGGTGTGACCGACGGCCTGAACTCCTGCGGGGCCGCCCCCGAAGACTGAGATGATCGTTTCGAGATAGCGTCGATCCTGTTCTTCAAGCCCTGCGTCGTCGACACCCTTCATTTTCAGGGCCGCACGGGCGACCTCCAGTGTGATTTTTCCATCGGCGCGAGCGTCGGCGAAGTCTCGAGTCCATCGCAGCCAGTTGTTGGCTTTTCGCGGCGTACCGCGAGACCGAATGGCGATCTCATGCGCCGCCTCTTTGGCAATCTCGGTGCGAAGCTTTCGGGCATTTCTCGCGATGATGGTGGCGAGTTCATCGGACGTGTAGAAATCCAGATGTTCGCGATTCACAAATCGGTCGCGCAAAGGCGCCGTCAGCATACCGCTGCGGGTTGTCGCTCCGATGACTGTAAATGGCTGCAGTTTCATATTGATGGTTCGAGCATTGAGACCATCACCCAGCGTGATATCGACGCGAAAGTCTTCCATCGCCGGATAAATGAATTCTTCCACCGTCGGAGGCATTCGGTGGATTTCGTCAATAAACAGGACACTGCCATAACTGGCATTGGTCAGGTAGGGAAGCAGATCCTTTGGCGCGCTGAGAGAAGGGCCGGCGGTAATCTGCAGATCAGAACCCAGTTCGCGAGGGATGACGGTCGCCAGCGTGGTCTTGCCGAGTCCTGGTGGACCGTCCAGCAGCAGGTGCCCGAGAGGTTCCTTGCGTTTTTTTGTCGCCTCGAGCAGGATCATAAGCCGCTCAACGACGGCTTGCTGCCCCACGACGTCTTCAAGCTTCGACGGTCTCAGTTCGTCGTCGAATCGCTGCTGTTCGGCATCACCTTTAGGTTCACCAAACGGGTTTGCACCGCGTCCGGAACCGGATCGGGCTTCATCGAAGGAATCATCGTCCTCGTCGTCATTCCGAATTGTGGTCTTCCGTGCCATCGAACGTGTCACACCAGCGAAGTCTTGAGGGCCTGAACTTTCCAGCAGCGTCCTATCGCGCGACGGAATCCACTGACAGGGTGAACTGTCGCGACAACCTCGCACAAGTCAAGCGCTGACGAAAAAGGCCAGAAAAATCACCAGATTGAGGCCACGTCCGGTCCGAAAAGGAGCCATTCGAGGCACCTGCATTCAGCGAAAGATGAAACCATCAGCCGTCTGTAATCAGATGATTGACAGCGGTCCGACGCCCACAGTGGTTGTCATCGAGATGGGGAATTGCTCGAGGACGTCGCGGAGATCTTTCAATGTGATGCTGCGGATCGCATGCAGGTCATCTGCGACAGATCGATAATTGCCTCGATAGAGCCAGTTGCCGCCGAGTGAAGATAATCGGCCCATAGGGCGTTCTCCTCGCATCACAATTCGGGAGGCCGCTTTGTTTCGTGCCTGCTCGAGTTCATCAGCGGTGACTCCGTTGGCATTGACCTCGTCGAAGACTTTCCGGCAACGGTCAATATTGGCCTGAGTCGCCTCAGGAGAGCAGCTCAGATAACTCATCCACGCGCCGGTGCCGTCGTATTCACTGAAGCTGAGGTCGGCGGACTCTGCATGACCCGGATCAACCAGTTCCCAGAACAGACGACTGCCGGAATCATCGCCCACAATCACGGAGAGCAGTTCAGCGGCGAATCGCATGTTGCTGCGTGCTTCAGGGCCTGGTGCCATCTGCATCAGATGCTGCGTGGTCAGTTTGTCGCGGACAATCATTCTCGAAGCGGGCACAGCCGTGAATCGCGGCTGTAATCGGGTTGACTGCCCGGCAGGAAGACGGCTGCAGTACTTTTCCGCAAGAGCAACGGCCTCGTGAAAATCGTACTTGCCTGCAAGCACCATGGTGATGTTCCCGGTGTGGTAGTGACTCCGATGGTAAGCCCGCATCTGATCCGAGGTCAGGGCAGAGATGCTTGCCTGCGAACCGAGAATACTCTGTCCCAGAGGATGTGCTGAAAAATGTGTCGCCATGATGTTGTCGTAACAGACAAATGAAGGCTGGTCCTCGTACATGCTGATCTCTTCAAGGATCACATTTTTTTCCATGTCGAAGTCGTCTGTCCTCAGCGATGGCTGCATCAGAGACGACAGCAGTTCGATGGCTCGCTCGAGGTATTCAGGCAGCACGGCGGCATAATACATCGTCACCTCTTCGCTGGTGGACGCATTGTACCTGGCACCGATTTCATCGAAAATGCGATTGATATCATCGGCGGAAAATGTTTCATCGCCTTTGAAGGCCATATGCTCAAGAAAGTGGCTGACTCCGGACACATCCAGCGTCTCGTCACGCGATCCGGCGCGGACGAAAAATCCGACTGCAACGCTGTAGACCGAGGGATTTGTTTCGGCAATCAGAGTTAAGCCGTTGGAAAGAGTTGTCTGCTGAAAATTCATTGTGTCCAATTCAAAGAAAGTGCGAACATTCATCGACCCTGAGTACGACGCTGCGAAAGCTGCAGATATACCAGACCAACCCATGGCGCGGGGAAGATTCGGAGAGTCATTCTGCTGACAGACATCAGATGCTCCGAGGGAAGTTGATCAGGTCGGTGGCCTCCGGCAAGGCGGGACTTTAATGCGGAAACTCATGGTCATCAACGTTGTGGGATTAACGCACGAGATGATCGGGCCGATGACACCCCACATTTCGCGATTGCGAGATGAGGGCTTTTCTCGACCGATGCAGACTGTTCTTCCTGCCGTGACGTGCTCCGTTCAGGCCACACTGCTGACCGGAGAAATGCCGGCGAAACATGGAATTGTTGCGAATGGTTGGTATTTTCGGGACCTGGCAGAAGTCGGGTTCTGGAAACAATCGAACCATCTGATCCAGTCTGAGCGCCTTTACCAGACGGCGCGAAGTCGTGCGGCCGATCATACCACAGCCAAGATGTTCTGGTGGTACAACATGTACGCTGATGTCGGCTGGTCGGTGACTCCACGACCATCGTATCCGGCGGACGGTCGAAAAATCCCGGATATCTACAGCAGTCCGGCAGTTCTTCGTGATGAACTGCAGAGGAAGCTCGGTCGGTGTCCTTTGTTCAATTTCTGGGGGCCGACGGCCGACATCCGAAGTACACGCTGGATCGCTGATGCCAGTGTTGACATCTTTGATCGCTGCCATCCTTCTTTGATGCTCGTGTATCTTCCGCATCTGGATTACAACCTTCAGCGGTTTGGAACGAAGGATCCGCTGATCGCGGCAGACATTCGCGCTGTGGATGCTGAGGCAGGGAAATTGATTGATGCGGCTCGCCGAGTTGATGCGGACGTTGTTGTGCTCTCCGAGTACGGCATTACCGATGTCAGTCGACCGATTCACATCAACAGAATCCTGCGCGATTCTGGTTACGTGACGGTTCGTCGTGAGACGCCCGGCTGGGAAACTCTGGACTGCGGAGCGTCGCGGGCCTTTGCGGTTGCGGACCATCAGTTGGCCCACATTTATCTGAAGCACCCGTCGGATCTTGCGGCGGTCAAGTCCCTGCTGGAACGAGTCGACGGGATCGAGCATGTTCTGGATCGGACTCAGCAGGCAGCGTTCGGAATCGCGCATGAACGTAGCGGGGAATTGGTCTGTGTGAGTGCTCGCGATGCCTGGTTCACGTACTATTTCTGGCTCGATGATCAGGTCGCGCCGGATTATGCTCGTACCGTGGATATCCATCGCAAGCCTGGTTACGACCCGGCCGAACTGCTGGTGGATCCCGGCCTGAAGTTTCCGAAACTTCGGATTGCCCGTCGGCTGATCAGGAAGTTTCTCGGGTTCCGCTATTACATGGACGTGATCGGGCTGGACGCATCCGTGGTCAAGGGAAGCCATGGTCGCCTGCCAGCTGATTCACAGCTGGAAACCGATGGCCCGGTCTTCATTTGCTCGTCGAAACGTGTGGAACGTGACAAATTGCACGCCTGCGACGTCCGAAATCTGCTTCTCGAACTTCAATTTGGTGGTTGACGCTGGAGACCGAACGTTTTTCCGGCCAGAATTCCGGGATGTCTGAAGACCTGATGACGGCAACTGCAGACAGAATCCGGTCTCGAAGGCCCTGTGCGCATTCGAGAGGCCGACTGGTCTGATCACACACAGCAACGCTGAAGGCGTTCTGCAATTACACTGAGGGGACTTTACTCGATGGCTGGACCGCCGAAACCAGATCCCAAAAAAGGTGCACCTCCTGAAGAAACTGTTGACGTTGAACAGGTGCTTTTCCAGGGGCCCCTGTTTGATCGAGAATCCAACCTCAAGGCCAATGCCAAACTGGTTCAGGCTGCGCTGGTTCCCGCCAAGCAGATGATTTCGGATGCCTTGTCCCGGCGTTCGCATACAATTCTGATGGAACCCCGTGAAGGACGAATGGCCATTCGGTTCGTCGTCGATGGGATTCCGTACCCCGCGGCGGCTGTCCCCGGACAGAAGGGGATGGCCATGATTGCGATGATCAAACTGCTGGCCGGGCTGGATCCGAACGATCGAAAGTCGTCCGCCAGTGGTGGTATCAAGGCTGAGTACACGGGCCTGCCCTTTCACCTGCTGGTTGAAACGGTTCCCGCCGGAAACGGCGCGGAGCGGTGCCGCATCAAGATTGAGAACAGGAAGGTCTCGCGAACCAAGCCCGTTGATATCGGCTTTCCGGATCACCTGAAGCTCAAAATCCGCGAAATGACGTCTGAACGAAGCGGCGTCATTCTGGTCTGCGGTCCACCGGATACCGGAGTCACTACGCTGACGATCGTGGCCTTGCACTGCGTTGACCCGTATCTGTATTCCGTTTACAGCATGGCCGATGTTCAGGGTCGCGAGCTGATCAACGTGACCAATTTCAAACCTGAAGAGGGCCACGATCTGGAACTCACCTTTGATCGTATCATTCGGCGAGAAGCCGATGTGATGTTCATGAACCCCTTGTCATCTCCCCAGGATGCTCAGACGATTTTCAGTTACGCGGATCGTCTGGCGTTCATCATGGAGATTCCGGCCAACACGCCCTCGGAAGCGCTTGGCAAGCTGATCGACTGGGTTGGCGTCGATCTGGTGCTGAAAGGACTGAAGGCAATCATCACTCAGAAGCTGATTCGAAAGCTGTGCGATGACTGCAAGCAGGCCTTTCGTCCGAATCCTGCCCTGCTGAAGAAACTTGGATTGCCTCCGGAAACAACCGTGCTTTATCGCGCTCCGGTCCCTCCACCTCCGGACGATCCCAAGGCACCAACCGTTGAGGAATTGTGTGCCGACTGCGATGGAGTGCCATATCATGGTCGTGTCGCAGCATTCGAAATGTTTGAAATGACGGATACAATGAAGGAAGTCGTGGCGAACGGAGCCGACCCGACGGAGATTCGTCGTCAGATGGTGGCTGAGGGTCAGACGACTCTGCAGAAGGATGCGATCCGACTTGTGGCTCAGGGGCTCACGTCGCTCGAAGAAGTTCAGAGAGCTTTCGCACCGCCTGGAGGTCCTCGGCGTCCGGGGAAGGCTCGGCCGCGTCCGCCGCAGCAGTAGATGGCTGCCGTTCGCAGCATACGGATCACACCCTCAGGCCATCAGATCCGGGAACTCGAATTTGTGCGTTGCGTGGCTCGCAGGGTGTGTCAGAAAAAATGGAAAGATCGTTCTGCGGACAGTCCGGTGCAGGGTGCTGAGTTCTGGGCAGAACATTTGACGGAAGAGTGTATTTCATGTTGCTTCGGATGTTGATGATCGTATTCGTCCTCACCGCCACAGTTTTGCCTGTGAGGGCTTTTGAGGATGCTCATGCGGGGCTGGTGGCGGAAAAGCCCGCCGAGGGTGTTGCCATCCAGACAGAAGGTGGCTGGATGATCCCTTACGAGATGACGATTCCCGGAACCGACGTCAGGTTTCGGATGGTTCCGATTCCGGGTGGCGAATACACGATGGGGAGTCCGGCTGGTGAGCCTGGCCGGAGCGAGGATGAAGGTCCGCAGCGGACGATTGTTGTCGAGCCATTCTGGATGGGAGAAACAGAAATCACCTGGGCCGAATATAAAATTTACATGGAACTGTACCGCCATCTGAAGGAGTTTCAGACACGTGGTGTTCGGCCGGTGACGGACTCCAACAGGGTGGATGCGGTGACGGCCCCGACGCCGTTGTATGAGCCGGATTTTACATACGAGTTTGGCGAGGATCCGCAGCAACCCGCAGTCTCCATGACTCAGTATGCCGCCAAACAGTACACCAAGTGGCTTTCCGCCATTACCTCGCAGCAGTTCCGACTGCCGACCGAAGCGGAGTGGGAATATGCGTGTCGTGCCGGATCAAAATCGGCGTACTCGTTTGGGGAGGATGCGTCGCAACTTGGCGAATACGCGTGGTATGAGGGCAATACTGAACAGTCGGGTACAAAGCAGGTGCGTCAGAAAAAACCAAACGCGTATGGACTTTACGACATGCATGGCAATGTGGCCGAGTGGGTTCTGGACGGTTTTGCTGCGTACGCGGCGGCTGACAAGGCACTTCATGCCGCCTCCGACTGGGTGAGGACTGATCAGCCTGATCCTCGAGTGGTTCGCGGCGGATCGTGGCAGTTTCCGGCCAATGAGTGCCGTTCTTCGTCGCGTCTTGGTTCCGATGATCTGGCATGGAAAGAGTACGATCCGAATCGTCCCCGGAGTCCGTGGTGGTTCACAACCGATCCGGCCCGCGGTGTGGGTTTTCGCCTGCTTCGTCCGCTGAGGACGGTCCCTCGAGACGCCATGGAGGACTTCTGGAAAATCGATTCCGAAGACATTCAGCTCGATGTCGGAGATCGACTGGCAGAAGGTCGCGGTGTGCTCGGCGTGGTCGACAAGGAGTTGCCGGCCGCCATCAAGTCGCTATCGAAGTAATTCCCTGCCGCGGGAGTCCACGCTGTCGTGAGTCCTCCTGAATGCCCGAAACTTGTCCGAGTCTATGACAGTCTTTATTGAGTGACGTTTCGTGACTCGCGGCGGCTGAGGGTTTGCTGATCGCGGGT
>JBKDRW010000404.1:0-6997 GCA_046341255.1 Planctomycetota bacterium
TGTGGGATCGAGGTCCAGCGTGCATCCTGTCAGAACCACCCCAGTCACATTCTCCATCATGCGATGCAGATCGTCATCATTTTCGATTGGTGGCACAAGAAGCGGCAGACCACCTGCAGCAACCACGCTGTCATAGTAGCCGGTATTGAACCAGCTCAATGCGGCACCGTTGTATCGTTCCGGACGAAAGTCACCAGTGACTGCAACAAATGGCTTTTGCTTGCTCATGAACAGGTTCCCTCCCAAGTTGAGCGAAAAAATACCAGGACGCGAAAACATGAGGCGGGAGTTTGTCCCATCGGGATCATGTTCGCCGGAACTGCAAACGCGGCGACAGGTCGATGCGCGGCATCGATTCAGCGACGAGCAAGGCAGATTCCATTCCGCAAACATCAGCCGAATCATTCGGCCGGGGATCGATTGGCTTTTCTGAAGCCGCTCGACCAGATCGTCCCGAAGGCCCCCTTCGGTCTTACATGGTCCGCCTTCCAAAGCGTCTCCTGCAAGATGGCGGGGAGGTTACTCCTGCAGAAACTGCCTGTAAATCAGATCCCCGATTTTGTACTCAAGTTCATCTTGCAGCACAAGATCTAGCGATGATCGCTCGGTAATGTCGCCCAGCCCGGGGGAAATCATTGCGTTTGGCTTGCAGGCCACAGCATCGCTGCTGAGGCCTGTAGGGTGCTGATGTTCAGTGTTTTGCGATCAGCAGGGGCACCGTTGTTTGCAGTGAACTGCGACCTCATTGTGTTCAGGGGCGGGGAGGGGGGGCTTGTTGAAGATCAATGGGTCTCAATGGCTCCCAATGATGAGTTTTCAGAGAAATTTACCTTCGAATGAACTTCGAGGGTCCTTGGTTCCATGAGGAAACGATCTGAAAATTGTTGTGTCAAGAATTGGTGTGACGCATGAACCCTGTGGCGGGTTTGCTTGTCTGACAAGTCCGAATCGAACGGACGGTTCGGAGGGAGAGCGGCGATCATTGCCCGAATCGTGTACTTTGTTGATCGCCATGACCCATGTCATCGAAACGTGGGGTGAGTCCCACGGGGGTTGTTTATCGTGAATGCTCGTCAGTTGGAGAAGCTTGGTATACCCCGGAGCGCGTCGAAGCACGCGATCACGGCCGTTCAGAGGTTGTCGGCCGATCCGGAGATGGACAGCCGGATGATTCGTGAGAAATTGCGGCTTGTTGCCGAGTCTCCGAAGTTGTTCCTTGGAGATCCGATCCTTGATGTTCTTGCGAGAGAACTGCTTGAGGTCCCATCAGACATTGAGCCAGCCTCGATTGAGCCGATTGGTTACAGGGTCTGGGGATCAAACATCGACGAGCAGGCGTTTCGCCAGATGGAGGAAGCTTGTCGTATTCCGGCTGCTGTATCCGCTGCACTCATGCCTGACGCCCACGTGGGTTACGGATTGCCGATTGGTGGTGTGCTGGCAACGGAGGACATCATCATACCCTACGCTGTCGGCGTTGACATTGCGTGCCGAATGAAGTTGTCTGTTCTCGATCTGCCGCCTGAATCTCTGGATCGAAGTTTTGAACACTATCGGCAGGCACTTGAAAATGGAACTCGGTTTGGCGTCGGTGCTTCGCATCGAAAGCCGCAGGATCATCCGATCATGGATGAAGACTGGACAGTGACTCGCATCACGCGTGAACATAAAGATAAGGCTCGCAGTCAACTGGGTACATCGGGTTCAGGCAATCATTTTGTCGAATTCGGTGTACTGACGATGACGGAGTCTGATCCGGGATTTGATCTGGCGCCTGGGCAGTATGTCGCTCTGATGAGTCACAGTGGAAGTCGAGGCCCTGGAGCGGCAGTGTGTTCAACGTACTCCAATATCGCACGCAGGAATATTCCTGCACAGTATCGTCACTTTGATCGGCTTGCGTGGCTCGATATGAAGTCATCCGCCGGGCAGGAGTATTTTTCGGCGATGAATCTGATGGGAGACTACGCGGCCGCAAACCATGCGGTGATTCATCGTCTGGTCACGCAGCTTCTTGGTGCGAGGATTCTTGCGGGCGTTGAGAATCATCATAATTTCGCATGGAAGGAGCGACATCACGGGAAAGACGTGTACGTCCATCGTAAAGGAGCGACTCCGGCGGCGAGGGGCACTCTGGGAGTGATTCCGGGATCGATGGCTGATCCCGCGTTTGTGGTTCGGGGACTTGGTCACCCTGACAGTCTGAACTCAGCGTCCCATGGCGCGGGCCGTGTGATGTCACGAACCAGGGCCTCCGAACAATTCAACTTTCGAGCAGTGCAGAAAACCCTGGCGGCTCGGGGAATTCGAGTGCTCTCGGCAGGGGCTGATGAGGTGCCGATGGTCTACAAGCAGATCGAACAAGTCATGGCCGAGCAGTCTGATCTGGTTCAGCCGATTGCCCGATTTGATCCTCGCATTGTGAAAATGTGCGGCGACGGCAGCAAGGCAGAGGATTGATTCCCCGGTTCAACAGGATGTGACTCCTCATTCATCGGAAGCAGGTCAATCAGTCGTTGTGATCCTGCCGATGCCTGTGTCGAAAAGAAAAGAGCCCGATGTTCTGCGGAACACCGGGCTCTTCAGTAAACTCAGATCACTCGCGATCCTCGATCCTCAGCCTGAACTCATCACTGTTGCCCACCAGTTCGGGAGAATACATTCCTTCGATGGTGGCTGGCAGAGCGGCGACCCGGCCAGGTGTTTCCGCGCGGAGGCGGTAATTGATACTGTGCTGACCACGGGCGAGTGAAGTCAGGAAGAAACTGACTCGATCATCGCGAAGTTCGCGATAGGCAGTCAGGCCCTCAAATACATAGCCGCTGCGCTGATCGTCCGGTTCGAAGCCGCTGGGTTTGTGATCTTCCAGCATCAGGTACTCGTAATCATTCTTGCTGTCGATCACCATCTCCACTTCAATCAGATCACCGCTTTTCACGGCGTTCAGATTTTCCAGTGGGAAGCGTTTATACTTCGCGACTTTCTGAGAGACGACCTGACCCCGATCACCCTGAACACTCGTCTGTTGGTCGTCGCGTTCCAGACGATAGAACCTGCGGGCAACTTTGACCTCCAGTCCTGCTGCCTTAATCTGATCTTCTTTCGTAAAGTTTGTCAGATACGCACTGAAGTAGACGGGTCCTTTTCCTTTCCGCCGAACTTCGATCCTGTGAGTCCCCGACGTCACCGCATCGCCTTCAATCAACAGCATGTTGTCGAAGCTGAAGAGAGTCTGAGCATTGATCTCAACGGTCTTCTGAACTTCGCCATTGATCAGGATTTCGACGCTCATGTCGGGCTGATCTTCTCCGGTCACCTTGATGTAGTCAGCCATCGATTCCACGACCATGGCGGTATCGCGAGTGCTTCGCCAGTAGGTGCCGTGCTGACGGTTGTTCAGCAGATATTTGACCAATCGCGGGGCCACCTCGTCGTCCGGTCGAACGGCCAGAAGCAGGCGGAGGTAGATGGCCATGGCCTCATTGTCACTGCCGTACCAATACCACCAGCCTTCTTCGGGAAGTCTCAGCCATGCCGTCTGGTTTTCCTCATCCTGAACGAGGAACTGTTCAATGTTTTTCAACACCATGTCACGACGTTCGAGGCTCTCCTGACGATGCAGGACCATCCCGGTCAGTGCGAGACCATAAACAGACAACTGCCCGCGATCACGATACAGGTAGTCGCTCATCACCGGATCGCTGACGCCATGATCGGTGAGAACCATCGCCACGTAGGCATCGAGATTATCAGCCGTCGTTTTGGATGGCTCGTTGCCCCGATACTTTTCGTTTTCACGATGTCGATCACCCTCGCGGAGTTTTGCGATTTCCACCGCCTGATAATTTTTCAGCCATTCGACGCCTCTCTGCAGGACATCGGGAAGAATGGGGACATCATTCTGCTGAGCCACCGTCAGTCCATGAACAACCTGTGACGTGAGATGGGGGCTGGGATGTTCTCCAAAGCCGCTGAACCAGCCCCAGCCGCCGTCGGAAAGCTGCATTTCGGTCAACTTCCTGACTCCCTCAAAGATGATTCGATTCATCTGAGCATCGTCAAATACCGGATTGAAGTCCTGGCCGCGTCCCTGCAGGACTTTCATGTCCTTGTCAATGTTTTCCTGGATCCAGTTCGCGAGTGTGCTGCTGCCCTGACCGAAACCGCCAGGCAGAGGACGGATGTCGCGAGTTTGAATCTGCGGAGGTTCTCCCCAGTGAGCCGGATACTTGCCGCGATATGTCTGAGCGGCGTTCAGGTTTGTTCGCTGCTGCTTCACATCGGCCAGGTTGACGCCCATTTTCTGCAGGGTGCGTTGCGTCAGCACAGCTGGCAGGAACCGGTTCAGAGTCTGCTCGGTGCAGCCGTACGGATACTCGATCAGATACGGCAGTGAATCCACAATGGCTCCGGCCAGAGTCGGGCTGTAGCGGATTTCAAGTCGGGACTGTGCCGGAATTCGGTCATCCGGTACGTTGACTTCAATCATGGCTGATTCGCCCCCCGGGCGAATGACTCCGGTGAAGCTCTCCGTCTTCAGCATCCCGTGAACCTGCACGGGCACCTTCACTTCGACGGCGTCTGATTCTTCATCTGTCAACGCCTTCATGCGGATCGTTGTCAGGCCGGATGCCACGACATCGACCATCCAGTTAATCCGAGTCTCGCCGCCAGCTTTGATGGTGACAGTCCGTTCCGCGTCGTCGAGCAGCTTCAGATGTCCGCCTTCGTTTTCGATCACCACTCGGACAGACTTCTCCGACTTGAGATAATTGTGGACCACCGCCGAAAGCATGATCTGATCGCGTTCAGTAAAGAATCGCGGTGTCTGCGGTCGGATGATCAGATCCTTGCTGCTGATCATGTCTGATGTGCCTGAGCCGACTCGAGTCCCATCGCCCATCGTCCATGCTTTGATTTTCCATGTGGTCAGATTGTCAGGGACCGTAAACTTGACTTCTACGATACCGTTCTCGTCTGCCACGCTGGAGGCCACCCAGTAGGCTGTGTCGGCGAAGTTGGATCGCAACGTCGGAGCGGCCTCGGCCTGACCACCACCGGCTGGTGCCGCGAGACCACCATCGGGGGCGGCTCCCTTCATGGCGCTCGCCGCACTCGGAGCCGCTGCCGCATCCATCGCCATGGCAGGAGCGCCCATGCCCATCATGGCTCCTTCCGCCATGATTTCGCCTCGCATCATTCGGTTAAACGGCGGTCCGCCACCCATGCCACCGATGCCACCCATCATACCTCCGTAACCTTGCATGGATGGATCGCTGCCGAACAAAGGCTGCATGATGATGTCCTGTGGGAGGTGCACCATGCCGCCGGCGTGATTCAGCGACGACTGATTCTGGACGTAATGATATCGACGAACGTTCCAGAAGAAGCTGCGAATCTCAGGGATGCTGCTGGCTGCGATATACTCAAGACTGGCGTCGTATACGGACAAAACCGTGTTGCCCACGAACGGCTTGCCATCGAGGCCGGTCAGCTTCAGCTTCACCGTTGCTTCTTCGCCAGGGCGATACTTCTCCGCGGATGGAAGCACTTCGACATTCGCGATGCGCTGCTCTGGCGGAACAACGATTTCACGCACCTCCGAATGAAGTTTGCCGTCGGCAATGGTCAGAGCCTCGACAAAGATATTTGGCATATCGGCGCGGGCGATGTCGATCTCATAGACAGTGCTCTTGCCTTTCAGCCGAAGCACCTGTGGAGCCGGGCAGAGGCCGTTCATCGGTCGTACGAACAGCAGCACAGTTCCGTCCGCTTTATTCGTGTTGATCTGCAGCCGAACTTTCTCGCCCGGTGCGTATTCCTGCTTTTCTGTGATCAGTTCCAGAGCATTGAAGCGATAGTCACCGCCATCCGTGGAATGACCACGGACGAACAGAACGTATCCGCCCTCCATCGTATGCTGTTCGCTGTCCGTGATCGACACGCTGATTCGGAACTGACCGGCGTCTTTCATCGTGAGTTTCAGATCTCCGGAACCGTCCTCCTTCGTTGAGACATCCCAGCTCTGTACTTCTGTTTCGACCGGCTTGTCGTTTTCATACCTCACTGAGAACAGACGGACCTTGCCGCCGCCCTTCACACCTTTGCCATCCGGCGTGCGAGCCTGAAAACCGACGTTGACCGTATCACCGGTCTGGTAGTGGCCTCGATCGGTCCACGTGAACACCTTGAACGGATCACGAGCCACCAGCACACTTCCGTTGCCTATGATGGTTCGCCTCGACTTGTCAACAACTTCGGCGGAGATGTTGTAGTTGTGGTCGCTGTCACTGTGGACTGCCAGAGCAGCGGCTGTATCGATATCGACAAGAAACGTGCCGTCTTCACCGATCTCTGCATCTCCCTCGGCAACCACCTCGGGCGGATCAGGACTCCAGTTCCACCACGGGCGAATCGGAGCAAGGCAGCCCCATCGAGAAAAACCGGGATACCACGAATATTCCGGAGCAAACCACCAATAACCGGGTGAATACAACCAATCCCAGCGAGCCACCGGATACCAGCGGCTGTCCTTTTTCGTTCGCTCCACTTTGTAGTGAACTTTGGCCTCTGTGACCGGAGCACCGAAGTAGTATTTTGCGATGATCTTCGCCTGGATCTTTTCACCAAGCTTCACCGGCTTCTCGGGCGCTTCGACCTGGACTTCATATTCCGGCTTGCGATATTCCTCCACGACAAATGAACCGCTGCCGATCAGTTGCCGCACGGGTTCCGTGATCGTCTTTGTCTGACCGTTTTCTTCAACGGTGCGGGTCATCTGATACTCTTCCGCAATGCCGATCTGGTATGTTCCCAGCGTTGCGTCGGCCGGAATGGTCCACTCGCCATCAACTCCGGCCCAGCGGTCGCTTTTCGCTTCCGTTTCCAGAACTTTTTCACCCTTCGGGTTGATGATCTGTACCCAGGTATCCCTGTTGGCGTAATTGTTGTCGTCAGCATCGAATCTTGGTGTTCGAGCCCACAGGCGATACTTCAC
>JBKDRW010000405.1:0-2400 GCA_046341255.1 Planctomycetota bacterium
GTACTGACACCATCCGATCGCGACATGGAATTTGATCCGTCAATCACAAGCACCACCGTCCGTGAGCCTGCCGATCGAAAGCCTCCAAACCAGCCGCTCGGCACGATGGGGCGAGCCACGGCGAATACTAGAAGACAGATCAGGCCGATACGCAGCAGAAGCAACAGCATTTCTTCCAGTTTCAGTCGTCGACGAGTCTTTCGCGACGGATTGAGAAACTGCATGGCCCCCCATTCAACAATGTCAAACCGGCGTCGACTCAACAGATGGGCGACGACGGGCAACGCGATGCCGAACAGTCCGAAAAGGAGCCATGGGTTGGTCAGGAACTGAAACATTCTGTGAGCGAATCATTCGAAGAAACGTCTGATGCGTCGTCAGCAATTCGGAATCAATCAATGGCAGGGCGCTTCGGGTTGGCCCAATGGCCGGATGGATCGCTGCCGCGCGCAACAATGCCCTTCTCATTCCAGTTCATCCCGGCTCGAACATGGGCGGCAGCATATCGCAGGGTGAGCCCGCAGCGTCGACGGGTCGACATGTTGGCTTCAGAGCCGTGCAGGAGCAGATCGTTATGGATCGATGCTTGTCCGGCCTTCAGGTCATCCAGAACAATGGTCCCGTATTGCTCAGCGTTCTCAACAGTCTGATCCAGAACATTATGCTCTTCCGGGGTACTCTTGCGGTATGTCAGATGTCCTGAATGATGCGATCCGGCAATGAATTTCATACAACCGTTGTCCAGATCTGCATCGTCGATCGCCAGCCAGACTGTGACGGCATGCGACGGAGTCAGAGGCCAGTAACTCGCATCCTGGTGCCACGCGACTGCCCGACCATCTCCCGGCATCTTGCAGAAGAAGTGAGATCCCCAGGCGATCACATCATCCCCCAGCAGGTCGCTGACGAAATCCAGAATGCGGGGATTCGTCAGGATGTCATAGACTCCGCCGTATTTCATGTGAGCCGTGCTGATCGAGTAACTGTTGCCGCCTGAAGCAATGGTCTTTTCCAGAAGGCGATCAAAGTACTGACGAATGGCCGTGATTTCCGTCGAGGTGTAGATGTCGAGTGGCCGAACGTAGCCATCCTTATTGTAGAGTTCCACCTGCTGACGCGTCAGGTGCCTCGCGTGAGCGGGATCGGCAGGATGAAACGTCAGATTTCGACGGAGCGTTTCCAGTTCTGAGTCCGATGGGATGACCTTGAAATCTGAGGTGGCAGACATGCAATGACCTGTGGAAAAATGGGGACGGGACCTGCGAACAGTATGCTGAAAGCATACGTTCTTTCCGCATTCCATGCCACCGCTCTGGTGCTGACCCGCAAATGCCCTTCGCGCAACCGCGAATCAGCCGCAATCCATATGACCTGAACCGATCAAAGTCAGCACGGCATGGAGTGCGATGGAAGCGAGTCACGTCAGGAAAATCTGCCTCAAAGCTGCCGTGAACCTGAGACATCAGGAGTCTTCGGCGAACCGCTGATTGCTATGGGAATGAGCAGACGATCCGTGATTCACGTCGGATCAAGCCCCAGCAGTCGTGTCCCTTCGTTGATGAGAAAATCCACGTCGATGAATGGCTCATAGCTGATGTCCTGCCAGCGGACGTTACCGGAAGGATCAACAATGAATGTGCCATGCAATGCTGCTTTCTCGAAGTCGTCGTAGCATCTGTATTCCCTGAAGACTTTCATGTCCGGATCAGCGACCAGAGGAAATGGAAAGCCCTCCTTGTAACTGTCGTAAGCGCGTTGAAGGTTTTCCTGTTTGTCGGTGCTGATGGCAATCACATCAAAGCCAGCCGCTTTCACCGCGTCAAATTTTCTGGCAATGGCCTGAAGCTGTTCAGCGCAGTGAAGGCAGCCGTAGCCAAGATAAAACACGACAATCACCGGCCGCCCGCGATAATCCGAAAGCGACCGAGTCTTCATGTCGATGTCGACGAGCGACCAATTCAAAGCCGATGACGGCGCCCAGCGGAACGGGCCCAGTGAATCGAGCGATGGACGAGCCCCAAGATCGGAGGGGACTTCCAGAGGCAGACGCCAGTCGTCCGGAAACCCGAATTCTCTGGCAATCGGAACGAGTCGTTGAATCGGAGGCACGTGCAGATCGATGGTCGCCGAAATTTTTCTGAGCTTGTCGAACGATGTGCGGGCCTCTTCCTTTCGACCGGCGGCAAACAGAATCTCGGTCTGCGCAGCGAGCGGCAGCACTTCTCCTGCACGAGAGTTCACCGAATCGGCAATCTTCTTCACGGCCTCTTCTGACTGTCCCGCTCGGAATTGGAGCCGAGCCATTTCCTCCGAGGACAGATCCGCGTTCTTCAGAAGTTCGAGGGCTTTCGGAAGATCGCCGGCGAGAATGGCCAGACGCCCGTTGATCTCGTCCAGGGC
>JBKDRW010000406.1:0-7848 GCA_046341255.1 Planctomycetota bacterium
GATCAAACTCTGATGGTCCACAGTGAACACCCCTTTCCGAATCTGGATTCTGACTCGTTGTCATGATAAACTTGCCCGCGAATTGACGGCACCGTAACCTCACCCCGTTTCGCCTGACAGGGAAATGCTCACCCGGTTGAATCACAGCCGTTCGAAATCGCCAGGCGAATCCACCTGAAGGAGCCCAGTTGCCGTCGGTGGCTTCTCTTTTGGCAAGCCAGCCCTGCAACTGACTGATCTGAATCTTTCGGCCGCAACTGGCGGAGGGCAATTGCTTGGAACTGGTCGCCAGGCTGATCATCGTCGCGGTTCTTCTGATCGTGGTTCAGGAATTGTTCCGGCGGGCGAACATGTTTGCTGCGCTGGGCGTGTTTCTCATACTCCCGATGGCACTGGCGGTGTACTGGTTCAGGATGGGCCAGGCAGGAGCATACGGCAACACGGGAGTTTTCCCATGGGTCAAACTCGTCAGTCTGCAAGTGGGTGCGTGCTGGCTCACGGCCCTCCGTTTCACATTTCTCGGGCGGTATCAGTGGGCGTTAGGGTTATCCTTCGTGATGCTGCCTCTCAACATGCTGGAAGCAGTCACCCAGGACGCGTTCGGGGGTCACCTGGCCCATTATCTCCTCGTCCTGACGGGAGCCTTGCTGATCTTCTCCGTTCCTCACCCGATGCGAGCGATCCGAGTCGATCCGACCGACCGCTACCGCGAAATTCGGTACACCGGGATGACGCGAGTCTGGATCGCCGGGTACACCCTCTGGAACGGCACCTTTGTGTACCTGAACTATCCGACCGTAGCCGGACACCAAATGGCAGTGCTGGCATCGTCGCTGCTGATCGGACTGATTAAGCCGAGTCGCTGGCTCCAGGCGCGGACCTTTACCCTCGCGACGGATTTATTGATGTTCGCCACATTCCCCGGGGTGCTTGTCCCGCTGACGGATACGTCACACTGGGCGTCACCTGACCGTGAGGACTGCGCTGCCGCTGTTTGCCTCGCGAGCACAGTTGCTTACGCCGCGTGGTTCTTCGCTCGACGAAAAGGCCGTTCCATCGAGCAGGTCGCGGATGACTGATGCATCGAATCGCGGGAAGTCATTCACATCTGATGTCTCGCATCGCGAAATACGAGTGATTGCAAACTCACAACTGATGCAGGAGTGACCCACAAACGTCGGCACAGCAGGTGATCTCGCGGGCACAATCCCCGACGCGTTGTCCGGCTGTCATTTCTCTTTTGCCACAACAGTGACGGTCCTGCATGCAGCCCTCAGGAACTCGTCAGATCACTCGAGGCCGGCGGCGATTCAGACGACCTCGCGAGGAAGCAACGGCTGATGTCTGCTGCACAGTTTCCCGGTCGATGAGACGTCCACAGGAGCCATTCAAAGTCTGAATCTGCCGCGACTCATCAACAAACAAGACCAGATCCGCGTAACCGCGTTAAAGAATGGTCGTGCCCGGATGACCGGGATCGATGATCCCGTCCAGTGAGACATCGTTCCGCGCCGAATCGTCTTCCGTTCGACAGGAACCTGCGGCTCTCGCCAGTTCCTGCACTTCTGATCCCTGAGCGATCCGGGCCGCCTCCGCCAGCACGGAATCATGCTCGTCTGAACCATCTCCGGTCTGCACTTCGATGTCGGGCGTCACACCAAATCCCGCCATTCGAAAGCCGGCCGGGGAATAGAATTCGGCAGTTGTCAGACGCAGATCGCCCCGCACGGACGTCAGCGGAAAGTGAGTCTGCACCGTGCCCTTGCCATAGGACCGGGAACCAACCACCAGTCCGCGTCTGTTTTCGCGAATCGCGGCAGCAAAAATCTCGCTGGCGGAAGCACTATCCCCGTCAATCATCACCACGATCGGAACTCGCCACGTCTTCCCGTACGTCGCTTTCAGAACCATATCGTCCGAAGTCAGCCGTCCGCGAGTGGAAACGATGGTTCCACAGGGCAGGAATCTGTCACAGATTTCAACACAGGTGTTCAGCAGACCGCCCGGATTCCCCCGAATGTCAACAACCAGAGATTTCATGCCCTGCCGATGGAGCAACTCGAGGGCCTTATCCACTTCGGCTGGCGAGTTCTGTGAGAATCGACTGAGACTGAAGTATCCGACTTCGGTTCCATCAAGGATGCGGACATCATGCACTGTCCAGACTCGAACTGTTCGTCGTATCAGAACCAGTTCGCGTTCGCGACCATCACGCCCGGAGATCTGAATCGTCATCTCACTGCCTGCCGGCCCCTTCAGCAGATCCACACTGCTGGTCAGCTTCATGCCGCGAATCCGCTGCCCATCAATGTGATGAATCACATCGCCCGCCTGAATATTGGCCTCAGCAGCAGGACTCTCTTTCAGACACCTCACAACCTTCAGACCATCAGGATCTTCACGTACCTCCAGACCAACTCCCACGATCTGTTCATCCAGCAGATTGGTCGTTCGAATCAACTCACGGTGTTCAGATTCTAAGACTGATTCCGGATCTGCCAGTTCCAGACCGGAGAATGGATCCAGGGCATCCAGACTGGCACTCGTGAATTCAAAGCCGACAATGGCTTCAGAAATCCCGGCAATTTCCTCACCCTGTCGCATCACAGAGGTCATCACACCAACAGCATCCTGCAGATCCTGAGCCCCGCCGGCGCTCGCCAGATGACTCAGCGCGTGCCGAAATGTTGCTGATGGTCGGGCCATGGAACTGATCCCTGCCGCATCGAGGAATGCCTCATTTCCCATGGCAACGTGCAGATTTCTCATGGCTCGCCGAACGCGGTTCTCATACCGCGCAGGTTCGAGCGATCGAGCGTCAATCCGCTCGGACACCTCTCGAAATAGATTGGTCGCCTGCTGCTCACTCATGACGCGCAGGGCTCGACGCGTGGCCGGCGATTGATAGCGTCCCGTCAGAATCCCATCGATCACAGATTCGACAGTTTCCGGAGGTTCCTTCGGCAGATCGTGAGTCGACTCGTAATGAATCAGATCCAGGCTGCCATCATCCTCAACAGGACGCACGGAATCACGGCGAGAATTACCATCCTCCTGAAAGGGCTCTGCACCCCTCAGTCTTGCTGGACGCCGCTGGTCATCGCGAGAAGCCGCGGTTGAATGATCGGATGCAACGACAGAATTCTTCCGCAGGGATGCCGCATGAATCATGCGACTGGCGTCGGCAGATTGAGTCAGACGGGACTCAACGCGGCCAGACGATCGAACAGAACCAGTCGAGCCGTTCGATTCGATCACGAATGCGTCAGGACTCTTCGCTTCGCGATCCGGAACATCCTCATAATACTTCCCGGTCGTCCATCCGCGTGGGGCCATCGGACTCAAAACCGACAGGGTCAGCATCAGCACAAAAAACGACATCACGACCGGAAGCCGACGAACTAAGGACATCGCATCTTCTCCTCGGACCGAATCCATCCGTCCGAAGAATACCGGAAACGCCCGTTTTGACTCAATCGCGACTCCGAAGATGACAAATCCCGCAGGATCCTGAACTCCCCGCCGAACAGGACGTCACCGCAGAACGACCTGAACGCTTCATTTCAGATGAGGCGAAACCCATTTCGCCCACGCCCGCCAGCTCAAAAGGGAGATCAGCGTTATCAGGAAGAAAAGACCAAACACTTCAATCGCACCGACCACGATTTCCTGCATGGACATTTTTTCCTGGCTTGAAATCGCCAATATGCAGAGACAAATGGACCACCCGATGGAAGACGCAGCTGAAAAGATGAAGACTCGCAAAGTCGTACATTTCGTAATCGGACTGACAATCAGACTGAAAAGAATCAGAGTCATCACAATTGCCAGAATCGCAGAGCCGAAAAACCACGCGGGCGATAACATCATTCAAGGGCCTCAATAAGAAAGTGACGAGGGAAACGGACAGAGCAAAAAGGGAATAGCAGCGACATGTCCCTTGATTCTGGCAGTCCAGTCGACCGGTGACAAGCACGTCCTCTGGAACACGGGTCGTAGCACTCAGGTTTCGGGTATTCAACAATGACGCACGGTTTGAACGCAGGTTCTTCTGAATCACGCAACAGAGTCGTCGCTCTGAAAGTACTCAATATCCTGCCAACGGAAATGCTCGACGGAGGGAGTCTGCGGCGAAGTGTTCGACGATGATGTTGCCAAACCGAGACCGGCCCCGCGAGAGGTTGGAGCCAGGCCGATTCGTTCCTCGGTGCAGTCAACATCAACTTCACTCGAAGTTTCAAGCCACTGAGACACGCAACAGGTGCAGTCAAGCCGGTTCCGCAGCGGTGGCTGACCGCGCCCGGTCCGCTCGGTCCCTTGTCAATCCAACCGCATCCGGCTTGAGGTTCCAGATGGTACCGGCGATGAAGAATCACTCCCCAATCGCAATCAGAATCAGCCTCCGAACCGTTGCGGCGCTCGGGCTCAGCCCCTACTTTTTCGGCAAATCATCGTCCGTCCCGTCAGCCTCGGCCCCGTGGTCAATTCAGGAATCGGAGCCAACATAGAGCCTGTGCAGGAGCACCTCGAAGTCGGTCACTGCGGACTGCGGAGGCTCGAATTGTCGAAAGTCTTGTTTTCCTGTTCGACGATAAGTATAACACAGATTGAAAAATTCGAGCAAAGAGCCAGCTCCGACCTGTTGTCGCCATCACGAACCATTTCCAAATTCTGAAGAAAGAGGATCGCGGGTATGCTCAACATTTTGTCCGGTGTGCGACGGGGAAATTGCGAAGGGACGTCTCGGCGCAATTTCATGAAGGTTGGTGCCCTGGGGATGGGGGGACTTGGTCTTGGAGAGCTGCTGAGAGGTCGGGCCGCTCAGGCAGCGTCTGGGGTAGCAACTTCAGACACCTCGGTCATCTGGTTGTGGCTCGGTGGTGGTCCGACGCATGTGGAAACATTCGACCCCAAGATGACGGCTCCTTCGGAGTATCGAAGCGTCACTGGCGAAGTGAAAAGTGTCCTGCCTGGTGTCACGCTGGGCGGAAATTTTGAACGCACCGCAAGCGTGCTCGATAAGATGGCCATTGTGCGTTCCTTCGCACATACGAACAGTGGACATAGTGGCGGAACCCACTTTGTCATGACGGGATACGATCATCGACTGGCCGACAACGGAGCCGTTCCGGAACGTCCGGGGATCGGCTCCGTACTTGCCCGTACTCGCGGAACAAATCATCCCGAAACCGGAATCCCGACATACATCCGAATCGGTGGTATTTACGGCGATGGCCCTGCTTTTCTTGGACCAGCTTACGGCCCATTTGACCCCAGTGGTGAAGCTCGGCAGAACATGGCTCTGTCTGTCAATCAGACCCGCTTCGATCATCGTCGTGATCTGCTCAAGGGAATTGATAACGTCCGTCGGACGGCGGACCGCAGTGGACTCGTCGAAGGACTGGACTCATTCGAGCAGCAGGCCTTCGACATCATCCTCAGCCGTTCACAGCAGGCCTTTGATCTGAAGTACGAAGATCCAAGAGTTGTGGACCGATATGGAAAAGGTCTGGGGCAACAACTGCTTCAGGCTCGAAGACTTTGCGAAGCAGGATGCGGTTTCGTCACCGTGAGCTTCGGCGGTTGGGACATGCACAGTGGAATCAAGGCCGCCATGGATAATCTGGCTCCGCAAGTCGACCGCGCTGTTGCAGCGCTGGTCGAGGACATGGATCTTCGAGGACTCAACGAAAAGATCCTCCTCGTAATCAGCGGTGAATTCGGTCGTACACCAAAGATTAATGGAAGCGGCGGTCGTGATCACTGGGCGCCTCTCAGCACACTGGCCCTGGCCGGTGGCGGTCTCAAAATGGGACAGGTTGTCGGTGAATCTGCAGAGAAGGTTGACGTTCCACGAACCACTCCGATTACGCCGCAGGATCTGCTGGCCACCGTCTTCCAGGTGCTGGGTATGGACGGACGCATGCAGTACGTCAACCAGGCAGGCCGTCCGGTTTACATGATCGAACAGGGCCGACCCATTGCCGAACTGGTTTAATACGTTGCAACCCACAGGGGTCTGGTGTTCCTGAACTGCTGCCGATTTGTGGAGAGCCGTCAATCTTCTGCTTGAGCTGGTGGTGACGAAACCGCAACAATCATTGCGCCCGCACGCACTATTCATGGTCGTCTCGCCAGCAGCAATTTGATTGATTGATTGATTGATCAACATCAGGCAGAAGACAGCCCCAGTGCCAAAACAATCCCCCTTCAACTCCATTCAACGGCCCGATCGGACTGCTCAGCAGCGAACAGTACCTACCCCGTCAGATCTGTCGGCTGTCGCTGCTCCCGGGTCGAACCTGCCAGCCGCATCGGAATTGCAACTCCGGCGTTGTCATCCGGTATGAACGAATGAGTCTATTTGATCCACCAGATGAGACCGTCCGCCTCGCCGGTCATGTGGCGGCGCTTATCTGAAACCCAGCAGGCACCGCGACAGCGAATGCGATCACTTCACCGGGGCTTCCTGAGGACCGCTTGTGATCGTATGCAACAACTGACCGTTCGTTCCGTTCCAGATTCGGATCGACCCGTCCGCAGCACCGGCCGCGAGGTATTCAAGATTTGGCGTGCTGTCGACACAGTGAAGCCATGCGGTGGCACCGTTGAAGTTTCGGATATTTCCCCCGTTACTTGCGGTATGCATGCGAACAATCCGATCACCGCAACTCGAAACGATCGTGTCGCTGTCACCAATAAACCGCACAGACGTCACATGCTTCCTGAAGTTATTGGAGATTGTGACACGCTGATCGCCGGTGTCCGGATCCCAGACTTTGATCGAGTCATCCGCGCCCGACGAAACAAGCGTTTGACCATCGCTCTTCCACGCTAATCCCAGCACATAGTTCGTATGACCCTCGAAACGTCGAAGCATCTGGTTCGACCCAGGATCAAATGTCCGAACATATTTGTCAGCTCCGGCTGTGGCGATCCTCTTGCCGTCCGGAGAGAACCGGGCTGCATGAATCACATCATCATGGGCTTGTGGCTGAGAAAAAGTTCGCGTGCCGTCAGCAACCTGAAAGACATGAAATTCTCCGGTCCGTGAAGGTACACCACCTGCCACGAGGATCTGACTGGAGTCTGCACTGAAATCCACGCTCATCACGCGATCTGAGATCATCTCCGGATGTTCGACAGATCCAATCGTTCGCTCCAGCTTCCACGACGGACTCAGTTCCCAGACCACTGCGGACTGATCGTTTGATCCCGTGACGAGGTACTGATCATTCAGGAAGGAAATTCCGACCAGAGCATCCTGATGGCCTGCAAATGCGCCCAGCGCGGTGCCTTTTTCCGAATCCCAGAGATGTGCGCTCGAGAAATCTCCGGCGGTCGCAAGATATCGACCATCGGGTGAGAACGTGACCGATCGGATCGCCTGATCGGATTCCGTGAGTAACTGAGTGGCGGACTCCAATGCGGCCTTCGCATCGGCCAATGCCTGTTCAGAACCGGCCAGTTGTTCTTTGACGACAGGAACTTTCGCCTGCGACTGTTGCAGTTCCCGCTGAGCAATTTCATCCTGCTGTTTTGCGAGTCGCACAGCATTTTCCGCCATCTTCACGGCCGCCAGAGCGTCATTGTAGGGTTTCTGAGCGGTCACGACTTTCTGTGCCGCTTCGTTCGCCGCGGTGGCACTGGTCGTTGCGTTCTGCAGGGCAGTTGCGACCGCCTGCTGCTGCGACTGAACGCTGGCCTGTGCAGTGTTCAGGGTCTGCTGAGCTTCTGCAGCCGCCTGCTTCAGAGTGGCATCATTGGGCGAGATGACTGATGCCGCCTCGCGCTGTGTCAGACGCTGCTGAGCCACCTCCACTACCGCATCGGCATTCTTCTTAGCCG
>JBKDRW010000407.1:0-2370 GCA_046341255.1 Planctomycetota bacterium
GTTCTGATCCGATCCAATCAGTCAACATTTATAGCTGTCCTGCAGATGTTTCTCTGGCTTTCAGCGAGCGACTCCAGCCGTTCCTCAGAACGCTGGAGTTTTTTATTTGGGCTCGTGGTTTCGAGCCGTCTGCCCAAAGTGATCACGATGAATCAAGGCAAGTACCTGCCTCCAGATCATCTGAATCGCCTGATTTCATATGCAGGCATTCAGCGACAACTTCCGCCGCAAGCATGATCAGGGGCTTCTGAGCATGATCGCCTCAAATGCCGACTCCCGAGGAAATTGAATCGTTTTGGAGTCGGATCATTCGGGCAGTCACGATTGATTCAACTGCGGATCTGCTCTGAATGAATTGTCAATCTTCAGCGACTGCGGACGAGTAGGTATTGAGGTCTTCAGACCAGTGACTCTTCGCTGAATTGAAACGAAGGATTCGATCGCAGATTCAACCATGATGAGCTTCGCTGATCATGTGATAAGAAGTCGATAGCTCGATTCAGCTATCGGAGTTGTTCGATCTCCCTGATTGGAACCAGACCTCCAGAAGCCCCATCGCACGAAATTTTTGGCAGACGACTGTTTCTGCCAGTAGTAAAGCATCATTCGGCAGCAGATTCCACATCGACCGCAAACGACTGCCCATGTCAATTGCTGTAGTTTCGGAAGGATTTCTGATCAGTGGTTAATCGCGATCAGACGTTGCATCTTACTGAGCATTGTCCAGTGCTTCTTTTGTGATGATCAATCCCTCACATCAACGTGGCTCAATCTGTATCGAAGATCACACTCGGCAATTCGGATAGATTGATCAGACAGGATCCAGATGTTGATTCACAAATCATCAACAAGTGCCTCGGGAACTTGTCAATCTCAGCGGTCTGGCAACACTCTCCGTTGCGCTCATGCAGACAGAAGGTAAGTTGACTGGCCTCAAGATCTGCAGCGAACAAAACACGAACTATCTGATATGACGCCTCCCGCCAAGCTGTCGCTGAATCCATATCAACCGCCAGAATTCCCCAAGTCCATGGCGGAGTGTGAGACCGCCGAAGAATGGTATGTTCCAACCTTGGGTAAAGTCCTGAGTGATGCCGTCATCTGTTCGTCCGTGCCCGCTCTCATCGTGCTGGCCTCATCTGCAACAAATTGGGTACTCCTGCTGACTTTGTTTCTCATCTGGCCACTCTGCTTCAGATATTTCCTGATTCGAACCTACCGAATGCAGCCGCAGGACGTCCCTCGTTTTCGCTGGATGCCATTCATGACTCTGGCGATTCTGATCTTTCTGATGACGATCGCGGCCGTACTGATCCATGTTGCTTCATTGATGGCAAATCTGTACCCCAGCCTGACCGAGTGGATGAATGAACGGGCTCTGTCACCCCCTGCAATCGGCATCCTCATCGGACTGATGTGTCTGACGGTCGATTACGTTGTCAGTATTTCGATCACTAGAAAAAACAGTATTCTGTGTTCAATCCTGCCTCCCGTAATCATCGCCATCGCTGGATCACTGACGGTCATCGTTGCCAGAGATTCGCTTTTTCCGCCCATAAATCAACTCGCTTTGACGATGCCAAAGCTGCGGCCCATACTCATCGGCGCTGCAATCGGAATCCTATTCTCGGTCTCCACATTCTACGCCTGCATACAAACACATGTTGGAATTCGCGAGAACCTGCAGAAAGCAATGAGTGATCCACGTCAGTTTTCACGCAGACGGCTCAAGGTATGAGATCGCCGTCGGAATTTCATGCCATCTGCAAATATCCAATGCTGACGAACGAATCTCAGAAATTCCCTGAGGTTGATCAGCATCTCCACTGACATTGAACAGACGTCTCGCGTCTGCAGGAGCGACCATGTCCAGAACGCTTGCTCTCATTTGCGCTACCTTCGCTGGTTGCAGTATCGAACCGACAATCGAAGGCTCAGGCAGGCTGACGACCGAAACGCGCGAAACAGCAAACTTTTCTGCGATTGCCTGCGAAGTAAGTTGTGCCGTTGACGTTCGCAAAGGCGAAAAAACGTCCGTTGTGTTGATGATGGATGACAACCTGCTCCCGATGATCAGGACCGAAGTCGTCGATCAGGAACTCAGAATTCAGTCTGCAAAAAACATCGCACCAGACGACAGGGCAATCATCATCATCACGACTCCATCTTTAAACACCTTTTCTGCCACGGGCGCCGTAAAGGCAACGATCCCGGAACTGACAGGCGACGCAATGGCTATCTCGATTGAAGGGTCTGGCAGTGTTACCGGAAAGGCTGCTGGTAAGGCTCTGAAGATTGAAATCGCCGGCTCTGGTGATGTCAATTTGTCCGGCACATCGGAACAATTGAACATTTGCATTGCAGGAAGCG
>JBKDRW010000408.1:0-5599 GCA_046341255.1 Planctomycetota bacterium
GACACTTTGATCTTCATGAGACTTGCATCGGAAGAGACGTCACAGCCCCGCGGTTTGATGCAGACCAGAGGCAGAAACACGTGGCTTCAGGCTCGACCCAAGCGGCAGATGAAGTGCCCGTCCATTGCGATCCTCGCACAATGCCCGGAAATGGTCGTTCAATCAGACTCCCGCAACAGAACTCTACGGCGCCGGCCCAAACAGCAGAACCAGATTCATTCCATCTGCAGGCGGAAACTTTGGTTTTCAGGTGATGCAGGAAAATACGGCTTCTGCACTTCCACGGTAAATGTTGAACGCTGTGACAAGGTGAGACTGATCAGAAGATGGTCGGTTGGGAACGCGAAGCGTGAGCATCTTCGTGTTGTCTGGACAGAGCCGTTCAGGATTTGAGCATGTGCCTGATTCTGAGCCTGAAATCAGGTCTGGAAATTGTTTCACATCGGCGATGGAGTGAATCACATAGCAACATCAGATTATCCTGCCCTCTGAGCGATTTCAGCGCTGCCCGCACAAGTCCCGCCAATCGTTTCGTTTCCTCGCCATGGGAAGCCTGATGTCGGGCAAGACGGACAGCAAGCCCGGGGACGGGGGACAAAGCGTTATCGAGAGCGCCTCTGGTGATCGTCTGCGAGACTCGAAAGAACACAGGCCATGACGGCAGAGAATTCCAATGAACCATCTGACAGCACCTCCTCTCCAATCCGGGCGACACTGGCATCCCCGATCGTCGATTCCGTCGATGTCAAGAATCTCGCTAACCTCATGCTGATTAATGCTCGCTGTGGTCTGATTGAACCCGCTCGAATACTGATTTACAAGTTGGGGAAAACCGAGGACGAGGGCGGGGGGGCTCCACCTGACGCGAGCGAGGGCTCTGGCTCAGTTGTCACGGCATGTGGCTGAAGATCTTCGTCCCGTTCTGGTATCCGAGGCCCTGTCTGTTCTTCAAGGTGCCGCAAATGCGGGCTATTCCGATCTGTTTAAGGTGCGAACGGAACCAGATCTTGTCCCGCTGCATTCTGATCCGAGGTTTTCTGAAGTACTCGCCGGCTTCGGTCAAAATCCTTGAAGTTGTCAGCCGCCGAAATTCCACTAAGAGACATGCGTCTGACGGGAAATCCGCACGAACAGGATCGCCGGGCCAATCATAATCTGAAAGATTTTTGAAGCGTCACCACGTGGGGCACACTCTCGACACCTCTCAGCCTTCGAAATCCATTCGCCGAGTTCTCTGAAACTTTGGACCCCGTTTCCCGTCGTGGAGCAGTCAACGCTCGGCGGGTGTGCTGGTCGTGAGCGATGGCGTGAATTGATAGTCGCGAAACAGCAGCAGAAGACACATCGGAAGAACCGTGGCCACACAGATAAACAGGCCCCACGTGAACCAGTACGAACCGATCCAGAAGCCACCCAAAGTCCACCATCCGTATTTATAGGCGAGGTTTTCGTAACCAAGCCATGCATAGTATGGCCCACCGAGACTCCACGACATCAGGATCATCAGCAGCGTCGGGCGTACGAGCGGAATTCGCCACAACGCTTCCTTCCATGTCAGCACGCGACCATAAAAAAAATGGGTTGTGAAGCTGCGAAAATCGCCACCCGAATCCGGATAGCACGCCCTTCTGTAGCTGCGGAAATAATAAACGCTGATCACGGCAAGCAGAACCGTCAGGACCTTGCCGCAGATCACCACCGTCCAAGTGGGTCGAACCCCGTAAGGTTTCAGTGTTAAATACAGTGGATTGACTTCATGTTCGAAGTCCGGCTGATACAACCATGTGCCCAGCAGATCGATGCAATGGCCTGCCGCAAAACTGAAAATGACGGCAAGATAGAACCATGATTGCTCAAGAACAGACTTACGCATCGCCCACATCCTTATCGATCAGCACCGGTCACTCCTCGCCCCGCCTGTATCATACAAAGTCGTTCACTTGAACCGGACAGCTCGATCCATCAAAGACCAACCATCCCGGGTTATCCGTAATGCGGGAACCGCGGTCATTCCGTTCTCTGCATGAGTTCCATTCTGCGTCATGCCGGACAGTGTCGGTTCTTGCCCTCCTGTCGGGGCCTTCATTTCACGGCGATTGATGTGACCCTGAGTACCTTCCGTATCACCCGCTTTCCATTCTGCTGCAACTCACGCGACTCGATGATAAACTCAATCATGGATGCCGATGTGAATGTTCCGCCACCATTGCTCTGGAATTCGACAGTCATCTTTCCGTTGTCTGAACCAATGACGCGATACCGCTCAAAACCCCTGCCGTCCGCTCCGGGGGATTCGGTCCATCCGTCGCGCGTTTTCACGTGGGACGTTTCGAACTGATTCCGATTCCGGCTGACGGCATCCAGATTGATCTCCGTTACAACAGGCTCCTCGCCATCAGCAGGCCAGCCTGTCACAAGGCTGAAAACGCGAGGATGGATCTGAGGCAGGTCCGACACCCCTTCAGCACTGAAGATATCATGACTGACGAAACAACCGACCAGAACAAAACAGACGAAGCTAAACCGACCCATTCTCAAACCTTCAAGCAGCAGATGAGACCACTCTGAACACGTCGGAGCCCACGCAAAAGACTCCACCACCTGATGTTACATCAGACAAATGTATCCACGAACCTGATTCCGAGCGAGACGAGTCTGACCGCCAGCCGAGTCCCGATCAAATCGTCGATTGATGTGCGATCGCCTGCTCAGAACGGATCATGACATCAACGGTTCTTGATCAAATCCTATCAGGCGCAGAGTCACGGCATGAAAATCATGCACATGGATCCCGTTTACGCTGGCTCGCAACCTATGCGCGCTCTTCTCACCCCACGTGATCCCCACGTTGACTGCGCCACCAGCAAGTTACGAGAGGGCATTCGCGGCCACGAAGCAAGTTTCATGATTCCGGGACAAACGAACTTCGGCTGCCTCGCATGGAGCTTACGAAGTCGACGGCGGCCATGAATCATGGACGCTTGAACAACGTCATTGCGATCGGCGAATGACCACCATCACACGCTGCGAAAGCCCGTGTGAGACGTCACTCACGCAGGCGTCCCGTTCAGCTGCATCTCTGCCACGCAAGGTTCGGTCGTTCCCCTCGCAAGTCAGCGGTTCAGCATCGCCGGGCCATTGAGCCGTGTCGATCGATTCAACGTGACGATGACTTTCCGACACAATAGAGCGATTGATTGGAACGCAGAATCAGGCGACTTCCGTGAACGGCCGGTGTCGCGTTGAAGTCCGTCTCGTCCGAAGAAAATCTGTTCGTGGCCTCGACACTGAAATCTGTCGTCGCCGGGACGACCAGTGTGCCGTCTCGACGAGTCACAATATAGAGCCGATTCTCGATCAAAATCGGAGACGCATAGATCGGCCGCCCACCGGCTTTCAGTCCCGGGACTCGTTCTCTGTAGATCTGTTTGCCGGTTTCTGCATCGAGGCACCACGCGATCCCCTGATCGTCGGCCCAGTACAGACGTCCTTCGTGATGAACTGGAGTCGCAACATACGAACTGCTGCGACTCTGCCAGTCGACATGCGTTTTGGTGACGTCCCCTTTACCACCGCCGCGAATGCGGTAGCTTCCTGACGAACGAAAGCCGCCAGACACGAAGACGCATTCATCCACAACCAGAGGACTTGGGCTCAGATTGCCCGTGAATTGTGTCTCTGCAAACCATGCCAGCTTCCCCGTATCCGGGTTCAGTCCCCACACTTCTCCCGCCGCGGCGACAACGAGATCTGTTCTGCCGTCCGCGCGTTGCAGAAGGGACGGGGTGCTGTAACAAAGTTCGAGCGCTGAGGCCTCTGATTTCCAGACCTCTTTCCCCGTCTGTTTGTCGAGGCCGTAGATGGTCTGGCTTTCCTCTGCTGCATTCACGATCACGAGGTCCTGATACAGCATCAGGCTTGCCGCCGATCCCCAATGGCGATTGCTGGATTCCGTCCCCACGGAGCGGCTCCAGACTTCATGACCGTTGACATCATACGCAAAAACACCCGACTTGCCGTGGAACGCATAAACCATGTTTCCATCGGTTGCGGGCGAATTGCTCGCATAACCGTGTTCCGAAATATAACCCTCCCATGGATCTTCTCGCGGAGGAGCGGGCGCATTTCTCGACCAGAGCACCTGTCCAGTCGCGGCGTCAACACAGACAAGCTGACGGACAAGTTTCGAAGCGTCGTTGTCTGTAGCACCAAACCCTGAATAGCAGGTCACAAAGATCCGATCCCCGGCAACAATCGGACTGGAAGACCCTTCACCGGGAAGATCAAGCTTCCACACGAGGTTCTCTGCATCGCTCCATGAAACTGGTACTCCTTTGGCCAAACTGATTCCAGATCCATTCTCACCGCGGAAACGACTCCAGTCGTCCGACTGCAGAGGTTTGGTACAGAACGCCGTCAGGACCAGAAAGACGGATCCGAAAACATGCCTGCGAACACTGTTCATGACACATGACTCTCTGGTTCCGACGATCAAAGAAAAACTCTTGAGATGACCTGCGACTTTGCGATCCGCCTGGGTCAAAGTCGCAGGCACCAAACAATTCAGCACACTTATTCCTCTGGCGGACGCTGAGGTCGCCCCCCCTCGGGCCCCGCTCCCTCACGTCCGGGACCTTCCGGTCCTCGGCCCGCTCCACCGCGCCCTTCTTCGTCGGGACCACCCGGGCCACGACCACGTGGACCTCGGCCTCCAGGCCCCATACCTTCTCCACCCGGAGGCCCCTGTCGTCGTGCAAATTCTTCAGCAAATTTCGTCAACTCGGTTTTGTCAAGCTTCCCATCACCATCAGCATCAAAAGTCATGGCATGTTCGACAAGTCGTTCCGGGCTCGGACCTTGTCCACGTCCCGGTCCTGCACCCGGAGGGCCACTTTCCGGTCGTCGGCCATCCGGCGGACCGTCAGGACCTGCGCGTCGTTCACCGTCTCGTGGGCGATCAGGTCCGAATTCACCGGGAGGTCGTTCACCGGGAGGGCCATCTCCAGGCGGCCGCTCACCTCGAGGAGGGCGACCTTCTTCGGGAGGCCCATCCGGGCCCGGAGGACGCCCTTCGCGAGGAGGACCTTCAGGACGCGGCGGACGAATCTCATCGCCGGTCAGTTTCCCGTCGCCATTTTTATCAAGCGTTTTCAGGGCCGTACTGGCATTTGCGATTTCCTCTGCGGAAATCTCCTGGTCACCGTTTGCATCGATGGCCGCCATCATGGGATTCGGAACCCTCGGCGGTCCGTCCGGACCGCCGCGTCGACCTTCCTGGCCGGGAGGTCCCTGCGGTCGATCTCCCTCTGGAGGTTGCGCAACAACACCCACAGAGACTGACAACAGCGACATGGCTGCCGTGGCAAGAAGAAACTTTTTCATAGACTTACCCTTTCATGGAGGCAGATTCAAACAACCAAACAGATCCACACATCAACCTGCAATCACTCAACATCCTCACCCGACACAACGCGGAAAACGTCATTGGACTTGAACACAATTCGCGGTCGTTCCTCAGGCTTGAACTCAATATGACAATCCATCAGCACACCCTGCGGCGCATCGTCGGGAATCTGGATTTCCACCGACAGTCTGTTTC
>JBKDRW010000409.1:0-2140 GCA_046341255.1 Planctomycetota bacterium
CCAGTTCCCCGTGCTGTCAGATGTCGAATCTGCGGTATCGAAGACATGGGGTGTCTACGAGCCAGAGACCGAAGAGAAACCTGAATTGATGAACCATGGAACGTTTATCGTCGATCGAACGGGCAAAGTGATCTGGGCAGAAATGGGCAAAGAGCCTTTCCTTGATAACAAAACGCTTCTTCACGTCATCGCCAGATCCCAGGGCTTGCTGCCTTCGTCAACTCCGGTTGCTCAAAACAGCGGACTTCCGCAGCCGTGACAACATGGCTTCCTGCAAGGTGTTTCAAACCATCGCAATCCGTGGAGGAACGAGATGACTGATCCACCTGCAGTCGGGACAGCGAAACGCCGACTGCCTTGCGCCCACCGTTGTCGTAATGCCCGAAAGTCACTGTCACGAGCAACTCGCGGTCCATGGTCATCTTCGCAGGCAGCAACTACATTGATCTGAATCACATATCGGCCGAGGCATGAATGACGAAATGACGGGATTTTTCATGCATGGCCGTCTGTCTACGACTGCGATTTTGCCAGGGAACGTCGATGATCAAGCCCGCAAGAGTTCTCATGTATCTCCTGTCGTTTCTGTTGTTCCTGTTGCCGGCCAACGCGGGAGATCTGGCATCAGAACTCGGGCCGATCATTGAGGCACACAAGGGCAAAGTGGCAGTTCAGATCCGGCAACTCGAGACCGGTGAAGAGTTTGCATGGCGTGCCACGGAGGTGCAGCCGACGGCCAGCCTGATCAAGCTTCCCGTCATGGTGACCGCTTACCGGATGGCCGACAGGAATGGACTTGACCTTAAAAAAATGCTGACACTCACGGAAGCTGACAAAGTTCCGGGGTCCGGCGTTCTGACAGATCACTTTACCGCAGGCATGTCGGTCTCGCTTCGCGACACGATTCGCCTGATGATTCGGTACTCGGACAATACAGCCACCAACATGGTGGTCGATCAGCTGGGGCTTCCGGCGACGGATGCTGAAATGAAGGAGTTGACGTTTTCCGAGACTCGATTGAATTCCAAAGTCTATCGTGGCGATACCACAATTGACCCGGATCGCAGCAAACTCTACGGACTCGGCAGCACGACGGCTCGTGAAACGGTTGACCTGCTGGATCGTCTCCACAAGGGAACGATTGCATCTCCGGATTCCTGCAAGGCAATGATCGACCATTTGCTGGCATGCGAAGACAACAGCATGATAAGTCGCGATCTCCCGGTCGGAACAAAGATCGCTCATAAGACCGGAGCGGTGTCAGCAAGCCGATGCGACGCGGGCATTATTTATAGTCCGAAAGGTCCGATTGCAATCTGCGTACTCACCACGGATAACGCGGACCGTCAATGGACAGACGAAAACTCTGCACAACGACTGATGGGACGCATTGCTCGAATTGCATTTGATCACTTCAACCCCGAGTGGGAACGGAAATCCGCCGATGTCGCTTCTGAACTGGGAATCGGTGCTTTTGGCCCGCGCGTGGAAATGCTTCAGCGAACATTGAATACTCGTCTGCAGCCGTCGCCAAATCTTGGTGTCGACGGAGATTTCGGTCCGGCAACCGAGGCCGCCGTAAAGCAGTTTCAAGCCTCGAGGCACATGGAAACAACGGGGGTTGCCACGTCGGAATTCTGGTCCGCTCTGGGACCTGTTATTGAGGAAATACCGGTCCCGGAGCCGAATGTCGTCAATTCTGAAACGCTTCCGACCGCTCCCCCCGAGCCTCTGGGTGGCGCTCCTGTTGTTTCCGCCGATGCATGGACGATCATCGAAGGTTCTGACGGGCGTGTTCTGGCGTCGCATCAGGCAGACATGAAAACACATTGCGCCAGCACCACAAAGATGATGACCGCGTGGCTGGTGATTCATGCGGCTGAAAAGTCTCCTTCGATCCTTGAAGAAATGGTGATCATGTCAATGCGAGCCGACGAAACCCGCGGCTCGACTGCAGACATCCGCGAAGGGGAAACTCTTTCTGTCCGCGAAGCTCAGTATGGGCTGATGCTTCCGTCCGGCAACGACATGAGCGTCGCTCTGGCGGAGCACTTTGGCAGCCGAATAGGTCCGGGTGGTGCTCTGATGCACACGTCTGCAGATTCCACCACGGATCCGCTTCTGCTGTTCGTGAATGCGA
>JBKDRW010000410.1:0-6037 GCA_046341255.1 Planctomycetota bacterium
GGTTGATGACACCCGTTGACCTCGTGAGAATTTCAGGAGATCAGCCTGCATCTGCCTCGCAGTCGCGTATCGATCACTCGGATTTTTGGCCATCGCATTCAGAATGATCGTTTCGAGTCCCTTTGGAATTTCCTTGCAGACGGTGTGCGGCTTCGGCGGTTCATCTTCAAGAATGCTTCGTGTGAGTTCGTCTCGGATCGGATGTTCAAATGCCGAACGCTGGAGACATAACTCGTAAAGAGTTGCTCCGAGTGAATACAGGTCGCAGGCGGCCGTCTGTTTCCCCATCAGCCGCTCCGGAGCCATGTATTTCAGTGTTCCAGCGATGCTCAGATCCGCATTCTTTCGGCGTGCTGCTCGGTCGGCATTGGTCTGGAAGCCGGTCGGTTCCAGTGGCTGAGAAAGACCGAAGTCTGACACCCAGATCCGCCCGCCGGCATCCAACAGCAGATTGGCTGGCTTGATATCGTTGTGCATGATGCCGGCTTTGTGGGCGGCGTTTAAGGCCTGCGTGGCCTGAAGTCCGACTTTGGCAAAGCTGATCCAGGACGTTCGAGTGAGTCGGCGTTTTCCCGAATCATCACCCACCCATGCCAATCGGTCAGTTGCTGGGTCGGTCTGGACCGTGGACGGATTCTCCCTGTCATGTTCGGCAGTTGCGCCAGGCGTGCGAAGCCGAGGAAGTTCGTCGTCGGAAAGTTGCAGCTCATCGACGTAAACGACACCCTCCGGGCGCTGCAGCGCGGCGATGACTTTGTCGAGCCCCACGCCTCGAACCAGTTGCATGACAAAGTAGCAGTAACCGTTTTCCTGGCCGTAGCGAAACACAGGCACGATGTTTCGATGTCGCAATTGGGCCGCTGTTTTCGCCTCACGTTCGAAACGCTCGACCCAGCCCGGCACGATTGTTGTTCGCCACGGCAGAATCTTGATGGCCACGAGGTGACCTGAATCGAGGTCGCGGGCTTTGAATACGACCCCCATTCCTCCCCGCCCGAGTTCTCTCAGCAATTCGCAGTTGCCCAGCCGCGACAACGGAAACCGGTCCGGCATATGTCGGCGAATAGACTGAGATTCCTTTTCAATGCGGGCGTTTTCCAGCATCGACAGCATGGGAAAGACGTCACGAATCTGCCTCGCATGCGGCGGATATCGACGCGCATACAGTTCTATGGAAGGCTTCCTGCCCGTACGGATTTCCTCAACAAACTGCGACGCCAGCAGTTCGAAGGGCTCCCGGCTTCTCAATGGATTCGATTCATCCTCGGATGGCAGCCCAAGCAGCTGGAAGTCGGTATCTTCACTGCCTTCAGGTTTGCCGGTCATCTGCAATTACTCATTCAGGCCGGCGGAATGATGGCCGTCAGAATCCCGCTCGGGTTGCCACCATTCCGTCCGAGACTTCATGATATAAGCTGTTTCAGTCCCGTCCATCGCGCTTTCACGGAATCGAGCATTCGTGAGCCACGTCGTCTTTCGTGATGATTCGATTCGCCAGGTATTTACGGAAGGTACTGGATCATCCATTCCTTAAGTTTGAGCTTCGCTGACGTCCTGCTCTGAAAGAGGGGCCTCTGCCGGCGACACCGGATCGATCTGAAATCGGATTTTCCTGGTAACTTTGGGACGCGTCGCCTCGCTTTGTTTTCGTCCGACCCGAATCGAGCAGCAAGCGTTCGGTTTGAACGCACATGCCGCAGGAAGGGACATGGTTGGCAGGAAAGTCACATTCCGCGGGGAAAGAAAATCGCAACGGACAGCGGGTTTCGCTACAAGATAAGCGCTGCGGGTGATTCCATCAGGCATGGATTCCGTGTCCATTCTCATGCCTGCTGGCTGCTCAGCCAAATCGGGCCTCAACGGCCCGAAACAGAAAATGCGATTGATCCCCCGGATAGAAAAGACTACGTCATCGTGCCTCCTGCCTCTGCTGACCTGGAATCGGACATCCTGCTTCGACTTCGGGAATTGCCGGAAATCTTCGAAGCCATCCGGTTGTCGAGCCCTGCGGAACTGGCCGGTCAGAAGCACCTTCGCGAAAGGTTTGACGAGGAGCTTGTGCGTGCCGCCCTTTCGATTCATGAAGCTCGGCAAAAGGCGATCGGAAAGCTGCCGGACGCCGAACTGCTGTGGCTGACTCGGGTTGGGCTGGAGCAATCGACATCGTGGAGTGTGGCCCGGCACAAGGCTCGCCGATTTCGAGGCAATCCCGTCGTGATCGATCTTTGCTGCGGGATCGGCGTTGATGCCTCCAATATTGCGACGGAAGCTCACGTGCTGGCGGTGGATTCTTCACACGCGATGTGTATCCGTTCGGGATGGAATGCCGAGATCTGGGGTCGAGGCGATCAGGTGGAGACCATGTGTGGTGACGCCGGGGCATCTGACTGGGCCGGGCAGATGGTGCATGTTGATCCCGATCGGCGAGCTGAAAGTGATCGTCCGACGAAGCGTCTGGAGTTGTATCAGCCCAACCTTGAGTGGATGCAGAAACTCAGCCGCACAGCTGCAGGCGGTGCCATCAAGATTGGTCCCGCAAGCAACTTTCTGCAGAAGTTTCCCGGCTGCGAGATCGAACTGATCAGCCTCGATGGTGAATGTCGGGAGGCCACGGTCTGGTTCGGCTCACTAGGCGGCCTGCATTCTTTTCGTGCGACCGTTCTGCCGTCTGGGGAATCAATATCGGCAGATCCGCTGTCGGCGTGGACCAACACGACGGAACAACTCGGGCGGTATCTGTTTGATCCCGATCCTGCCATCGTGCGATCCGGTTTGCTGGACGTGATGGCCGAACACCACCAACTGCTGCGGCTCGATGCGGACGAAGAGTATCTCACCGCTGACACTCTGCCGGAAACGTCTTTTGTGACGGCCTTTGAAGTGGAGGTCGTTCTGCCGAACAACATCAAAGATCTCAAAAAGTACCTGCGAAACCGTGGGTCACGGAATTACGAAATCAAGTGTCGGCGGATTCCCACTCAGGCAGATGCGGTTCGAAGACAACTCCCGGTCGGCGATGAGATTGCACGAGTCATCTTCTTTGCGCGACTGAAGCAGAGAAGCGTCATTGTGGTGGCTCGCCGCATTGGCTGATGCGCGTTGCGCTTGTGGCTTACGCCACTCTGCTCTGAGTATCTCGACAGCTGCAGAATCGGGGTCAGGCCGAACCAGAGCCCTCATGGTTCGGGAAGATCGGAATGCTCAGTCAGCCCGTCCCGTCGGCAGCCTCCATGTTGAACACAACAGGATGCTGGCTGCTCAGCGGCGGCCGCTTCCTTCAGGTTTTTCCAGCAGGAACCACGTCATGTCGTCCTGCGGGAAATTGGGATCCCGATGATAAACGAACCCGTAGTCGATCAGCGAGACATCGGAGAATCGGTCCAGAATGTCCCCTGCAAAATCCCGCTTGAAGAGCTTTCCAGAGTGCCCACGGTAGCTGATTTCGACGGGTTTCGGATTGTAGTACTCGCAGACAAGCATATACCGCGAAGACGCCCGATACATCAGATCGTAGACATCCGGAAGCCGGTCCGGGTTAATGTGAATCAGAACACCTTTTGTGAACACGAGATCCCACGTCGTCAGCGGAGTGAAATCGAGGATGGAATTCAGGTGGATGTCGACATTCGGCACGTTGCTGATCAGTTCATCGGCCGCTTTTCGGTTGATCTCTACGGCCGACAATTGCGCGGCAGGCAGCAGTTGTCGAATGGCCATCAGATTCAGGCCGATGTTTGATCCGAGCTCCAGCACTTTTTGTAGATTGCTGGTGGTGGAAAAAATCCTGCTGAAGATCGAAAGATTGGCGGCAACCCATCCGGCTCCACGATTTCGTTCCGCATAATCATTTCCGAAGTCGCCTTCCCAGAAGGCTTCCTGCTCAGTCGCGTGTGACATCGAGTTCCTGACCTCATGCATATGAAACGTTCCGCCGACAGAGCTCTGCCGCGCCGGCGGAGTCTAGCTGCCGGTTTCGGACGAGTCGATGCCAACCCCGTGATACAGCGGGTGCCGTTTCAGTCAAATCTCGCATCAGAGGCCGGTGCCGTTCCGGACATCCTCCCGCGCATTCGGTGGCTGTCTCCGCGGACAATCCTTCGTTCAGGAATCACACGGGGCAACCGAGTCATCGTCCCACAAAAGGCGGGATTCGGAAACCTGGTCCACCCGAGCGTCGGCGTCAGAACGATGGCCGGACGTTCGCGACGAGGCCGATCACGTTTTCCTGACGCAGTCCGACTGACAACCGGTCGCGGATCTGCCATTCTACGACCCCACGGTTCCAGGATTCGAGCACAAGCGAAGCTTCATGATCATCGCGATTCTTTATAACCACGTTTCAGCGAGCGATTCTGCGGGAGATCTCGACGTTCTTCGTCAATGTCTCTCCGTGGAGGATGCCATGAGATCACTGGGCTGGCAGACACGCAGAATACCATGCACGCTGGATCTTGATGCGGTCAAGCAATCACTGCTGCAGGAAAAACCGGATGTCGTGTTCAATCTCGTGGAATCACTCGGACGAACGGATCGTATGATGCCCGCTGCGACTCTGCTGCTGGAGTCCATGGGTGTTCCCTTTACGGGTTCAGGTTCTCTCGCCATCCTGACATCGACCAACAAGCTGACCGCGAAACAATGTCTGCTGAGTCACCAGATTCCCACTCCGGCGTGGTTTGTCGATCATCACTCCGGTTGGCAGGGGCTGGTGTGTTCTGCCGAGCCTGAAGTGGCGATTGTCAAAGCGACAGCCGAACATGCTTCGCTGGGTATCACGGATGACAGTGTTGTGCGGGGGGCTAATGCTCAGCAATTGACGCGTCGCATCCTGCTGCAGAGCGAGTTGTTTCGAACAAGGCATTTTGCCGAACAGTTTGTTGACGGTCGGGAATTCAATCTGAGTGTGCTGGCCTCCTCTGCCGGGCCGGTGGTTTTGCCGCCTGCCGAAATCGATTTTGTAGACTTCCCTGCGGACAAACCGAGAATCGTGGGCCATGATGCCAAGTGGAATGATGCGTCGATGGAGTCGATTCATACACCGAGGCGTTTCGATTTTCCCTCATCCGATCGTCCGCTCCGTGATGAACTTTCCGCGCTGGCTCGACGGTGCTGGTTGGCATTTCAGCTTCGCGGATACGCTCGGGTGGACTTTCGCGTGGATGCGGACGGACAGCCGTGGGTGCTGGAGGTGAATGCCAACCCTTGTTTGTCGCCTGATGCGGGATTTGCCGCGGCCGTGGCACGGGCCGGGCTGTCATTGACGACGGCGGTCGAACAGATCGTGGCCGATGCTCGCTGCGATTGAACCGGCCTCGCACAAAATCGCATGGATGACCGTTCCGAGCATCCGGCCTATGACCAATTCCATCCGTTTGTTTGGCCTCTGCCATGTCATCTTCAGAATCCTCAAAACTTCAGCAGGCACTTGAACAGCTTGCACAGTCCATCGGGGACTTTGGTCTTCAAAAGCTGGTGCTCAGTCAGAGAAAAGAGGATTCCAGCGAGATTCATCGCGTGGAATTTCGGCCCGTTCAGCTGAAAACCGGTCGTGCGTATCAGGTGACGAGTTTCAGTCGCACGCAGGCATTTCACCGGAATCTCAGTGCGGCAGACGCGGTGAAGGAAGCCGTCAGACTGGCGACTGATGATTTCTTCGGATTTCGAATGACACTGCGAACAGAGGTGATTGAAGTGCAGTCGGTCAGAAAGGGAGGAGTCCGGCTCCGAAAACAGGCCCGAGCGGATGTGGAGAGTTCGGCTGGCGAAAGAGTCCCCTGCGATGCGGCGATTCCGCTTGCTCACAATCAAGTGAAGAATTATCTCATTCCCGATCAGACACCCTGTCCGTTTCTGATCGAGACCGGAATCATGTCGAAGGATGGTCATGTCAAGGCCAGCCACATGAAGAAGTTTCGCCAGATCAACCGGTTTCTGGAATTCATCAACGATATCGCAGCCAGTCTTCCTGATGACCGGCCGATTCGGATTGTGGACTTCGGCTGCGGCAAGAGTTATCTGACTTTTGCAACACACTACC
>JBKDRW010000411.1:0-4295 GCA_046341255.1 Planctomycetota bacterium
GTTCCAAGGCGACGTCTCTCTCGCCGAGGCTAAACATCAGGAGACTGGGTCGATTCAAACGATCGTTGCTGCTATCGTCTGACGGCAGTCTTGATTGCCTGACTGCAAATGGCGCGAATGCACGTCGTTTCGAATTCAACAGACGTTGAGCGGCAGCGCTCGAGAGACTCGAACGCTTCATCTTGGGTCCTGCTGTATTCCTGCACGGACGGATTGAGCTTCGTCGCAGGCGAATATCGAGAGCGATGTGATCGATTTTCGATGTTCGCGCGGGTGGGTTTCTTAGGCTCAGGGGCAGTCGCCCCGAGTTTGATGTTCGGAGCAGATGCTTCATAAGGAAGTATGGAAAAATGGCGAAGTGCCTTGTCACTGGCGGTGCCGGCTTTATCGGCAGTCACCTGACCGAATTGCTTCTGTCACAAGGCCACTACGTGGTGGTGCTCGACAATCTTTCGACCGGACGAGAGTACAACCTCGAGGCTGTCCGCCATGATACTCGACTGGAGGTTCGAAACGGATCGATCACAGATCCCGTTGCCCTGGCGGAGGCTGTGCATGGGGTGGATGCCATTTATCATCTCGCTGCGGCAGTGGGCGTGAAGCTCGTTGCCGACGATCCGGTTCGTACGATCGAAACGAACATCTATCCGACGGATCAACTGCTGCGTCTCGCAGTGCAGGGTCATGTCAAAAAGTTTTTTCTCGCGTCGACCAGCGAGGTTTACGGAAAGCATCCGGGTGAATCATGGGTGGAAGACGATGATCTTCACCTTGGTCCGACAAGTCGACCACGCTGGGCCTACGGTTGTTCGAAAGCGATTGACGAGTTCCTCGCCCTCGCGTACCACAGAAAGTTCGGGCTTGGCGTCACTGTAGGCCGGTTTTTCAATGTTGTCGGACCGCGTCAGGTCGGCAACTATGGTATGGTGGTTCCGCGGTTTGTCGAGGCTGCACTTCGTGGAGGACCGGTGGTTGTTTACGACGATGGATCCCAGGTCCGCTGCTTTGCTCACGTGAAAGAAATTGTTCAGTGCATTTCAAAACTGATGGCTCTTGAGACATCAGAAGGTCGTGTGTTCAACATTGGCAGCGACAAGCCTGTTGCGATCCTTGACCTTGCAAACCGCGTCATTTCAAAGGTGAATCCGGCCGTTCAGATTGAATTCGTCCCGTACGCTCAGGCTTACAGTGAAGACTTTGAAGACGTGCAGCGACGAGTGCCCAACGTGAACCGTCTTTATGAAACGATCGGCCAGAAACCCACAACATCCATCGATGCGATTCTGGACGACATCATCGCGTGGAAACGCGAATCGATGCACAGCGGATCTTAAGTCAACCTTGTGATCACAACCGCTCTCCCAGAACTGTTTATTAGTCGTTCGTCTGCTGCAGCACTCGCGTCCGTGGGTGACTCAATGGCAGGAGATGTCATGGATCTGGCACGCTTCGGATGCCAACGAGACCTGACTCGGATCTCAGTCACAGTCCATGCCATCCCCAGCGATAACGAACGGGCCATGCCCGGCTGAGGAAGGTGCAGTTCCGACCATTGTTCCTCGCAGCCAGCTTCGCTGGAGTTTCGATCAGATCCTGATAATCTAAACACTGCTGGTCAGGATCTTCAGGTCGAGCACATCAACACCGCGGCCGCCTGTTTCAGGCAATCGAAATCAGAGACTGGAATGACCATCTTTCTGAAGATTATTAACCGGGAAATTCCGGCAGATATTGTCTACGAGGATGACTTGTGTCTGGCGTTTCGCGATGTGAATCCGCAGGCGCCGGTTCATGTCCTGCTGATTCCGAAGAAGCAGGTACCGTCGTTGGATGAACTGACCGCGTCCGATGCTGAACTCTGCGGCCATTTGATGCTGACGGTTCCCAAAGTGGCCGAGAAGCTCGGACTGTCCGGTGGCTATCGAACTGTGGTCAACACAGGCGGACATGGCGGTCAGACAGTATTTCATCTTCATCTTCACATACTCGGCGGGCGACCACTTTCATGGCCTCCAGGCTGATGTTCATACACGCTCCCGTTCGGAATGGCTGAACACTTCGCCAGTTCCAGTCTGCATTCGTGATCAAAACGCCTTGTCTGCACATCCCACCCCAAAATCCATCAGGATACCAACCATGCTCTCTCGGACCAGGTCCCTTCCACAAACGCTGCTTCTGGTCAGTTTCATCAGCGGACTTTGCAGCTCGATCACAAGGGCAGACGACGGCAGCGATAAGCCGGGGCTGGCCATGGCATCAGCCGCCCGGAAACTGATGGACATCCTGCCGGCGGATCAGAAACAGAAGCTGATCTACAAGTATGACGATCCTGAACGTCTGAACTGGCATTTCATTCCCAAAGATCGCAACGGTATCGTGCTCTGGGATCTGTCCGCCGAACAGCGAAAGATTGCAGAAGAACTAGTCAAAGCTGGTCTGTCGGCGGCAGGTTATGCAAAGACTCTGCAAGTGCGGAGTCTTGAGGAAGTCTTATATCTGTTCGAGGGAGGCGAAGAGGACTATCGCAGAAATCGTCGACATCCGCACAAGTATCACATAACGATTTTTGGAACGCCTGCGCCGTCGGGATTGTGGGGCTGGCGTTTTGAAGGACACCATCTGTCTCTGAACTTCAGCGTTCAGGATGGAGTCATTGTCAGCAGTTCACCAGAAATGATCGGAGCGAACCCGGCGTTGATTGATGCGGGACCAAAGCGGCAATTGAGAATTCTGGCAACCCGTGAGGATCTGGCCCTCCGAATCCTGAAGGCATGCACGGAGGAGAAGAAAAAAACAATGTGGATCTCTGACAAGGCTCCGGATGATATTCGCGGCGCCGCAGAGGCTCAGGCAGTTGCCGATGCACCAACAGGACTGAAGTACTCGGAAATGTCACCGGAGCAGCAACAGTTGCTCAAGGAACTGCTCGGCGAATACATGTCGGCCATGCCCGCTCAGGTCGTTCGCGACCGTCTCAAATCCATTGAAAAAGGAGGGATCGAAAATATCCGAATGGGATGGTGGGGCGACTCCGAAGTCAACAAGCGTCATCATTATGTGATTCAGGGACCAACGTTCATCATTGAGTACAACAACACACAGAACGATGCCAACCACATTCATGCGATCTGGCGGAGCCTTGAAGGGGATTTTAACCTGCCCAAACCCTGACCGCCCGCCACTCACTGACGACCGGGCCGATCATCACAATTCGGTCAGAAGGACGGATCCCCCGACTTACAGGTCGGGGCCGTCATTGAATCAGCAGACCATCGAGGCAGCGACGCGGAAGAATCGGCAAAGTCGTGTCAGGATCCGGGTCCTCGGGAATCACACATCGAACCAGCCACGCGAGAAACTCTGGAATTCCCTGCCCCGTCACAGCAGAAACCTGAAACGCAGGCACGTTCAGATCAACATGAATGGATGAACGGTGGGCTTCCTGAAGGTCGCATTTGTTGAGCAGCATGCAGATGCGTCTTTCACGATCCATTTTTAGTAACGATGAAACCTCATCTGGCTGAGACTGATCAACCACCACACAGGTCACATCCGCCGAAGAAGCCAGCTGACGCGAGAACTCAATCCCGGACTGTTCAAGCTCACAGCCTGCTGCGACTCGAATTCCCGCAGAATCGACGAACACGAACGGCCAGCCCTCAAGAAACACATCGGCCTCCAGCAGATCTCTCGTTGTTCCCGGAACGTCAGAGACGATCGCGCGATTGCGTCCCGAAATCGCATTCATCAGGGACGATTTCCCCGCGTTGGGCGCACCCACCAGCGCAACCCTCCAGGGCTGCACAAGGTGGTCGGCCACATGACGCCATCTGACTGCGACGTCTTTCGCAGCACTTCGAACCAACGGATCCGGGCTGTGCAGATTTTTCCACAAAGCCTTCAGCCGACCATCGGATTGAGCCAGCGCGATCCCTGCGCATTTTCGGGTTCGGCACTGGCTGATCATTGATTCGAGATGACTATCGACTTCAGATTCCGTCACCGTCCCCGCATCGAGACACTCGGTCGTTGCCACGGGTTTCATCGCGCCAGCAGCTTCGAGATCCCCGAGGATCTGATTGACCGCCATCAATCCACCGTGGCAATGAATCTCCCACACGGTCACATCCGTTCTTATGACAACTATGTCCTCGCCGCGCCACCGTCCGAAGAGAATTCGATTGATCGGAGTCAGCGAAAGGTCGCGAGGCGGGTCGGCAGAAAACGCCCGAAGCAGCGAGACGGCATCAGGATCCGCCGACGCACGTACTTCAATCACGGCAACGGCTCCGGTG
>JBKDRW010000412.1:0-2168 GCA_046341255.1 Planctomycetota bacterium
CTGTCCGCATCCTCCAGGTGACCGGCTCGAATATGAGCCAGTGCCAGAGTCCTCAACGCGGTCTCGGCGAGGTCAGGCATCAGTCCGCCCCGCTGAACTGCTGCTGCTAAAGTTTTTTCCGCTCCCGCCCAGTCTCCCCCCTGAAACTGAGTCATCCCGAGTTCCACAGAAGCCTCACTGACAGAAACTTTCTGGGCTTCTACAGTTCGACCACATCCGGACAGCAGCCCTGACAATACCATCAGACTCAGCAACCGGAACATGGGATTCAATGCCTCTCATCTTGTCAATCGGGTCTTCAGTGCGCTCAAACCCTTCCCCAAACGTCGAAGACTGTCAGAAAATCGGGGTTGAGCACGACTGAATTTCGAACTCTTGAAAACGACGTGGTGCGTGCTGCGCGCTGGCACCTCGAACCTCAAAACTCTCCGACAACTTCTCCGCCCCCACGTGTCCCCAATGCACGCCAGACTCCGAGGTCGATGTTCTCGCTCACAAATCGTACACTCGCGTCACCCAACTGCACCTGAGCACCGCCCGTATGCATACTTCGCGCGGAGATGATTGCGTACTCTCCGGGAGCATCCGCAATCGCACTCCAGTTCCCGCAATCGAAGCCTCTCCAATTCGGCGTAGCGACGTGATTGTAGAGCGTCGAGGAGTAAAATCCGAACGGCCATCCGTTCGAAAAGTCCGACCCATCCAGCCAACGTCCCATTGAATTGAAATTGAAGGTGGAGACCGTTGCAGGAGCATTCAGACACTCGTTATAGAGATCATTCGTCACCAACGGTCCCTGTCGACGATTTGGAGAGGTGATGACATCGGACTGACGATTCGGAGGAGTGCCGGCCATGTCTTTGCCGCTGCCTTTCGTCCGCTCAGCAAACACAGCGGTGTTGGACAAGCCGTCCGTAAAATCTCGGTCCTTCGTAATCGAACCGATCGAAAACGCTCCATTGCCATCGGCTGTTCCACCAACCACATTGTTGGTTGTCGTGCTCACCGCACCACCGTTCGGCGTTGAGCCCCCAAAGTTTGCCCGATAGTTATTCTCAGTAATCACCCGACCAGTGTTCGCATCAGATGGACACAGAAAGAGACCGGCTGCATTTGCATACGCGGTGTAATTTGCGTTCGTAGGAACACCACTCGTCGTCATCCGAACAGAAGTCGGTTTTGAGAAGTCGATCAGGTTGTAGATATTCCCCTGCTCCATGTAGGGCAAGATGAACGTGTGAACGGATCGAAATCCTGTCCAGGCACCAGCAGCGAGCGTGCTTGGGTAGCTGGTGTAACTCGCCTGTGGAACGCCATTTAAACTATAGTCCGGAGCAAGCCTTGCGGGGGGAAGACAATTGAATGTGGACATGTAGTTGTGAATCGCAAGACCGATCTGCTTCAGATTGTTCTTGCACTGAGTCCGCCGTGCAGCCTCTCTGGCCTGCTGAACCGCCGGCAACAGAAGAGCAACCAGAATCGCAATAATTGCGATCACAACCAACAGCTCAATCAGAGTAAAACCGCGTTTGCTCGGCCGCATCTTGAGTTCCATATCACGATCAAAGAAAAGTCTTCAGGCTGCCCCGACTGCCGGTCGCAGATTTCGCACTGCCAGGTTTTGCCAGTCTCCCATCATGGCCTGACAGCGTCACGTTATAGGGAGCAAGTTGTCGTCGTCTCTTCGCAGAGGGCAAAAACATCCCGAATTGCCGTCCCTCGAGTTCGTCCCGCCAAAATCAACAGCATCAAATCCGATTTCACATCCGGCCGAAATCGACGTCGTTTGACCCGCTGTTCCTGAAACTCTACACGCAGATTCAATGAGGCGTAATCAACCAGCCACAAATCACCCGCGATCGAGAAACGGACGAGACTTCTGCCCCATCTCACGCACTGTGGCGTTCGGCAGGGAAAAGAGAATAAACAATCCTCTCCGCGGAGTTCAGGGTGCAATTCGTGTACCTCTTCACGTCTTCCCAACAGATTGTTCCATAGTCGAGAATAAGAACGGGAACTGCTTTGAAATCCGCCCCCCCCCTTAAGACTGTCACGCATCCTGCCACGAAAGCATCCAGCAACTTTGCCGCATTTTCGGACAGCAGGCATGTGTTCCGGAATCCGGCAGTCATCAGCGGCAGTTTTGAAAAATGGGGTCCCCTGCGACT
>JBKDRW010000413.1:0-4242 GCA_046341255.1 Planctomycetota bacterium
CCAATGTTTGTAAACGAATTAGCAACTCAGCACACTAGGGAGTATTGGCTCGCTCGACAGCTACGTCGACGGGCTGATTGAAGAAAATGGTGGATTGTACGGGACGGCGCAGGTCTTTGCTGATGTTGGCGCTGGATTACTCACGATTGCTGGTGGAATCGCCGCGTACAGAGCAATTGCGTCACTCAGTGTGACATTTGCAACCCCAACGTTCGGGTGGATTCTCGGCAGCAACGGCACCATGATTTGGGGTGTCACGGGATCGACTGCAACCACCATCACTGGCGCACAGATAATCAAGGGTACCTTCACAGTCTTCATGGTCGGCAAATCGGGTGATTTCCTCAAGGCACTTCAAAACGCACAGCGGGAATTCCGACAAAATCGAGACTTCAAGAACTGGTTTCACAAAGTCTATAAAGAAAAGTACAAAATAACGCGGGGCGGTCGTTCCAATCCCGATATGGGCGCAGAAGAGATCCTCGAAGCTTTCGAACAGTGGATCGAGCTGGGTCGCCCGACTTTGTAGCCTTTCGACACTCGTTAATCGGAGGCTGACTTCTTCACCCTTATGTAGCCAACTGGCTGGAATTGCACAAGAATGTATTCCGTGCTCAGAATTGCGATTCAATCAGAGGAGGACACATCTGACATAGTGAAATCAGTGCTCGCTAATCCGAAAACGACACGAGTTGGAAATCTGCTTGTCGTGACACTCGCAGAATCGAAAGATCTTGCAGACCACGTCACCGCCTTAGACGAGTTTCTTCAAACGCTCCCAACGGCAAGTGACCTGAGAGATATGCAAAACGTTAGTCTAAATTTTGATATCGCGATTTATGTATCTGAGCATGTTGAGATTGCGGTTAAGGAATTGATGTTTCCTGTGGAATTGCTTGACGTGATGGTTTCGCGAAAGATAGCCCTGACATTGTCAGTCTACCCACTTGCGTGAGACACCAAGGCCATTGCAGGTCGAGGTCCCGAGTTTTTCTGGTTCATCTAGGAAAACAACCGGGGGAAAACAACCCGGGGCATCCAAAAGGATCGAAAACAACCGGGGCCGGGTTGAATGGCAAAGGACGACACCACGATCGAAGAATTGAAGAACGCACATCAGCGCAGCTTGAAGAACGAACGTTTGAAAGCAAACTGCTCTCGTGCAGCGTGCTTTCATTGCGGCCGGACATTTGCCTCCGAGGACGTCACGGAGTGGATGACCGAACCCAACGCCTCACCCGACGAAGAACGAACCGCTCTTTGTCCATTCTGCGAGATAGACAGCGTGATCTTTTCGGAGACCCCTGTCGACCTGGCGTTCCTTCGCGACATGCAACAACATTGGTTTGGATGATTTTCGGCGGTGTCGTATTGATGAGTCAGTTGCTGCGCAGGCCATACCATCGTACAACAGCAACTGGAATTTCCTGACGCAGACTTTGGATAGCAGCAGCAGTTGTTGCTTGTATCTTCGATTCAAGCGAGTTGCATCCACTTCCTGGACAATAACTTTGTGCAAACATGCAACCAGCGAACGGCACAAACTCGTACTGGGTGGTGACGGACGAAAGTGATGCCTCTTTCACATTTTCGAGTCTGCTGTCCGTCAATGAATGCCTTGATAAGATGGAATCACAAGCAACGGGAGGCTTGACGCTCTGGGAGGAGATCAGGCAGCCTCCGGAACGAACGCTTTTGAGGCGGTTCTTTGAAACTCTTGGTGGGCCTCTGCAGACTCACCGAGTTCATCTGGAACTCGTGTGGAACGCTGGTGTCGCCGCCGTCATGTTTCTCAATTCGAAAGGACAAGAACACCGTGTTCTGACCGAGACACCAATTCCTGTGTCGGATGAGATTCGCTGCAGATTGTCGTTCGACGAACTGACGCCACTCGATTCGCGTTATTGTCTTCCCAAGTCACGAGCTTTTCAGATCGTTCGGCAGTATCTGGAATCACAGAGCATTGCCGACGGCATCAAGTACGAGATTGTCGGTTGAATTGCTAAAGCCGGGACCATCCATGGTTTTTTTACGCGAGGGCCATCCACTGTTGACTGTGGACCGACGCTCAAAAGACCGTCATCAACGCGGCACATGCTTCAACGCTCGCAAACCTCGCGGCGGATCTTTCAGGGCGGAACGCCGATGAAGCTCTGGACGATCCGATAGCGATCGCCGCAGCTCAAGAAACAGCCGCCGACGGTGTCAAAGCCGCATGGCAAAACGTCTCCAACCTTCAGGCCCGAGCCGCCTCCACCTTCGCCGGAACCGGCCCCAACGGCGGCGGTTTCGCAATGACCTTCGCTGCTGGAGTTGGGGATGTATTTCAGATCGGCTGGGCTGCCGGAGGTGGAGTTGTTGATGGCTTGGCGTTGATCGCAAATGCGGCGACCTTTCATCACATCACATCGCTCGACAGTTACGTGGATGGCGTCATTGAAGACAACGGCGGCACGTGGTCGCTCTACGGCGTTGGGAACATTTCTGGGCACATTGGTGTCTACGCTGGTTATGCTGCGGTAGCCATTGCGACATACTTCCCAACGACAGTCTACCGCTTTACCTCTACTTCTGCGGCCAACTCAATAAATGCAAGTGGCGTAATAAATATGGGCGGCGGGTTGTTTGGACGAGGCGTGTACGCATCGTCCTTCAATAGCCCAGTTTTGGCCCGACTAATGGGCGCTGCATCGACCGAAGCGGTATTCAGCGTCTCTGTTCAGGGAATCACGAGAGTCCCAACTCTAATACCCGGCGCTTGGCGAATACTGCATCCGATTATTCTTTGATTTTGGCACCGTGGGGTATAGCTAACGTGGTAAAGTCTTGGTTAGTTGTCACAGCAGTATTCTTTACCCTGATTCTTCTCGTCTGCTTTGCACACAAGAAACATGAATCGTGGGCACTATCTGCGCTGCTGGCGGTAATGTCACTTGTGCTATCCGTGGGCGTGGGAGAGAGAGCATACCGTCGCTTTGCTGGACGCAAACATGGCGATGATCAAGGCGGCGCGAAGTGAATCCTATCGGGGATCAGCCTATGTAGAAACTACATGATGCTCAATCGAAGGAATGCCCATTCTATTTGTTACCCTCAACGCGATTCCAGGTCCAGGACATCTCAGCCGCTTTGCCGTTGATGGTGCCGGTGATTTTGGCGTGAAGAGTGTCGCCGGCGCGGTGGTACTGGATCTGAGTTGGGAAGTCGTTTTTGAGGTTCTCGAAGACGACGGATTGGTCCTTGAGTTCCTTTACTGGAAATAACGTCGGTGGGCTTCCTGAGGGACTTGCGAAGAACGACAGACCATCGGGACCTTCGGCGATTCGCATGTATTCAAAGCCGGATTTGTTCGTCGCCTTTTTGAAACTGCGGTTCACACCCGGCATCATGTTGCCGCGAGGTTCCATCCAGAACTCTTCGGTCAACTCGCCGTCGACTTCGCTGGACCACATGCCTGCCAGCCACGCCAGATCTTCGGCTTTATGTTTCACGGCGGACTTCTCGTCGGCCGCAAGCGTTATGGAACAAAGAAAGCCCGCAATAAGACTCAACGGGATAAATTGCATGAGAATTGTCTTTCGGAGAATGTTCAAGACGGGATGATCGATTGACTCTTCGCAATGCTCTGTCACAGAGCTTATGGTTTGGAACCACACAATCACCTCTGCCTCAGACTGAGAGCGCGAGGGGTTGGTGGACTGTTTTTTAGATGACGTTTCAGATTAACCCCTGAACCTGCCTCCTGCACCTTCTCTCCTCACGAATGGGAAAGGGACCTCGAGAACGCGTCCCTTGCTCAATGAACACTGCCGGGAGACTCAGGCTTTGACGGCTCGTCGTCGCAGCGTCGCGCCGCCGGTCAGATTGAACACCTGTTGGAAGCCATGTTGCATCAGAATGCGTTCGGCGACGTGACCGCGGACGCCAACGCCGCAACTGACGACTGTGGGCCTGGACGGATCAAGCTCACTGACGCGATCTCGAAGTTCATCGACAGGGATGGCGATCCACGAAGCGACGCCGGTAAGCGGAGCCTTAGCAATCTCGGCAGCCGTTCGAACATCCACAACCTGATACCCGGACAGATCAGCATCCACATCCAGCACATTGCCAAGTCCATCCAATTGATTGCATGCCGTGAACGCAGCCTGGTGGACGGGATCTTTTGCCGAGCCAAACGGCGGCGCGTAGCAGAGATCAAGCCCGGACAACTCACGCACAGTCGCACCGAAGGTCATGGCG
>JBKDRW010000414.1:0-7494 GCA_046341255.1 Planctomycetota bacterium
GCCCGACTCTGGACGGGGCGAGGGCTCAGAATTGTTTCGAGATAAGTCCTCGGTTCCCTACACTGCGATGGTCCGTGTGCTCACCAGAAGACTGCACAAACCGCCGTTCGTTGAAACACATGTTTCAGCGTCTGCCGATCCTCGTCTGCCACACGCATGCTGCCACGCCTGAAATTAATACCTCGTCACGGCGATTTGAACGTTGAGGAGATGGTGCACCACACCAGAGTCAGATCAACGCTTCCTCCACCGCATGAATCGATGTGACATCCACATCCAAAATCGCATAAAAACGAGGACAAGTTTATCGAGCCTCGTGGTTCCTGACCGACTATTTCTGTTTATCTCGAATCGCTCGTTGCCTGATCCGGTTTGACGCAGGTGGAAGGAGATTGATAAAAATCCGATCTGCGTGTAACAAAATCATGTCCGACATAAATGAATGAGCCATGACTCCGGAAACAACGCCGAAGAAATGTCTGGATTGCGGTCACGAGATGCGACCCATTCGCGTGATCGATCACTCCATGGACAGGCAGGCAGAACTGGCCTACGCATCGATTGAAAAGACGAAGAGCTGGTTCACGTCGTACTATCGCGAAGAAGGAAAGCTGATTTCCTTTATGTGTGAACAATGTGGAAGTATCCGTTTCTTTGGCCAACCGTTTGATCAGGGCACGCACTGAAGATCGTTCGAGCCATGGACACGAGCGACACCAGATTGACCCCACTGGCCATCCAGGCCAAAGTCCCGCGAGGATCGGGAGACTGTTGTCTTTGCTGGTCGAGCAGCATTTTGGCCGGAAACGCACAGCAGCGGCATGCATTCTGTCACATGCACTCGACCACTGGAGGTGGCAGCGAGAACCCCCACAGCAGATGTCTGAACCGTGCGGCTGTGCGTTTTCTGGCAGTGCGAGTGGTGGACACCGTGATCGGGGAATCCATCCTGTATTCTTTCGACCGCGACCCGAATTGTGCTACCAACGGGACCGACCGTCAAACACAATATGGGCCTGGAATTTCCATGGAAGTTCCGGGAGGAGGAACGGTGTCGAACGGAGGCCAGGCTTTTCCGATCTGATATCCGGGCGCAGTTGCCATCCATGCCACATCATCCACAAGTTGCGACAGCCGCACTCCTGGTGATGCAGCCCCACCTCAATGCACCGTCGAGCGAGTCGGCGATGGAGACCGCAGTGCCGGAAGAGGCTGCAGCAGTTCCGGCTGGATTGTTTCCCCTGCCGTTGACAGCGTTTGAGCAGTACATGCTCATCGACGACAACCCAAACTATCCCATCACGTTCTTCCTTCAGTTTCGTCTGAAGGGGCAACTGAATCTGGAAGCCATGATGGAGGCGTATCAGGATGCTGTGCAGCGGCATCCGTTGCTGTGCTGCAGGGTCGAGCGACGATGGGGACGCTATTACTGGGTCTGGTCGCCGGAATCCGTGGGATCAGCCGAACTCGATCCGGCCGTCTGGCAGGCGCAGAAGCCGTGGCTGCAGCAGATTGATCTGTTCAATGAGACCGGCGTTCGTGCATGGGGTACGGTCTCTGATCAGCACACCGAAATGACGCTGCAGATTCATCATGCCTGTTGTGATGGCATCGGGGCCAGCCAGTTTCTGGAGGACATTGCCGTATGTTACGCTCGGAGGGCCGGCGTCGATGGTCCATTACCGGAACTTCGTCCACTGTGTCCCGAAGCTCTGCGACATCGAGCGGATCCCGGGCCACGGCGAGTTGGCTGGGTCGGCGGATCTCTTGGTCATCGCGTGACGCGAATGCTCCACGATTCGCTCGGTTTTCTGCTGTTGGATTGGAAGGAAGTTCTGAAGCCTGTGCCGCAGAACGACGGCCTCAGGGAAACCGGTGAGTTCTGTCTGCAGAGCGATTATCTGGATCGGGCGGTCACTCGCCGTTTGAGGAACTCGGCCAGCCGCACCAATGTGAGTCTTAATGATCTGCTCACGCGGGACCTGATGGAAACGCTGGAAGAGTGGAATCGAGAATCGGGTGGGGCGCGATCCGCCCGACAGATCTCAATTCTGATTCCCACCAGTCTGCGGGGAGCGGCGGACGATCAGTTGCCGGCTGCCAATGTCATCGGATACCTCTTCCTTGGCCGTCGAAGAAAACAGATGACGAATTCGCAGCATCTGCTGAAGGATCTTGCTGAAGAACTGAGCGAGCACCTCACGGCTCAGTATGGCTGGTTGTTTGTCCGGGCTCTGCAGAACCTGCGAAAGATTCCGTTCCTGTTGAGATTGTCAGCCGCGATGCTCAGGAATCGATGTCTGAGCACCGCAGTGCTGTCGCATATGGGAAATCGCCTGAACTCGATCAGCAGTCGGCTCAAAACTGATGGCGATGTGATCCATGTCGGCAACATGACCCTGGAAGAAATCCGCTCCGTCCCTCCTCTCCGTTGCGGGACAAATGCTGCCGTCGCCACGTACGTGGTGGGCGGCCGACTGATGGTCAACCTGCGATGTGATCCCCAAACATTCGGAGAGCAGCAGACACGTCAGTTGCTGAGTCGTTATATGACCAGACTGAAGCGAACTGCTGCGGAGGAGTGAGCATCTTTCTCAGGCTGCAGCAACGCTACTCTTCGTGAATCGCCTGCAGAGGTTTCAGTCGTCCTGCACGAAGCGCGGGGAGAACCGCCGCCATGAGTGACAGCAGCAATCCGCTGGCCAGGTAAAACGCCACCAGACGAGTGTCGAAGGCAAACGGCACTCCGTGATCTGTGACTCCCTGGAACGACAGGATCGTCAGATACGACATCACGATGCCAGTCACCATTCCGGGGACGATCCCAAGGACTCCAAGAATCAGTGACTGAAACAGAAACATACGGAATGCCTGAAGCTGCAGCATGCCCACGACTCGCAGCATCCCGAGGTGTCGCGTCTGCTCAATCACATTCATGATCTGCGAGTTCACAATCGCAAAGGCCGCGATCACAAGGGCAAGAATCAGAATCATGAACAGCCGATTGGTGACTCCGGAGACGATATTCCGAACAAGCTGATGGAGATCTGACAGGGACTGAAAGATGAGGCCGAGTTCGCGAGACACTGTCTTGAGTTCCTGTCCGACCGCCGTTCGGGCTTCGCTGTCAGTGCGTATCCCGAAGACCTGGGCCGGGGGAAGTGGAAAGACTTCCCGAGCGGCATTGGAATCCATCTGCAGCATCAGACCTCCGGCCGTGAATTCCCTGACGATGGCTGCAACTGGAATCGTCTGAGACGAGCCACCCACCGTCACTGTGACGGTGCTGCCCGGTTTCACGTTCAGGAGATTGGCCAGCACGCTTCCCAGCAGAGCCTCACCGGATCGCAGTTGCTGCGGCAAGGTCTCGGCGTCTCCTTCAATGAGGTCAATCGGCAGAGTCTCGTAGCCGTCGTAGACCTGAGCTGCCAGCAGACAACCTTTCCCCTCGACAGAGGCGAGTGTAAACGTCACCTCATCAATCTTCTGGATTCCGGGGATCTTCTGAATTCGCGGCAGGAGATCTTCCGGCAGCGATTCTGAATCCGACATATCCACCGTCGGACGACTCGCGAATACAAGAAAATCGGCAGTGATGGTCCGTTCCATCCACGACTGAATGTTGCCCGTCAGCGACATGGTGGTATTCCCGACACTGACACTGGCTGCCGATACCACAAACAACACCGCTACCGTCAGTGCCGTTCGGTCGAAGTTATCCATCAGTTGACGATGTCCCAGCTGAGCTTCGACCGGAAAAAACCATCCGATCAGTCGGAAGAAGGCAGCAGAACAGGGTCTGATCAACTCCGGCAGCAGGAATGCGGCACCGATCTCCACCAAAGAGATGGCGAGGATGGATGCCACATCCGGATACAGACCAAGATAAGTGACGCCGAACATGACTCCCGCCAAAAGCAATGAGGTGATACCGGCGATTGCGGCCACCGTTCTGGAAAAGTACTGCCTCTTTGGAAGGGTTGATTTCAGAGCTGCCAGCGGCTCTGTCTGGCAGGCAGTTCTGGCCGGAAACCAGACCGAGACAAGTGTGACAAACGGACCGAACAGCAAACCGGCGATCAGGGCATGCGGCTGAGTCGACACCGGGATCATGTGGGTGAACCCGAGAACTTCCTGCATGCTGTGTGTCAGAGAACTGCTGGCCATGATCCCGGGGATCAACCCCAGCAGAGTGCCGATGCACCCGAGAAAAGCGGCTTCCCGGTAAAGCGATCCCCGAACCTGCTCGACAGTTGCCCCCACGATCCGCATCAGCGCCAGTTGGCGCTGACGTTCAGCCACCGACATCTGAAATGAGTTGAATACGATGAAAACGGCTGCCACAAAGGACAGCAGTGCCGCAACATTCAGTCCGACTCCGATCATGGCCTGGGTAGGGCGGCTGAGATCTCCCGCTGATGCTGACTTTGTGACGGTCAGATGTTTCGGAAGTGCGGCCCGGATGCGTTCCCCGACCGCGGCCTCTTCGGATCTGTTCTGAAGGAGAATCTGCAGGGCGTTGATCCTGCCCGGAGCACGTCCCAGCTTCGATGCATCCGTAAGCGTCGTGATCACCGTAGACGTTTCCTCGACAGAGTCCGCAGCAGACAGCTTGTAAATGCCACGGACTTTTTTGGTGACCAGCCATGGAAGTCCTTTCGCTCCCATCCGCACCTCATCGCCCGGCTGCACGCCCAGATAATCAGCGACGGACTGCTCCAGAGAAATTTCGCCGGTCTGGCTCGCCATCTCCCCGGCAACCATCGTGACATCCCGGATTGATTGATACTGATTCAGATCGGTTCCTGTCGTCAGGCAACGCACGTCTTTCCGACCAGACGAAATCTTTGTGAATACACGAAAGACCGGAATGACGCCCGACACGCCGGGTTGCTCAACCAGATCCGCAACCTCGTCGGCGGAAAACGGAGACGTGTCTGTCGCCACCACTTCCATGGCGACGGGCGAATCAAATGTCTGATGAATGGACGCCAGCTGAATCTGCGTTGCCGCCGTAGCCTGCAGCACCGAGACGACGGCAGCCACCGCCCCGGCGACACTCAGAATTGTCAGCAGCGTGCGGATCGGACGCAGTCTGAGGTTATTCCAGAAGAACGCCCGGGGTATCACCGCTCATGCTCCTGCTTCAGAGCGGCGATCAGTTCTGCATCGGTACCGGGTGGTCCGTCGTAGGTGACCTGACCATCCAGAAGTACGATCACGCGATCAGCCTGAGCCGCCACACGAATGTCGTGCGTGACCACAACCACAGTCTGATGGTGCTCGTGCGCCATCTGTCGGAGCAGAAGCGTAATATCACGGCCTCGAACCGAATCGAGATTGCCGGTCGGTTCATCCGCCAGCACCAGGGCCGGATTAATGACCAACGCTCGAGCGATCGCCACGCGCTGTTGCTCCCCACCGGACAGCTGAGTCGGCAGATGACTCAGGCGATGAGAGAGACTGACTCGTTCCAGACTTGCAGCCGCCCGCGTGGCCGCATCTCGAGGAGAAATCCCGTCCAGGACCAGAGGCAAAGAAACATTCTCGCAGACGTTGAGGGTCGGGACGAGATTGAACGACTGAAAGATAAAACCGATTCGTCGGCGTCGCAGCAGTGTCCGATCGCGATCACTAAGCTCCGCAAGATTCTGACCCTCAATCCAGATCTTGCCGGAGGTCGGCGGTTCGATCCCGCCAAGAATGTGAAGCAGCGTACTTTTCCCGGACCCACTTGGGCCCATGATCGCCAGCATTTCTCCCTGACGAATCCCGAGAGTCACATCACGGAATGGCCGGATCTCAAGACCTTCGTGAATGAAGACCTTGGAAATCTGGTCAGCCCGAATGACTTCGCAGGAGGCATTCTCAGTTAACATCGTGTGACACGTCCGCTCTCGAAGAGCCGCGAAGAAAAGATCATGAGATCTGATGTCTCAATCCGTTCTGAAATCAGACGGACTTCCGGAGCACGCGATTGAGACAGTTGTCTGATTTTCCGCCGTCGCAGTGCGGAAAACAGAAAAATCCACAGAAAACGGCCTCGATCTGATGGCCTTCCTGGAATTCTGCGGCCTGCGAGGTTGAACACGCGCCCATTGTTCACTGTGCAATCTTGTCCTCTGCATGCCGCACAGTAACGCGTGCACTGTGCAGCAACCTGCCTTCGACCGTTGCACGAGATTGTACGTCGGGATCACCCTGAGAGAAGGAGGGAGAGAAGGAAGGCGAAATCCAGCTTCTCACGAATATCAGACAGCTTGAGGTGTGACGCCCTGATCGGGGTCCCAATCGCCAATCACAATCTGCTTTTCGTCATCCAGAAATTCATTCACGTTGATGTCTGAAACTCGACTGAGCACCGCGGCACCCGCGTTCAGCCCGACACCTGGATTCGAAAAGAGACACGGCGCCATGGCACAAAATGCCTGAAGATAAGAGCCATACACCGGATAGAGTCGCTCGGGATGTCCTTCAACATATTGCCGAAGTCTGAGTTCCAGTTTTTCATGGGTCAGCAGCGGAAAACGATGATGCGGACCATGAACGAAAATGTCGTAATTCAGCCAGCTGCACAGCCGTGAATAGAAATTCCCGCCTGCGACAGTACGTGTCCCCTTCAACGGATCAAAACTGCTCATTCCAAGATGCTCGGTCATCTTGCGTCCGTTCTGAAGGATACCCGCCAGCCAGTGCGGAATCCCCCATCGCAGAAGAAAAGCGGACCAGCTGCCGTTGATTGTCACCAGCGTCAGAATCGTTCCCCAGAACAGTGCAATGACGAGATACTCCATCCGAATGCGAAATCGAAGTTTCGGGTCTCGGATCGGGGAATCCCTGTGAAAATAAATCCGGCCATAGGTATAGGGAGCTGTCAGAAACCCGAACAGCAGATCCAACCAGACAAAGATTTTTCGAAATCGCAGCGAAGTCTTCGGATCTGAATAAGGCCACAGTTCCCAGTCGTCCGGCCGATTCAGATACGCGTGATGACGAATGTGGGATTGGCGATAAACGTCGTAAGGAACCAGCAGGACCGTGGCAATCACGTGGCCAATGAGAATTACGACCGCTCTGGGAAATCCCGGCATCGTCTGATGAGCTGTTTCATGAAACATGCTTGTCAGATTGAACAGGCAATAGCTCGCCAGCAAAATCAGGCCCACATGCAACGCCCAATGCTGCGGATGATACCCGGCCACAAGCGCCACCACCGGGACAAGGTTCAGCAGACTTGCCGTGTGTCGCACCCAAAACTGCAACAGCAGCATCAACCAGCCTGTGGAGACCGAAGTACTGGAATTTGCCGACACGGAATTCATAGGCATTCACCGACTCGGATCGTCAAGGCAAGCTGCATCTGAAAGTCTTTTCTTAAATTGCGCTGTTTTGCCAGATTCTCCTGGTAAGATGGGAATCAAGTCAATGAGTGGTGTTGACTTTTCCAGGGTTTACATTGAACCGCGGTCCGGAACATTGAGATGAGCGGTCTTC
>JBKDRW010000415.1:0-9667 GCA_046341255.1 Planctomycetota bacterium
TTCCCGAGACGCGGACTTCAGGCGCTTGACGAACGTGCTGTCTTCCAGATCATCCATAATCTTCTGCAGATCTTCACGGACCTTCTGAAACTCGGCCAGCAGATCTGTCTGTTCATTCACGGCCTCGTCGACTTTCTGCTCGGCTGGCGTGTCCCCCGACTTCTTGTCATCGGGTGGCTTGGGTCCGCCGTTCAGAACTGTCTGAGGCAATCCAAACTTCCCTTTGCCTGCCCTCGAATCGCCTTTCTCAGAGTCACCGTTGGCTGGCTCCTGCTTGTTGAAACCGGACTCTGTATCCGACAGCTTCGGAACGGCTGGTTGTTCCTGCCCAGGATTCTTCGGCTCCCCGGGACCGCCCGTCATGTTGTTCTTGTTGTTGCCAGCCTGAGGAGACGTTTTTGTGCTGGTCTGCGAGGATGACGCTTTTCTGCCCGGCGCCCTGGCTCCCTGAGCCAGCAGGTCTGCGACCGATGGCATCCGGTTTTCTCCGATGTTGCGAAGTTTCTGCAGGGCATCCGCCCATGTTTCCAGATGCCCGACCATCATTTCCTTGTTTCGAATGGCCTGCTTCAGCAGTTGATCGCCCTGATCGGTGACTGCGGTCAGCCGATCTCCATTCGCCCGTTCGGCAGCGGCCTGCTGTTCCATGTCACGACGAGTTTCCGGTGCGTTCAGCTGATCGGTGTCCATCTGACGAATCTCACGATTCCTGTCATGCAGACGCATTTCTTCTTCGTACACATCATCCGCAAGACTGGCCCAGCGTCGCAGTTGTTCCATCATCCAGACGGAATGCTGTTCGGGCGTCATCACGTGCAGGAGGTAGGCGGGCGAATAAACGCGACCACGCTCCTGCAGGTAGTCCTCGACGTAACCCCGAACCTCCAGCGTCTGAGCGCGAATCCTGTCTGTCTCCGCACAGAACGTCGCTTTGGCCGAGAGCACTCTCTTTTCGGGAGCTCCTCCCTCGACCAGCTTCTCCCCCGAGTCCGGCACCGGATTGTGAATCGGATGCTCTATGCCTTTCCATTCCAGACCGACCTGTCGAACTCCAAAATCGTCCTTCGACTGCACATCAAATGTGATGACATCGGACGTGAGCACAACCTGCTGAGGTTCCTGCTGCTGGAGCTGAATTGACGGAGCCGCGTCGTCAACGGCACTGATCCTGAGGCTGAAGGGATCCTTCGAGGATAAGCCGAGTTCGTCAGTCCAGCGGAAATCCTTCACTTCCGACTGGACCACCGTCATGTCGGAAGTCTTCACCATCCGGCCACTCACCTGAGCCGAGTCTTCGCCTACGCTCGCCCGTGCCAGCTGGCGACTGATCTCCGCCTCGAACGACGCCACCGCTCCCTTCAGAATCGAAATCGCTCCGCCACGTACGTCGGCCTTCACAGGTTCCCTGTACTGAAGATACTCCGGGAGCCGAATCATGGCCGTCATGGACATCAGCTCAGGGCGATCGGCTACGGCGACTTCAACGCCCTTCGTCAGGTCTCCCACGCGTACGTTCAATGTGCCAGCTTCCGTCTGAGGCGGCAGTCGAAAGTCGTATTGACCATCCTGTCGTGGCACGCTGATTCGAGGCTGATCGTCAAATCGTGCCGTCGCTCGGGATGGTTCCCAGCGTGTCGAATCCGACAGTTTTGTGCTGAGCGAGAACTCTTCACCGTGCGGGACAACGATTTTTTTCGGCAGCTGCTGCACCTGAGCGAATGTGTATCGATCCACGTCGCGCCACGGTGTCAGCCAACGAGCGATGGCATTGAACCCCGCCGCCGGCACGATGATCAGCGCCAGCAGGGCGATGGCAGCTGGAATGGCGAGTGTCGTTGCCCAGAACCGATGTCGAGCTTTCGGAACGGCATCGGAAAAGTCCTTGTTGCGAACAACCGAATCGACCTGATCAATCGCCGCCTGAGCCAGTCTGGCACTTGCTCCCAGATCCTGCTCGCTGTGTGCAAGTTCCACAATGCCAAGCAGTTGATCGCCGATCGCAGGAAAACGATGCTTCAGTAACGTTGCCACCTGTTCCATGCGGCGAGTCCCCCAGACCCAGCGATGCCACTTCATGGGAAACAGGATCGCCAATCCGCCCGTTCCGGCGATCAGCAGAATCGTGCGAAGCGCTGCGGGAGTATCAATAAATCGGTCAATCGCGAAGACGACGAGATAGGACAGGACAAGTCCAAACAGACCGGCGAGAATTCCTTCCAGAACCTTGACGATGCGAACACGCCGCTGAAACTGCTCCAGACGTTCGCGAGTCGTTTCCGGAAGCCGCAGTCCGTGTGAACTCATTTCGTCACTCCTCGTGGAACTGATCGATCTACTGCAGAACCTGACTCAACTTCCCGGATATCCGTGACTCGCAGATCTCGACAGCGAACCACAACAGTGTCTCCGATGTTCGAATCGGCGATTCTTTGTGCATCGGGAGAACGCCGCCCTGAACGAATTCGATAGCGGGTTCGATGTCGCCGAACGTCAGGAAGATCGTTTGACAACCATCAGCCCACATCAGCCTACATATCAACCCCGGCGGAATTCTCCCCAGTGCAGGTTTCGTCGACGAACAGTATACCGTGCCCGGGAAATCATTGAGGAGTCGCAATTGGTCGGGTTTTGTTCATTTATTCCCGGAAACACGCTCGTCGAATGTCCGTCTGCCGGGTTTTGACCCCACCACAACCCCGAAAATCGGCGTTCGCTTGCAGGTGTTGTCCGAAGCGATCGGCCGTTCGACTGCAGGATGATGGACTTGCAGCTTCCGAGCTGCAACATGGGAGGGCGAGGCTCCTGCCGTGTCGAGTGTTTTCTACGGTCCATTGGCTCCTGCCGTTCCCGCCCCCCCGGACTGGCATTCCGGACCAATGGCGGAAGTCCGCGACGAAACTCTTTCGACTTGCCGAGGCAACCCGTCAGTTCGCAAATGGAATTCAGAAGACTAGACTTCCTGCTCACAGTTCCGCGTTCGATCGGATCTGCGAAGTTTCGAAGGTTTGAATGCCCCCCGGATGTGCGAGATTCTCAGGATGCGCAAACGCCGATGGATCCTGGTTGCTTCCCTGTTACTGGTGTTCCTGTGCGCCGCTGTCTGGGCGCAGCGGGGTCAGTTTCGAGGTCGCGGGCGATATCGAACTTATCTGGGTGCGGATGGCCGTGTCGAACGGAACGGTGTGCCAGACTGGAAGGTCGATGAAAACTTCAAGGAGGACGTCTTTACGTTTGTTCGAGTCCGATACCAGTCCAGAGGCCGTTGGGCGTGGGATACGGACTATCCGGATGCTGATCTCAACTTTTCGTATCGACTTCAGCAGCTAACGTCACTTCACACCGATCCGGATGGTGTGATTCTTGAACTGACAGATCCCAGACTGTTCGACTATCCGTTCGTCTACATGATCGAACCCGGTTATATCACATTGACCGATCAGGAACGTGATGCACTGCGCGCCTACCTTGAAAACGGCGGCTTCATGATGGTCGACGACTTCTGGGGAGACGGCGAGTGGGAAAGTTTTGAAGAAGAGATGCTGCGCGTGTTCCCGAATCGGAGGTTCGAAGACATTCCGCTGGAGCACCCCATTTTCCATTGTGTCTACGATCTGAAAGAGCGGCCACAGATTCCAGCCATCGGCTTCGCTCAGCCCATGGCCAACGGGGAAATTTACACGGCTCAGGGACCGGGCACGGAAGAAGTTCACTACAGGGCCCTGTATGACGACAACGGCAGGATGATCATGTTTGTCGGTCACAACACGGACCTTGGTGACGGCTGGGAACGCGAGGGTGAGAATCAGTGGTACTTCACGGAGTTCTCTGAAAAGAAGGCGTATCCGCTGGGAATCAATGTCATTTTCTATGCGATGACGAACTGACTTCTGATTCAGCCGACGGTGGCTCGCGTTGAATTCGACTAGTTGAGCGTCGCGTGCGTTGAAGATGTGGGCGAATGCGACGTGGCAGGCTGGGCTCGGTATGGTTCATCAGAAAGCCAATCTTCCGGAAAAGATCTGCGAACACTGCCAGCGACCGTTCGCGTGGCGGAAAAAGTGGGCTCGCGACTGGGATCAGATTCGATACTGCAGTGATCGCTGCCGTCGATCTGCGAAACGCGATCGTGAGCCTCGTTCGTAGATCCCTGCAGGCTCCCGGGAGGAAGTGACCGGTCGCATCCATGTCCCCGTTAGTCAACACGACGTGCGGTGACTTTTGCCGCTCGCTGTTCTGTGTCAGAATCCGTGAACCGCAAATTCTTCGGACCACGCTGTGTCATGAGGTGAATGTGATGCGTTCATTATGGACCATGCTGCTGCTGTTCTGCGTCACTCCGATGATGGCGGACGAGCCGAGGCGGCCCAACATTTTGTTTTGTTTTGCGGATGACTGGGGACGCTTTGCCAGGATTTACTCGCAGGTCGATGGCCCGGGTACGATCAACGATGTTGTTCGTACTCCGAACTTTGATCGGATTGCGAGTGAAGGAGTGCTGTTTCGAAGAGCATTCGTGTCGGCTCCCAGCTGCACACCGTGCCGCAGCGCGTTGTTATCGGGACAGCATTTCTGGCGAACTGGTCGCGCGGCCATTCTTCAGGGTGCCGTATGGGATGGGTCACAACCCGCGTTTCCACTGCTGTTGAAGCAGTCGGGCTATCATATCGGTGAAACATGGAAAGTGTGGAGTCCGGGTGTGCCCGGCGATGCACCTTTCGGAGCCGGGCAACATGCTTATGAAAAAGCGGGTGGTCGATTCAATAACTTCTCGGAGAACGTCACACATCTTGTGGCGACGGGCACGTCGCTCGAGGATGCCAGACAGCAGATGTTTCAGGACGTCACGGGCAACTTTGACGCGTTTCTCGCTGATCGCGATCCGAAGACGCCCTTCTGCTACTGGTTCGGACCAACCAACGTTCATCGGCTCTGGGTGCGGGGCTCAGGCAAAGCGCTCTGGAACATCAATCCGGATGATCTGAAGGGCCGAATGCCTCCGTTTCTGCCCGACGTGCCCGAGGTGCGGGAAGATGTGGCGGATTACTTCGGCGAAATCCAGGCGCTCGATTCCGCCCTGGGACTGCTGGTGGCTCGGCTGGAAGCGATTGGTGAACTGGACAATACGCTGATCGTCGTCAGCGGCGATCATGGTGCTCCGGGGTTTCCGCACGGAAAATGCAATCTGTATGACTTCGGATCCAGTGTCTCTCTGGCGATTCGCTGGGGCAGGGCCCATGGCGGTCGAGTGGTTGATGATCTGGTGAGCCTGACCGATCTTGCTCCGACATTTCTGGAAGCCGCGGGGCTCGATGTGCCTGAGCGCATGACTGGTCGAAGTCTGATGAACCTCCTCATGTCGGAAGCATCCGGTCAGATCGATCCTGCCCGCGATGCTGTGCTGATCGGACGCGAACGTCATGTGGAAAATGCTCGAGCCGACTGGACGCCCTACCCTCAGCGAGCCATTCGTACGGCCGACTTCCTGTATATCATCAATTTCCATCCGGAACGCTGGCCACTCGGAGATCCGTATCGGCTGGAAGATCCTGACGAGCCAACCTTTGAGCAGCTCAGCCTTGAAACTCGCACAACCTTGCCCGACGAGGATGCAGGATTGACGAAGGCCTGGCTGGTCAGTCATCGGCATGATCCGATGTGGAAGGATCACTTCAACTGGGTTTATGGGAAGCGACCACGTGAGGAACTGTACGATCTTCGCCATGACCCCCATCAAACAAAAAATGTTGCGGCTGATCCGACGTATGCCGAACAACGAGCATCGCTGGAGGCGCGACTGCTGAAGGAACTGGCAGCCACCGGAGATCCCCGCGTTGTGGACGATGGGGCGTTCTTTGAAACGCCTCCCATGGCTGGTCCAATCCCGGCGGATGCCAAAGGTGCTCGAAAAGCCAATCAGCCGGATGCGGCAAAAAAGAAAGCCAATCGAAAGGTGGGGCAGGAATGAAGACTCTCAGGACCTGGCTGATCTGGTGCTTCGGCACGGTTGCATGCCTGCCGGCAGCTGCCGCTGGCGAGAGGTCGAACACGTCAGCGACGGAAACGCCTGTTCGGGCGCGGAAGCCCAACGTGGTGTTCATCGCGATTGATGACCAGAATGACTGGATTGGTCACATCGGCGGCCATCCCCTCGCAAAAACTCCGCATCTGGATGCTCTCGCTGCTCGCGGAACTTCGTTTCTGAACGCCCATTGCCAGGCTCCGCTGTGCAATCCGTCCCGCACCAGCCTGATGCTCAGTCTGCGTCCGACGACGACCGGAATCTACGGGCTGTCCCCGTGGTTTCGAACGCTCGACCCGTGGAAAGATCGCGTTGCCCTGCCTCAGCATTTCAAGGCCCACGGATACCGAACGATGACTGTGGGCAAGATCTACCATGGCGGAGTCGGCGGGCCGAAAATGCAGGCTCGGGAATTCGACATCTGGGGGTCTGCAGGAGGGATCGGAGTCAAGCCCGAGGCGAAACTGATCCCACCGACACCGATGGGCAATCATCCGCTGATGGACTGGGGCGTCTTTCCTCATCGCGATGAAGACAAAGGTGACTATCAGGTGGCCTCATGGGCCGTAGACCAGATTCGTTCTGCACCAATGGATGAGCCCTTCTTTCTGGCCGCGGGATTCTTTCTGCCCCACGTTCCGTGTTATGTGACGCAGCCGTGGTACGATCAGTTTCCCGACGACGATTCGGTTCTGCCGAAGATTCTTCGCGATGATCGCAGCGATACGCCGCGTTTCTCCTGGTACCTGCATTGGGACCTGCCCGAACCGCGACTCAAGTGGGTTGAGGAGAACCAGCAGTGGAAGAATCTGGCCCGCAGTTATCTTGCATCCACCAGCTTTGTCGATGCTCAGGTTGGCCGCATTGTGGCGGCGCTTCAGGAAGCCGAGTTGTCAGACAACACGATCATTGTCGTCTGGGGAGATCATGGCTGGCACCTTGGTGAAAAGGGAATCACGGGAAAGAACACATTGTGGGACGATGGGACTCGAGTTCCACTCATCTTTGCGGGGCCGGGGGTTCGCGCAGGTCAGCGATGTCAGGAGCCGGCAGAACTGCTTGACATTTACCCGACGTTGATTGATCTGTGCGGAGTTGCTCGCAGGGATGATCTGGAGGGAATCAGTCTTCAGCCCCAACTGCAGGATGCCACGACCGTTCGGGAAAGGCCGGCAATCACCAGTCACAATCAGGGCAATCATGGCATCCGCTCTCGTGACTGGCGATACATCCGTTATGCGGACGGTACGGAAGAGCTTTACAACATGCAGACTGACCCGAACGAATGGACCAATCTCGCGGCCCGACCGGAATCGCAGCCGATCATCGAGTCTCACCGCAGGTGGCTTCCAGAACGCGATAGACCACCCGCACCGAACAGTGCTCAACGAGTCCTCACCTACGACGCGTCAACGGATGAAGCCGTCTGGGAAGGAAAGACCATCCTTCGAACAGACCCGATCCCGGAATGACCCCCGCGGTTCTTCAACTTGCCAACGCCGTGCTGTTCACTGCGGAACCGATCCGAGGAGTCCGTGTCATCCGTGGTAAGCTCAACGCACTGCTGACCACGGTGTTCAGACGAAACTCAGCACTTACGCCAACGACCCCGTACCGCGAATCTGGTTGAAATCGGTCGCTGGTGTTGAGGTCGATGTCGTTCGCCATGACGCACCGAATGATCGAGTTTGCCCTCCCACGAATTTGGCGGAGGGATTCACGATTCCTTAAAAAGAGGACAGGAGTCACGTCTCTTTTTTTGCCTCCCAACTTTTCCTGAAGTGAAGGGGATGACAGTCGGCATTTTTCATGGCGGCAGTTTTTCAACCCAGGCTGTCGTGGCCTGCGAGTGGAGAAATGCGAGTGGAACACGCGAATTTGGGGGAATGTTTCCCTTGAAGAAGATCTTACGGGAAGGTTGAGTGAAGAGAGTGGGCTCAGAATGACTAAAGTTTCGATCCGCCCAACGCAGCGCCTCAGATCCTGAGTCGCTTGAGATTTCGACGGAGTCCTTGCCAACCAGACCAAGAGGCAGACTGGCGAGTCCCATCACATCGGATTTTACGCTCACCTCAAGTGTCAATTCGAGTTCGTCTTTATATGTGCGAAGCACCGTTTTGTCAGAGACGGAATCGACAGCTTCCCGCCAACTTCTTACGTGAACCGGACGCTCGTCCACAAGCAGGGGATTTCCTGACACTTTGGACAGCGGAAACGTTTTCCAATCACTGCCGGCGGTACGGCGATTCTGGAATTACACGAACCACAACCGACGATGACTTTGTCCACCTGCGACATCCGAAACCTGCACATGTCGAAAAAATGGCGACTTTTTGAACAGCTCTCGGAGTTTGTTGAGGTCCCTACCTAAGACGTTTCGGCCGCCCCCATGCAGAGTAGCGAGCCGGATCAGTCCCTGTCACCCGACTTCCAGCTCAATTTCACAACATCACAACAAAAGGAATAAATAAAAATCGCGTTTTCAGATCCTGTTTTCGATTCCTCTCTGCTCCGACATGCCAGAGATCAGGGACGAGAAATGATCATGGGGAAGGTGGCGGGGATGACGCATGGAAATGCGTCGGATGAGTTGGGGCCGATCTACGGTCGCGAGTTCGTCGACTCCGATACACGATTGGGCCAGCCGCTGCTATCGCAACTTTAGAAGCAGGCGGAATCTGGATCTGTTCCGATTTCCTTCTCGTTACTCGCCGGGATGTCGAGGGTGATGATGATCGGCCTCGGGCAACTTGGCGGCGGCGAACATGTTTTTTCCAGAACGCATTCTGGTGTAAGGATTGAGACCAGCAGCGTAGATGTCATGTTACGAGAATTGCTGCTGATCTGGACGTTGCGTGCTGAGAGATTGCCGGAAAACCCCCGCGGCCACGGTCGAGGATTTTCAGGCCAAATCCCGGCGTGATATTCAGATCGACGCTTTCTTTGACAGCGATTGCCATTCATCGATTCATCACCGAAACGTCGGTCCGGAATGATTCGGATCACGATGGCGTACATGCTGCAAACGGACGGTCGACAGCGGCGGAGTCCATCACCATGTCTCTCGGCCAGTTCTTCTCGATGTCGATCGGCTGATCAGGGAAAAATCAGATGAATCCCACGGGAAATGGTTGCCTTCACTCGAACGGATTCACTATCTCATTCCTGACGAGTCGGAGAGATAAGCCGGTGACCCGAGCTGCTGACGTGAAACTCGAACCGATCGGCCGTTCAGCAGAGTGTCACAGATCACATCGACTGGTTTTTACAACTTCCGGGAGCGGACGGAATGCGCCCCGCAACGACGGCATCATTTCGACGGCCATCGCTTTCAGAGACAGCGTTTGGGTGACTCGGACGAGGCCCGGAGTTCCGATTGGATGACGACTGGGCGGAAGGACGGCCCGGCAAAGAATTCTGACATTCCCAGAGACCCGTTTTTGAGGACGTTCCAGTGACCCCCGGCACGTTTGTACGAAACACACTGATGAGACTGAGCTTTCAGAGAAACAAGCGACGTCGGCTGACCGCTGGTCAAGGGCTGGAGTCACCAGCGATTGAAGCTCTGGAAACTCGACGATTGCTGACAGCTGACCCGGACGATCAGATCTCCGAAGCGTGGCAACTGGGTGATCTGACCGTCTCGGC
>JBKDRW010000416.1:0-6300 GCA_046341255.1 Planctomycetota bacterium
ACTTGTCCCGATCGCGGTAAAAGGCTTCCCGGTGACGGCATCGGGGTCAAACTGCAGCCCGATACCCGCGAGATCCAGCGTAAACGTCTGGAGCAGATCCGACCCTGTTGAATTATTCGTCAGGACAAATGGCTGAATGAACGTGTCGCCCTGTGCTCGGAAGGAAACATTGGCTCCCTCGCGAGTGCCGACTGCATTATTGGCGATGGTCAGACCGTCCAGACGCGAGACCGTATTCTTCGTCACCGAATCCACGTATCCCGTTGCGTTCACCTGAACGGCATCGCCGTTATCAGTCGTGATATTGGCGTTGTTGATGATCCGGAAGCCGTCAGCTGTACTGATTCCGCCGGGTGTACTGAGAACATTCAGTGTCACACCCTGAACGCCCTGAGGCGCTGTGATCGTGCTCTCTGTCACCACGCCATTTCGAAGGTCTGATCCCTGCTCTGCAGTAATCACGATACCAGGCAGAGTCGAGTCATCGATGGTAAATCCGTTGGTGTCGGTGTTAATGAATCGAAAGTTCAACGCCTCCGTTGTGCGTTTGATCACCGTCACGTCTTCAACCGCGACTGAGTCCAGCCCGGTGACGTTGGCCAGCTTCACATTGATCCCAAGGCCCGTAAACTGAGTCACATTGACCGACTCGATTGCGAAACGCTGCAGCGCGATCCCTGAAAGATCAACATTGATCGCATTGCCGGAAGTCGCAGAGACGCTCAGGCCTTCAATGACGAGGCCGTCTTTCCCGGCCATATCCGCATTATCAACCTCAAGTCCTCCGGCGGCATTCAGATAACTCGTCACATTGTCCGGGTTGATCACCAGAGTATTGACTGTGGGGATACCGGACAGCAAAGCCCGCTCTTCAAGTGACTCCATCCGGACAACACGCGGAGCTCCAATTCGGTTGACGCGGCGGGAGTTCGCAGAAAGAAACTGACGGCGTGCGGCGGAGAGCCAGGCGTTCAGAAGCATGGTGGTTGTACCTGAATCAGGGCTTACCAAAAAAAGGGATACCGTGAGGAACGTTGTTTCGGTCGGCGAATTCCGCTCAAACTGAAACCGGTGTCGGCGAAACTTCTGCAGATTCTGCACAAGCGCAGAGTCCCTGTAGAAACGCATTCCTTCACATCATTCACTCGGAACAATCGTTACAACAGGTTGAGGAAAACCCTGTTGCGAGGTCGGTTTACGCAACAATCCGGTATTCAGACGAGGAAATCGCCAGGAACCAACAAAGCGTGGCGTCGGACCTCCACACGATGGCCGATCAACCAGACTGTGCGAAACCTCCAGCAACATAACGACTTAGCCGAATTTTCTGCAGACCATCTCGCAAAGTGGCCCGACTTTTACCCCACAGAAAACCTCCCGTTTTTTGCAAACTACCCATATCGCGGCAGTTCTCGCATCCTTTGACAATCCGCAGCCTTGATCGCCCACATCGAAAGGCTGGATTCGATATCCTGCGACATGACGAAAGACGCCGTCGCAGACCCTGCGATCCTGATGACTCGTTTTTCGCAATCACCCACCTGAAACCCGCAGACTCATGCCCGAGATCGTCCTCACGACCCTGAACGCACGCTACAGCCATGCGAGCTTTGGCCTTCGGTATCTCATGGCCAACCTTGGAGAGCTCGCATCCCGAGCAGAGATTCAGGAATACACCATCCAGGACCAGCCCGCGGACATCCTGTCCGCCATCCTGTCCGCTCGACCCAGCATCGTGGGCTTTGGGATCTACATCTGGAATGTGGAACAAACAGAGCGCGTGATTCGCGATCTCAGGCAAGTTGCTCCCCAGACTGTGCTCGTACTTGGCGGACCTGAGGTGAGCCACGAGACCGAGCATCAGTCGATCACTCGACTAGCTGATTATGTGATTTGCGGTGAGGCCGACCTTGAGTTCCCGGAATTGTGTCGCCGAATCCTTGATGGTGTTCGACCCTCCGCCCGCATCATCCAGGCGTCAACTCCACGGCTCGATGACGTGCAGATGCCGTATGCACTGTACACGGAAGAAGACCTGAAAAACCGGGTCATTTATGTCGAAGCATCACGTGGCTGTCCGTTTACGTGCGAATTCTGCCTTTCCGCCCTCGAGGTACCCGTTCGCACTTTTCCGCTCGATTCTTTCCTGACCGAAATGAAACTGCTTCTGGATCGTGGCGTTCGGCAATTCAAGTTTGTAGATCGCACATTCAATCTCAACATTCGAATCAGCCGGACAATCCTGCAGTTCTTTCTTGATCACTATGAACCCGGACTCTTTCTGCACTTTGAACTGATTCCTGATCGGCTTCCCGAATCACTTCGGCAAATCATCCAGAAGTTTCCTCCCGGGGCTTTGCAGTTCGAAATCGGCATTCAATCCTTCGAGGAGAACGTCAGCCGACTGATCAGCCGACCACAGGACAATTCCATGGTCGAAGAGAACATCCGTTTTCTTCGCCGTCAAACCAGCGTGCATCTCCATACGGATCTGATTGCAGGCCTGCCCGGAGAGGATTTCACCAGTTTCGCAGAAGGGTTCGATCGGCTGTTTCGCCTGCAACCTCAGGAGATTCAGGTGGGGATCCTGAAACGACTTCGCGGAACACCCATCATACGGCACGATTCAGAATGGGAGATGCGGTACAGTGAAAACCCTCCCTATGAAATCCTGAGCCATCGCACCTTCTCGTTTGAGGACCTCCAGCGTGTCCGACGATTCGCTCGATTCTGGGACCTGATTGGCAACAGCGGTAACTTTCGAGACACGCTTGCACTGCTCACCGCCAGCGTCAACTCTCCATTTCTTGAGTTGATGACCCTTGTCGAATGGATTCATCATCGCGAAGGCCGACGCCACGGGATTGCACTCGCCCGCCTCGCGGAACTGGTTTTTGAGTTCATGACATCCGTCAGATCGCATGCGCCGCAGACTGTCGCAGAGGTCCTGTGGGAGGACTACACGAGGCCCGGCCGTCGCGACCGCCCGGCTTTTCTCCGCCCATTCAGGCTCCGTGCAGCAGACGCTCCGCCCGACGGTGCACCCACGGGCCCCGTCCGTCAACTCCGACATGCCGGCAGAAACAATTCATCAGATGCAACCTGAGGTCACCGCGAAACGGCTTCTGAGCGATTTGCAGGCCCGTGATCGTCATGACTTCAGACTGCCTTCAGGTAAGCCTGAATTCCGTCCATGACCATCTGCACGGACATCATCACCAGCAGCATTCCCATGAGTCTCTCTACGGTTCGTGAACCACGATTCCCGAGAAACGCGTAGATCGTCGGAGATAAGGTCAGGATGACTGCAGAACCGAGTCCCGCAAGAAAAACGGAAAACGCGACGGTGCCGCGATCGTGCTTCTGGGACAGCAGCAGGATGAATGAGATCGTACTTGGACCAGCAATGAATGGCACTGCAATGGGTACGATCAGCGGGTCACCCAATTCTTCGTCGTCGACAATTTTCCTTGCCGGAAACACCATGCCCATGGCAATCATGAACAACACAATGCCACCCGCCACACCAAGGGAATACGGCTGCAGACCAAGTGCTCGCATGATCGGACCCGCCGCAAAGACCGCAGCAAGGAGCACGGCCAGCGCAATCAGGCTTTCGCGGAACATGATCCTGCGCCGAGCCGCTGCAGTCTGTTTGTGGAGCAGGGCATTGATCGTGACAAGATTTCCGAACGGGTCCAGAACAATAAACAGCAGCAGAATCATCTGGAGCATGTCAGCACGCCTCTGTGAATTCGACTCACACAGACCCGAAACCCAACACCTGCGGGCTTGCCTGCCAAGATAAAGAGACTCGACAGGAAGCCCGCACCAGATGATAACTTCACACTGCTGTTCGCCTCCGGGTTCTGATCAGATCACATCCAGAATCTTCGAAATGTCGCTGAAGACCACAAAGTCCGCGTCTTCCGGCACAACATCACGCAGCACAGTGAGCAGGGTGGCACCAAATGAGACGCTGGACTTCAAAGTCAGCGACGTATCGGACTGAATCGACTGAACAAAGAACAGGGTCCCACCGATCTTGATCGAGTCACCTGCGCTCAGTTGCGATGTAAACTGCGTTCCCACACCGGTGATGACCGCACTTCCGCTGATTGTCGTTACGGTTCCAGAAATCTGCGTCCCGACAGGAGCAGGATTCCTCAAAGGCACCTCTGCCAGAGCGGTCTGGCCGTAGAGCGTATTGATGTTACGGACTGGAATATCGTTGATCGCATCAACCACCGACATGCCGGTCCCGATAACCCGACCGAAAACGGTGTGCTGAGCGTTATCAAGGAATGAATTATTGGCCACGTTGACAAACCACTGGCTGGTTCCGCTGTTTGGCTGGCCTGCCTGCTGGGCCATCGACAGTGTCCCGCGCAGATTGGAATTCTCAGCCTTGAACTCATTCGTAATCGCAGCATTCGGTGTGACGGGTGTGATCTGACCATTGTTGACCGTAAAGCCGCCAGCCTGCACGACAAAGTCGGAAACGCTGCGATGAACTATCAGGTTGTCGTACTTCGGGCTGTTCATGTAGGCCAGGAAATTCGCCACGGTCCCCGGTGCAGCCGTGTCAAGAAGTTCAACGTCATAATTCCCTGCGTTCGTCGCAAACCGGACCACTGTGCCAACCGCCAGGTGGGCGTTGACTGCCGTATCACCGAACTCGGGGCCGTTCGCCGATCGAATCCTGATCTGATTCTCGCCGCGGTTCGCATTGGTATTTGTCAGAGTGACGTTCAGTGAATATGCACCAGAACTATCCGCCGTCAGACTTGCATCATCGTAGGCTCCGTCACCATCAGAATCGACGGTGATGTTCGCGTTCGGTACTGTCGTTCCTGTGATCACGAAGGAACTGTTTCGTGTAATCACTGTGCCATTGGATTGCACAAAGGTGTTGGAAGAAATATTGGTCGTGATGGAGACGTCATCAACATCGTTGACCGTAATCTCCTCAACATCAAGTGCGGCTCCCACGGCTGCGGCCGCAACTTTTGCTTTGGCTGATCCTGTGAGAACACCACCATTGACCACCGTCAGGGTCACCGGCGTACTGGTCTGACCAGCGGGGATGGTCACTGTGGACGGCCCTGAGATGACTGTCGGATCCGAATAAGCGAGGCTGACAACAAGATCGCTCGAGGATGTGATGCTGGAGGTCACGGTACCCGCAAGCGTGCCGGCATCTTCCGGCACCGTCGTCTGCGGGAAGGCCAGACTCAGCACGGCATTCTCATTATCGACCACAATCAATGACGTCTGCTGATTCGCAAAGCCTGTCGCTGAAGCTGTCATCACAATCGTCGGAGAGCCGTCAATCGCAGTATTGTCGATTGTTGCAATCGCTGCCGTCGTCGAAGTCTGACCGGCCGGAATCGTGACGGATGCAGGAACGGAGATTCGCGTGGTATTTGATGACGTCAGAGTCACAACGAGTGCTGACGCCGTGCTGGCATTTGAACGGGTCACCGTGAGAACAGACGCATCGCTGCCCGCGTTTTCAGGCAAAGCAGACTTTGAAAGCGAAAGTGCCAGAGTCGGTCCCGACGCCTCGTCATCATTCACAGTCACTGAGGTCTGCCCGGTCGCATATCCGGCCGCACTGGCCGAAATACTGACAGATGCGTTGCCGTCAGCCGCCGTATTATTCACCACGTTCCCATCAAAGGACACCTGATTGAAGCCGGCGGAAATTGTCACAGACGCCGGAACCGCGAAACGACTCGTTGAGCCCGACAGCAACTGAACAGTCACGGCCTGACTCAGATCTGCCCCCGTTCGCTGCAGAGTGAATTTCACGGGTGATGTGTCGCTCTCGCTGAGACTCAATGGTGTGGCGGTCAGCGAAAACGCCGCAGCGTCATTGTCGGTCAGAGTGACCGTGCCTGTCCCATTGACAAAACCGGTTGCTGAGGCGGTCACCAGCACCGTCAGGGACGCATTCACAATCGAATCATCCACTGCCGTTCCGGCGAATGTCACGGAAGCCTGCCCTGCAGGAATGGTTGCCGTGGCTGGAACCGTCAGCCTGCTGGTGTTTGCAGAACTCAGATTGACGGTCAGAGCCTGACTGACATCTCCGGAGTTTCGAGACAATGTGAAGGTCACTGCTCCGGATCCGGCACTCTCGGCTGCAGACTCCGGACTCACCGTCAGTGTCAGCGCAGCCGCGTCGTCATCTGTAATGCTGACAGCCACATCATCGGGCGCGAAACCCGTCGCCGTCGCGGTCACTGTGACCGAAACATCACCATCGTCAAGCGTATTATTGACGGGTGTTGCCTG
>JBKDRW010000417.1:0-2677 GCA_046341255.1 Planctomycetota bacterium
GGGCTGGGACTGGGCCGATTGCGATGTCGAAGTTGAAAAACGCTGCGGGGCGTCGATTCGCGATATCTTTGAGCATGAAGGAGAAGCAGGGTTTCGCAGGCGGGAATCGGAAGTGCTGGAGGATCTGCTGTCGAGCCCGCAACTGGTGGTGGCCAGCGGCGGCTGCGCGATTCTTGCCAGATCGAATCGTCAGAAGATGAGAGCAGCGGGGCCTGTGGTCTGGCTTCAGGCCACGATCGAGACGCTTGCCAGGCGACTGAACGGCGAGGGGCACGGCAATCAGCATCGTCCGAGCCTGACAGGAAAACCCATTCATGAGGAAATCGCAGAAGTGCTTCGCATTCGCGAGCCGCTTTATCGCGAGGCAGCAACGCTGATCATTGATGTTGAGAATACTCGTCCGGATCTGGTGGCTCGTCGAATTCAGGAAGCTCTTCTGCCGATTCTTCCGCAGGAGCGCAAGGTATGACGCTGATTGACCTGCCGCGATTCTTCGTACTGCCGTTTCTGTTCATTCTCGGATGCTGCATCGGCAGCTTTCTCAACGTCTGCATTCATCGCTTTCCGTCGAAAGAACGGCTCCTTGATCAGCTTCGAGCGCTGAACAGCCACAGCTCGGGTTGCCCGAAATGTTCTGCCGCCATTCTTTGGAGAGACAACATCCCGTTGTTTGGATGGTTCATGCTCCGGGGTCGCTGTCGACAGTGTCGCCAGTCGATTTCCGCTCGCTATCCACTCGTGGAACTGCTCACCGGCATTCTGTTTGTCGTCGTGTATCAGGTCGAGATGCCTGCGGAATTCTGGGCACCCGTCAACGACTTCGGCGTGTACTCTGTGGATGGTCCTCAGAACATCAACGCGTTGCTCGACGCACCGGGCTGGCTGCACGTTCGATACGCGCTGCATATGGGGATGATCTGCTGCCTGATCGTTGCAACATTTATTGACTTTGAGCTGAAGATCATTCCGGATGGGTGCACCATCCCGATGCTGCTGACGGCGCTGATCGCCCACACAGTATTCGGCCAGTTGTTTCTGGTGCCACTTTGGTTCGATGATTACAGCGTCGTGAATGCCTTGAAGTCAATTTCTCCCGACTGGGCCAGGGAATTTGTTTTCTCATGGGATGCTGTTGAATTTGCCGGTCGGCATCCTCACGTTCATGGTTTTCTGGTCAGCATCGCCGGTATTGTCGGTGGAGCAGCGATCGTCTGGGTCGTCCGGGTGACCGGCACCTATGTCCTGAAGCAGGAGGCGATGGGCCAGGGCGATGTGATTCTCATGGCGATGGTTGGCGGTGTCATCGGCTGGCAGCCCGTCATCTACGCGTTCTTCCTTGCTCCGATTCTGGCGATCTTCGCCGTATTGACTACCTGGCTGAAAAATGGCCGAAGCGAAGTCCCCTACGGCCCCTGGCTGAGTCTGGCCACCTTGCTGCTGCTTCTCTTCTGGCCAAACTTCTGGCCGCTGGCAGAGCGGATTTATGACATGGGCCCGTTTATTCCGATCATGGCCATTTTTATGGTCGGTTCACTCTTTGTCAGTCTTTGGATCGTTCAGCTCGTGAAGAGGCTGCTTGGGATTTCGTCCGGTTCTGAAGACTCACCTGACGAAGGCGACTGGACTTCGGCCGACGGTCTGAAGTACTACAATTCGGAGCGAACGGATCAGCAGGTTGGACAATGGGCGACTCCGCTCTGGCCTGGTGTTCGATCGGGCCAGGGACTGTCGACTTATCATCACTGGCGTCACGGGAAGTAGCGAGGCTCGCGGACTGATGGAATCTGACGTTGCAGCCTGGATTTCGAGGGATCGTTGTCAATAAAGGCTGATGGGTTGAATCATCTTGAATGTTATGTCGACGTCCCGTCCGGGTTTGCGGAACTGGCGCCGGATCTTCAGATTTCGCTGTTGAACGAGCGCATGTGCCGACCGGATTTGTTTAGTGACGCGTTCGATCTTGAATGCGATGCGTCCGCCGTGCATCCGGATCTGAAGTCGCTCCGGATCCAGTCAGTGCGTGTCACAGGCTCAACGGTGACGATCGGATATTGCCTTCAATTCAGCGAATGGCGAGCGTGTCTGATGGAATCACGCGACTGGTTATTCCGCAGGGAAATCATGGGCAGACTGAGTGAAAGACGCATCACATTCGTTCGCTTCCAGCCATCGGAACGCCGATCAACAGTGGAAGAGTTCTGAGGCCCTGCGATTGCCTCGGCCAGCGTGCAACCAGTCTCCAACTTGCATCTGATGCGGATTCTTCCACTTGCTGAAAAGGCGGTTGCGTCGATCAGAGAACTTTGGGATAAACTGTCTCGCTCCCCGACACTCTCCGGGTCGCCCACCAGACAGGACTTCAAATCATGAAAGCACCTCGCAGCGGAGGTGGCTGGAAAGCCATCGGATATAGTCTCAAACTGGCTTCGCGCGTCGGCTGGTGGAACATGTGGAAGGCCATGCGTTCCAAGAACACCTGCAAGACCTGCGCGGTCGGCATGGGCGGTCAGCTTGGTGGCATGGTGAACGAAGGCGGGCACTTTCCGGAAGTCTGCAAGAAGTCCTTTCAGGCGATGGCCTCCGATCTTCAGGGTGCGCTTCGTCGAGAGTTCATCGAGAAGACCAGCCTGAACCAGTTGCGAGCCATGACGTCGCGGCAACTGGAAATCTCTGGTCG
>JBKDRW010000418.1:0-3014 GCA_046341255.1 Planctomycetota bacterium
GTAACACAGTGGAAAGGCATGCCACCCGGAGACATTCCGGGGAAGATACCAGAGAGGGGATGCGAGGGGGGCAATGAGAGCACGGGATGGTTGTACCGGAAACGGCCGTTTTGTGTCGAGGGGACTTATAATCTGCGCGTAACCCAAACACAGATAACACGTTATGAAAAGAGGCAGCTCGGGCGAGCTGCCTCTTTGTGTTCGATTCCGGTCGTCGGGACCGCAGGAGTCTGAAAAAACAGTTCGTCAGCGGAACGTCTGATCGACTCTCGATTGGAGGGATCGAATACCTTATGCCGCGATCCTGAAAGGCCTCTTGTCTGATTCTGTGCTAAAACCCGCCTTGTCCTGCACCGCCACCCGAGAAGTTGTTGAAGCCTCGAATATTGCGGAACCGTCCGTAATCCTGTTCCCCTTCCATCGAGTTGATTCCATTGCTGTAGGCCTGGGAAACCACCGTTCGCTGCTCCGCATCGAGATTGCCAAGATCGGTTAGTACCCGCACAACGATATCTCGTCGAAGCATGTCCAATTCCGGGTCTGCATTATTCAAGCTCCGCTGAACAAGCACCGGAAAAGGCGTGGATGGCATCCGCGCGGCGATCTCTGCAATGTGATCTCGTCCATAAGGAGTCAATTCAGACGAATTGTCGACGAACTCATGACGGTAAATCACAAAGTCAGCAGCCTCTCCGTTTGTTTCCATCATATGCCAGTGTGCGCGGTTCACGGCACCAAGCGGCATGATGTCCGGGATCGCATATCGTCCACGCGGATAATGCCTGCACCAGGGCAACCATCCAAACCCCGATGGAAATCGTGTCGAACATCCAGTAGAGCAGGTGGAACAGGTGCCACCACCATACGAATCGCATGTGGAGCACTCAGATGTTGTGCAACAATCATTCACTGAGCAACATCCTGACACCGCAATCCCGGTCACTGCTGCGAGGAGTATTCTGGTGCGCAGGTTCATAAGAGTCATCATCTGAGTGCTCTTCCTATTCACACATCACTCTGCCCACTCGGTCTTCGAGCCAGCGAGAGCCACGCGAAATTGAGAGATCGGGAATCAATTCAACGACGAAGTTTGATTATTTCTGAGAACGCGTCCAACCCGCCGAGTGCACACTGGTTCTTGCTTTATCCTCTTTGCGAAACATCGAGGTGACGCGAGTCATCATCGAAGGTTTCGGAGCAGACACGCTTCCCTGGACTGGTGCCGGCGCGGGTGGCAGAGGAGTTGATGGCATTGGCTGGGGCATGTAGTTCGACGGAGGAACTGGCAATGGCTGGCTGTATCCCCCGGGTGCATATTGACCGTTCGTGGCGGGCAAAGAATGATCAGGCTGCGGCTGAGGAGTTGTGCCGAATCCCGCCTGCGGCGACACAGATGAACCAGAGTTGATGGGGTCTGTGGTGTAGCCTCCGCCGAACAATCCCGCTCCCTGATTCACAGAAGGATTGTAAAGGCTGTATCCCTGTGGAACACCATGCATCGATCCACTGCCATATGGTGACACCTGGTAAACCTGATTGTCCGGCGGGCCCTCCGTCTGGCCTCGCTTCCAGAACTCGTGATCGCTGGGGTGCGTGACATTATGACCGGGAACCGGAGGGACTTCATCAGGTTCCATTGGTCTCACGATTTCGGGTGAAACAAGAACCAGAAGCTCAGTCTCCACCTCAGATGCGTTCTTGGACTGGAAAACTCTCGGACCAATAAACGGGATGTCTCCGAAGAGTGGAATCCGAGATGTTTGTGACCCTGTCTGTCGAGAAATCAGGCCTCCGATCGCAAAGGTCTGACCCTCCCGCAGTTCGACAGTCGTCTGAACTCGTTTGACATTCGTTCCCGGAATCCCATTGACGCTGTTGTCCTGGTTAAGTTCGCTGAACTCGGGAACAACCTGAAGGCGAATCAGGTCTCGGTCCATCACAGTAGGAGTCACAACAAGGCTGGTTCCAAAGCCTCGGAATGAAGTTGCCTGACCGCCACCGAGTCCGATTGTCGTCGGAACGGCAAACTCGCCACCAGCCAGAATGCTCGCACCGGTACCGCTGATGCAGACAATCTGAGGCTCAGCCAGCAGTTTGATCGTCCCATTTGACTGCAGCCATCGGATCAGAACCTGAATCTCGCTGTTTTCAAAGATGCCGCTCAAAGTTGTGCCGGTACCACCACCCATGGTTGACCCAACACCATGCCGGCCATCGTTGAAAAGGACTCGCCAGTCAATCCCGGCATTTCGAAGTTCGGAGCGATTCAGTTCCGCCACCAGAACTCGCATTTTGATATTATATTCTCCGGGGATGACAAGCTCGTTGATAACGATGTCTCGAAAGCCGTTCAGGCCGTTGTTACCGCCGCCACCGGCACCCCCGGAGCCGTTGAGTCCTCCCAAAGCCCCGGAGGCTGCAATCGCATTCATCGCACCCGAGTCATCCAGGTCGTTAAAGCGACCCATCGATCGCAACACTTCGGCGCGAACAATCTGAAGAATATTCTGAGCCTCTTCACCGTCGTAGGCCTGACCTCGCACGAGAACCTGGGCACCAACCGGAATCAGAGCAACCGTTGAATTGGGGAACAGCGTCTTTAGACGACGTTCAAGCTTCCCGAAGTCGATCGTCCGCTGCTCTTCAAGGCTTGCATCACGAATGACGGACACTTCGTAGATCGATGGCATCGTTTCGCCTTCGAACCAGAGTGTCAGGTCCGTCTTGCCAAGTTCAAGTCCTACAACGCTGATTTCTGATTCCGAATACTGGACGTAATTGGCGACAGTGGAATCTGTGACCGCGATTCGACGAACACGCTTGCTTGTAACCACAAGCTGGCTGTGGCGTCGCTCAATTTCAAGATGATATTGAGGCTTCAGCAGCTTTTCGACGTTGGGGCTCAGGTTTGCGTCGACCTGACCGCTCACAGAGGAATCCTCCAACTGCAGCGTTTGCATTCTTCCAGGCTGCAAAGCCGTGTCAGGGAATGGATCGCCTTGCTGGGCTAAGAG
>JBKDRW010000419.1:0-2836 GCA_046341255.1 Planctomycetota bacterium
GGATCAGGTGCGTGAAATCTCCCGAGCCGTGGAGACCATAGAGCATTTCCAGTTCAGGAACGAGTTCTTCGGCCGATAACTGAAAATCGGGGATTCGGCTTCCATCCGTCGCATGCTGGATGACAGCACCGGCGACTCCCAATGATTCTCCGGCAAAATCTCCACTGGACGAATTTTCTTCCGATGAGCCAGAGCCGAATTGCCCAAGTCCCAGCCCGAACGAGTTGTTCTCGAAACGGATCGCATGCACATCGTTGCCATGCAGGCTGTTGGTGCGGAAATTCTCCGGATGTCCAATCAGTCGGCAGGTCAATGGTTCATGGGCTTCGACGCGGTGAACTTCCATCTGACAGCCGCCGCAATCCGACACTTGCGGAACATCAGGCAGACGCCCCGCAACAGACATTGGCTGATCACCGTCCATGAGCCAGGTCAGCTTCATCAATTTCAGGACGGACAGTACCTCTCCGCCCGGATTGAGCAGTCGCAGACGCCCCCTTACCGCCGTCAGCTTCTTATGATATCGGATCAGGACGCCGATGCCTGCAGAACTGATGTAATGCACCTGCTGCAGATCAATTCCGATTGCATGATCACCGCCCTGAACGGCAGCTTCGATTGCTGCTTCGACGTGCGCCGACCAATCGGCATCGAGTCGTCCGTCAAGCTCGAGGATCAGGTTGTTCTGATTGCGTAGTGTTCGGATTTGCATACAGACCGATTCAGCGGACAAGCCCGAGCGCCAATTTGCACTCTATGGCATCTGGTGATGGAACGTCAGGCCATCGGGAGCCGAAGAGACAGCTTCAGACGTCCGAATTGAGTTTACTTTGAAGGAAGCAGGTGTGGAGGAATCTTTGTTTCTTTCGCGTTGATCCAGCCGTCCGCTCGGTCCCGGATCGAAGCAGGGATGTTCCAGTGTTTCTTCAGCCTGGAAAGCGAAGTTTCGTTGTACAGAAGCACTACATCGGTATGGTTCTCGACCGGGATCTCTGAGGGACTCTTCCCCTGAAGGACATCAGCAGCGAGATTACCGAGAGCTCGCCCGATGCTGACATAATCGGCGCCGAGGTCAAGGGTACTACCCTTCAGCACAGCCGATGGAAGTGAGCAGAAGACGGGGATCCCGGCATTGGTCCCCGACTTGATGACCAGAGAATCTGCCGAAGAAACCGTGATGTCACCGCTGATCCAGAGACAGTCCACGCCCTGGGAAATGACTGCGTTGGTCGCTTCCAGAACCGCCGCAGAGTTTTCAGCACTGCCTTCAACCAATTCCATGGACATCTGTCTGCAGATCGTACGCGCGAGCAGCGTCTGGGCCGTTGAGTTTGATTCAGCGGGATTCCAGACAAGACCGATACGTTTTGTCTCTGGACGCATCTCCCGAATTATGCGAAACAGGGCCTCGATGGGCTGCATACTTCCGAATCCCGTCATATATGGCGGATGTTTCAGATGATCGGCCGAGTCAATTCCCACTCCGGCTGTATAAGGATCTGTGACAAGCCCGAACACATGAGTCACTCGCGCGCCCGTCTTATTGGCATTGGCCACTGTCTGCAAAGAGGGTGTACTCATCGTGAGAATCAGATCATAAGATCCCGAAGTCACTTCTTTGGCAATGGAGTTTGCCGTTGCAATATCTCCTTCAGCATTGAAGTAACTGACAGAGACGCTTTGCCCGTCGACGAAACCGCGCTTCGTCAGTTGTTCGATGGCTCCCAGTCGACCATCTTCCAGGGCTTTAATCGATGCGTGCTGCACAAAGGCGATCCGCGGTATCTTCTGAGATGCTTCCTCCGCTCGTTCCCCCTGTCGCGAGTTTCGATCCAGCATCAGCAGGATCAGTGAAGTCGCGAACAGCAATGCCAGGCCGGGCAGAAACCGGCGGAGTTCTCCGAGTCGTGCTCTGGAGTTGAATGTTCCCATACTCGCACCTTCAGGAATCGACCGAAGATCTGTGAGGTCCGGGCTACTCAAGGCCCAGTGTCTGCACGCCGATACCAGAACCGTTCTGGCGAGGAGGAAATTCTTTCAGGCTGCCAAGATGCTGCAATACGGGCCCGGCCACTGCGGGAGTCACCCAGGTCTTTTCTTTCATCCATGTGAAGTGACCGCGGGTGTCCGGAGTCCTTTCAAAGGGATCCAGCTTGATATCAATCAGGAGTCCTGCCGGGACCTTTTCTGCGGCCTTCAGCCAGTCGTTTTTGATGGCCAGATGCACCTTCCATTGCTTCACACGGATGGCATTCAGCTGTGTTTCCGCATAGAAAAAGAATTCCTGACGCAGAGAAGGAGCCGACTCCGTGAGCATGGCCGTCTGATCATATCCGTCCAGATGAATACGCACGCTTTCCCCATTCACCGTCGTGCCCTGCAGCAGCTTGTCCTTGATTCCCGGAGCGCCGGCAGCCGCCAGCAGTGTCGGCAGCCAGTCCTCAGATGACATCAATTCGCCGGTCCAGCCACCGGCAGGAACCCTGCCCGGCCAACGAATGAGCGCAGGAACACGAAAGCCACCGTCCCACGTGGTCCCCTTCTCTCCCCGAAACGGTCCGGTTCCGGCGCTGGGCCAGTGTGCAAGATTGACGCCGTTATCTGATGTGAAGATGACGATCGTGTTCTGGGCAATCCCATGACGATCGACCGCGTCGAGAAGTTTTCCGACAAGTGAGTCAAGATGGAGCAGAGCGTCAGCATAGGGGCCATGTCCGCTGCGGCCTGCCCATTCCTCACTCACATGAATCTGTTGATGCATGCGAGACGGATTAAACCAGAGGAAAAACGGTGTTTTCCGACTGACTTTGTCATCAACCCAGGCCAATGAGCGTTC
>JBKDRW010000420.1:0-4088 GCA_046341255.1 Planctomycetota bacterium
AAACAGAAATCTAAACCTAAATTCAATAATGGTCCGTATCGATGATTGTTTATATATCCTCAGGGGTATTTGCGGGGCCCGATACATTCTGAACTCCAGAAAGCATTCAGCCCGACACCGTCAATCCAAAGTTCCGAACAGAACAGCAAACCGGCGTGGAAGCGCCCCGCAAACGACTCAATCAGGATCCACCTTTTCAATGACTCAGAACGCTCAATCCGAACAGGCACCTCGATGGCTTCGGCATGGAATTGTTGTGCTGTTGACGCTGGTGGCAGCAAATCTTCTGGCATGGCGAACCATCGAACCGGACCTTTGGGGGCATATTCAGTATGGAGAGGACTGGATCGTCTCAGGTTCGATGCCGTTGACAGCAACGCACACATTCACGGCTGAAGGGTATCCGTGGGTGAATCACGAAAACCTGTTTGAACTGGCCGTGGCCGTGGGACAGCGAACGATCGGCGGACATGGACTGATGATCTTCAAGTGCGTGTCGGGATTGTGGCTGCTTTGGACCATGGTCCGCGTGGCTCAGAACAGGCACGTACCAACCATCGCTGCCGTTGCGGCGATGGTTCCGGTGGCGTCGGGACTTGCGGAATTCTGGCTGGCACGCCCTCAATTATTCAGCTTTCTGTGTTTCGGACTGATGCTGCTGGCGTTCGAGCGGGCCTTTCGATTATGGACCACGGACTGGTCCATTTCGTGGCGATGGCTGTGGCTCTGCGTCCCGCTCATGGTTGTCTGGACGAACTCGCACGGAGGTTTCGCGGCGGGACTCTGTGTATTTCTGGCCATCGCGGGCCTTCGCACTATGGAAATCCTGTGGAAGACCGGCAGAGCTGGACTGGTGACAGCGACGCATCTGTCAGTGCTGAATGCAGTGATGATCGTGTCCGTCTTTCTGAACCCGTATGGTTACGAACTTCCGTACTGGATGCTGGTCTCGCTCAGTCAGCCACGCCCCGAGGTCTCTGAATGGGCCAACATTCTCGACGGTGGTGTCACTGCGATTCCCTTTCTGGCCCTGTCGCTGCTTACCCTCGTCAGCCTGATCTCGACTCGGTGCCGCCGTGACTGGGTGGAGTTGATCGTTCTGGGACTGATTGCCGTGCAGACCCTCGGTCATGTGCGACATCTGGCATTCTTCGCCATCGCGTTCGGCTACTGGATGCCTCAGCATCTGGTTTCGATCTGGAGCCGTCTTGTGGAATGGCGACCGACACTGGCGCAGCATGACCCGATCAGCGGGCGAGCAGCTTCCATTCTGAAAGCGGAGTTTGCAGCGATTGCCCTGTCTCTGGTCGGAATGCTGGGCTGGTCGTTCGCAAATTTTGGCGTGGACCGAACCCACTATCCGGTCAACGCGATCGAGTTCATGACCCAAAACAATCTGCATGGACGACTTGTCGTGACCTTTGACTGGGCCCAGTATGCTCTCGCAGCACTGACGCCGCGGACGACCGTTGGGTTCGACGGCCGGTACGACACATGCTACCCGCAATCCGTTGTCGACATGCACTTCGACCTCCTCTTCGGACAGGACACCTCACGCAGGCATCGCGGACCAGATTCCGGTCCCGTCGATTCAAATCGAGTGCTCACGTTTGGCCACCCGGACCTCGTCCTGATGGATCAAAAGCACGATCAAGCGGCCGTCGAGTTTATCAGAACACGCCCGGAATGGGTGATGCTGTATCAGGACGGCACGTCAGTCCTTTGGGGGCGAGCGTCCGTGTATGACGATCCGGCGGGTGATCGTCACTTCCCAGTCTCCATGCGAGTCAGGACCGATGAACGACCTCAGGGCATTGCGCCATGGCCCGGCTTCCCGAATCGAACTGGCCGAGACGCGTTTCACCCGACCGTTGCTGAACAAGCGCTGCGAATGTTTGATCAGGCGGAGATGGAGCCGACCATTCTGTCTTCTGCCAGATCATCTGCGACCCGATAGCGCGGCGGTCTTCGCAGATTTGGCCATTTCCGCTGTCCTGCAGCGAGACAGGTCACAGATTGCGGCAGCCAGCGAAGCGTATTTCGTAAATCTTGAAGGTGTCCGCGACGCTGGAAAGCCAGGATGTGCGCCCCGCTTCAATTGGCAGAGCCCGACCAATTGCTTGAAATCATCGAAGAAACACGCGGCGATTTTTCATTTGCAGGTTTTCACGAACCGATCTGTTGCCGTTGTTGTCCTGGAAGAGTAAACTCCGGTAGTCGCGGTCGTGGCGAAATTGGCAGACGCGCTAGATTCAGGATCTAGTGGGGTAACACCCATGTAGGTTCAAGTCCTATCGACCGCACTCGATGCCGCAGAGTCCTCTCTCTGCGGCTTTTTCATGCGCGGTAGACTTTGTGCGGGCTGCGAAATGAAAGTACTGGTGGCTGAAGACGATCGTTTCACCCGAGAAGGACTCGTCGAGATCCTTGAAACAGAGGGCTTTCGCGTGATTCCGGCTGTTGACGGCGCTGATGCCATTCGCCTGTTCCAGCTTGAAAATCCTGACTTTGTCTGTCTCGACATTATGATGCCCGGTCGCAGCGGGTATGAAGCCTGCCGCGCCATTCGAACGGTTTCCAGCCACGTTCCTATTATCTTCATCAGCGCCAAGGCCGAAGAATTCGACCGTCTGGTCGGATTTGAGCTTGGAGCGGACGACTTTATTGTGAAGCCATTCAGTCTTCGTGAAGTCGTGGCGCGAGTCCGCGCGGTCGCTCGGCGATGTTTTTCAAGGCAACCCGAGCTGACCAAGTCCTTCCAGATCGCCGATTTGATGGTCCTTCCTGCCGAACTTCGGGCGAAGCGAGGCGAAGAAGTCATCGAACTGAGTCCTCGGGATGTTCGGATCCTCCAGTTGCTTCATGCCAATCCTGGCAAAGCACTCGATCGGAACACCATCTTCCAGGCTGGTTGGGGAGAAGATTTTTTTCCCAACAGCCGAACTCTGGATCAGCATATTTCACAACTTCGAAAACGAGTCGAACTCGATCCCAGAACGCCCGTCATCATTCAAACCGTGCACGGCGTGGGGTACCGCTACGATCCTTCCGTCACATAAGCACGTCGGAAGCTGCCCCCATCAGCCCGAAGCATGCCTCTATCAGGAAACCCGCGGTCACCCGACGCCGACCGCATTCGGCCTGCCCAATCCTGAAGCGCACCGCATCGGCAGCACGCCGCGAACTGCACCATGAAATTCATCGTACGCCGGCATCTCCGCGGGTTGATTCAGAGAAAATACAAAGGGCAGGCGTCCCTGAAATCTGCAGAACCTGCCGGAAATCGACGGGGGCAAACAAAAACGCACCTTGAAATTCAGATGGATCGAGCGCCTCGGCTTGACCCAAATCGCGGTGTTTGGGACAAACCGTGGGTCCGCGCCGGAATGCGGTCAGATTTTTCGAACGAACCCCCGCACTTCGGCGGGCTACAGACGGGCAAAGGAGTGCCAATCGTGAAAAAACAGATCGTTGCGTTGTTGGTTGCTGCAGCAGCCGGAACCGTGATGCCAGTTATGGCTCAGGACAGCCCGAAGGCTCCTGCTGCCGCGTCAGCCAAGGCAACACCTCCATCGCGAGTTGGCCTCGTCGACATGGCAGAAGTGTTCGCCGGCTACGGTAAGTTCAAAGACATGCGTGAAGAACTGGCGGCTGAGATCGAGAAGAGCGATGCAGAAGCCAAAGTCATGGTAGAACGCATGCAGAAGATGCAGCAGGAGATGACGGAAGCTCAGCTGGCTCCCGGCAGCCCTCAGTATGAAAAGGCTGAGAAGGATCTTCTCAACGCGAAAGGTGAATTCGAAGCGTTCCGTGCAGCCACACAGCGGAAGCTGGCTCGTCGCGAATCTGAAATGTTCAAGGTGATCTATGCTGACACCACCAACATGGTCAAGAAGTACGCTGAGTACGCCAACTATACGGTCGTCGTTCGTTTTGACCGCAAGGGCATCGACGAAAACACGCCACCGAACGAAGCCGTTCAGCGAATGAACAAACAGGTTGTCTACTATCGTGGTGAGGACGACATCACCGATGTGGTCCTGCAGACGCTGAACAAGCAGTACAAGGGCAGCGGTGCAGCGAAGGAA
>JBKDRW010000421.1:0-15548 GCA_046341255.1 Planctomycetota bacterium
CTGATGATCAACTTCAAAAGCCTGGCACCGGAGTCGCATGGCTGGCACTGAAATCCAGAGCGCCGGTGATTCCTGTCTTTATTCACAACGCACCACGTTCCAGATCCATGGTGCTCAGTTTTCTGGTTCGATCACGAACACGAATCACGTATGGCCCACCGATCGATCTGTCTCGATGGTTTCTGGAACCGGATGAGAAACAAAGTCTCGAAACACTGTGTGCGGTCACCGACCACATCATGAGCACCCTGGCTTGTCTGGGAGGAATCCATTTCACGCCATGCCGCGGGACTTCATCGGAGAGCAGGTCCCCATAGTCCGGCTGAATGGTTGCTCGCGCGCTACAAAGTGATCTCTACCTCGGAGACTTTGCCAGTGGCGAGATCGTAGATGCCGCCAGCGACAATCAGCTCCCTGCGTTGAATGAGCCGTGAGATCACCGGAGAGGCTTCTGCCAACAGTATGGCCTGATTCCGGACATTGTTGGTAATGGCCTTCTCCAGATCTCCATTGGCTGTTTTGACTGCCGGTCGAATGTACTGGAACAATCCGCTGATCTGGCCGGGCACTTCTTCACCTTTCAACGTGGCACTCACGGCACCACAGTTGGTATGCCCGAGCACGTAGAGGACTTTTGCACCGAGCACCAGTGTCCCAAACTCAAGGCTGCCGATGTTTTCGCTGGAGGCCACGTTGCCCGCGATTCGTGTCACAAACAGATCACCGAATCCCTGATCGAAGACGATCTCAATCGGAACGCGAGAGTCTGCACAACCAAGGAAGGCCGCAAATGGCTTTTGCTGCTGAGAAACCTGAAGTATTCGCTCACGGTCTCGTCTCGCCTCTGATTGTCCTGCCGCAAAACGATGATTCCCTGCGCGAAGCATTTCAAGCGCGGCTTCCGGACTGTCGGGAGACAGCTGAGCGTGATCTTTCACTCCACTCTGCTCGAATGGCCCCTGCCGCACCAGGGAAAACTGTGCCACACCTCCAACGCCACACATCGCACCGAGAACCGTCTGTCCCAGCAGGCTTCGTCGGGAAAAAACATTCTGGTGTCCGCACCCTTTCGCCGCGGAGGTCAAATCAAACATACTTGTCTCCTCGAATGACACTGACTGTTGAAAGGAACGCAATCACTGCATAACGCTCAAAGTATTCTGTAGAAATCACGCTCAGCATTTCGTCAGCCACTTCGGGAGACACAATCGTCTCGAGGCGAAAGTTGGCCCCGATAATGTCCCCGACTCGACGCTGGCGAACTCCTTCACCTTCTGCATCTGTTACTGTGAAGCCCTTTGCGCCGAGACGTCGGATGTCTTCGATGATGTGCTCTTTCAGGACCGATTCGCCGATGACTGTCAGTAGACACAGTGGAACTGTCTTCATGTTGGATGCTCTCTTTTCAATCTCACCAGGGCGTCGCACGGACGGAAACAAACGGTAAACCGGTCGTCAGGAGATCAGGTGCAGAACCGTTTGGACATTTCGTAGTACAACGGAATCCCGGCGATGAGGTTGAAGGGGAACGTGATCGCCAGTGCGGAGGTGAGATACAGCGTGGGATTGGCTTCCGGCAGAGTCATGCGAACGGCGGGTGGCGCCGCAATGTAGGAAGCACTGGCCGCCATGGTCGCCAACACCGTACATCCTCCGACAGATAGTCCGGCACAGGCGCCAAGGAACGCACCAAGGGCTCCGTGAAGAATCGGGACGAGCATCCCAAACCCTAACAAGAAGACTCCCGTTTGCTTCAAGTCATTCAGGCGAGCACCAGCGGCAAGTCCCATTTCAAGAAGAAACAATGTCAACAGCCCCTTGAACAGTCCCTCGAACACTGGCTGCACGGGTTTCCAGCCGGTTTCCCCAGCCGCGGCTCCAATAACCAGTCCTCCGACAAGAAGCAGCATCGATCGAGATGTCAGGAGTTCATGCAGAATGGCCTTGATCGACTTCTGATCGGTTTTTTCCGAGTTCTTCGGGTCTGCCTTTCGGAGGGATGCCATCTGAAACGCGCCGATAGCCAAAGCGACCTGAATGCCCGGGATCTCGAGGATTGTCAGCAGTGTCGGCATGAAACCCTCGGCTGGCGTCCCCACAGAAGCCACAAACTGCTGAGCAGCGATGAACGTGACGGCTGAAACCGATCCGTAGTGCGCTGCAATTCCCGCTGAATCGGCAACGCCGAAGCGTCCTAAATGTCGCAACAACAGGTATGCAGAAATCGGAGTCAGAATGCCAATCAGCAGTGTCACAAGCGCGGGCAGAGCGATATCAGAGAGCAAACTGTGCGAGAGCTCAACTCCGCCCTTCAGTCCGAGCGCAAACAGAAGGTAGATCGACAGGGAGGTGTAGAGATCGCGGGGAAGTGACAGGTCACTCTTGATCACTCTGGCAAATACGCCCAAAGCAAAGGACAATGTGAGTGGCGAACAGATATTGATCCTGAGAACATCCAGCATCGGCGAAACCCTGTTTGCGAAACAAAATGTACGAAATGTGTTTCGTGTATTTTGTATCGCCATTTTCGTATCGACACAAGAAGCACGTTCATGAAAAAACGCGGAAGAATTGAAACCAGGAAAACAGCTGCGCTGAAAATGGGCAAGACTGCAGCCGCGACCACCACGTGGACTTTCCTGACCAACCATTCGCATGTGCTGGTTTGCCTGTATCGAAACCCGGCATCCACGCTTCGGGAAGTGGCAACGCTGGTCGGAATCACCGAGCGCATGGTGCAGAAGATCGTCGCGGAACTGGTCGAGGCGGGCTACCTCGCGGTGACCAAAGTCGGGCGACGGAACACCTACGAGATTCGTCTCGAGAAATCACTCCGCCACTCGCTCGAGTCGCATCGAAGCATTGGCGACATCCTGCAGATTCTGCAGCAGGACTGAGAATTGGCCTCAGGAACTGCACGCCGTGACGCAGCAGTTCCTGGGGGCCGTACTCAATCAACTCAGCATACAGCGTGCCATCCGGGTGAATGCATGCCTCGAACATGATGAAGTGATGGGCTCTGAGAGAGACAACTCCTGATGCACGCAGCAAAATGCGATCACTTGATTGCAAAGAAGTACGAACATTGGAGGATGTTGGGCCTGCAATGTTCACGCGACCATTTTATGGTCCACGACTTCGCGGTTACTCGAGGTCATACAATTCGTCGCGGCGCGCGGGGTCCTGAAGATTGCCGGCCGAGATGAAGCCGAGGCGTCTCTTTGCCATCAGATCCACCTGATCCTGCGACAGATAGTTATCACCGGGAACCTCCACCTGAACCGCATACGAAAAGCTCTCGACATGCCCGTCGAGGAACGCGACGTTGGCGGAATCAGAATGTCGGAAGTGGACCGTCGGATAGTTTTGGCTCGGCGGATCCAGAATCCAGTTCTCAACGAGCTTCACCGATGGACTCACCGCCGCACTGTCCGCAAAGACGATCGTGCGTCCGGTTTCTGCGATGTCGCGGAACTTGCGACAGACCGGTTTGCGACTGAGCTGAGCATTCCATGTCGGCGGCAGCCATTCAACTCCCGCGGAACGGGACAGATAATAGCCATTGAAACCAAAACCGGTTGCCGGTCGACCGAAGCGAACTTCATCCATCTGCAGCGGGCCGAAATTCGGACATTGAAACGATTCGTAGTTCGTTTCCATGAAAGGGGCCAGCGGGCCTTTCGTGAAGTCCAACTGCCTCGCTGGATCGGGCTGATCATAATCCACGGTTCCAAACCAGTGCTGGGCCGTTCCTCGTCGGCCGGAAAATGACTGCAGATATTGCAGCCGCAGCTGATCCTCAATGACGTACGGAATCAGAGTCTCGGAGTACACATCGGCATAATTGTGCATGGCCAGAACGAGTTGCTTCAGGCTGTTGCGACATTGTGTTCTCCGAGCAGCCTCTCGAGCCTGCTGCACCGCAGGCAGCAATAAGGCCACAAGAACAGCGATGATCGCGATGACAACGAGCAATTCGATCAGCGTGAAACCGCGTGAGGATCGACGACGATAAGCCACAGAACGCATCGTTAACTCCGGACGTGGCGCGGGAGTTACGGCAGGCGAACCTGTGCACTCACTCAGGCATCACAGAATCCATCGGTCGAGCCGTTGCGATCTCAATCACTGCGGCGGCCCGATCATCGAGACCTCTGAAGTCTCGCATCCGAATGTGCCTGGGGCAACGTCAGGAAGTCATTCCATCACTTTGCCGTGCGCTGGTTCTTTCGCCGACACTACCTCTGTCCACGAAGGTCTTGTCTGCGACAGCTTCAGGCAGGTCTTCTGGCTTTCGGATCAATCCTCTGATGCTCCTTCCCAAAGCCTTCTGACTTCAGTGGTTTCTGCATCAAAGGTCCCCGATTACAGCGGCGGGACCGCGACGGATTTCCAGTTTCCTGGGCACCGTCTTCCCTTTTCACTCGCACCCGCAACGAACGTCTGACGTTCTCTGTTGCCCACGAGCACCTGAGTTGTCTGATCGCCCGAATGCCCGAAAGCACTCCGCTACGACGATCGGCCTCGAACTCTATCGCACAATTGTCGGATTGCAAACAGGATCCGAAGACTTCCGTGAACTGGCTTCACGGTTTCGAATTGTGTCGGATGTCACTATGCTGCCACCCCACGTGTTTCCTGTGGGCTGGATCCAATGCTCTCGGATCCACCCTCCATCCTCGACCTGCCCTGGGTGTGCCATGAAACGTTGCGTTCCGCTGATGAGTCTTCTGCTGTTGTTCGGTTTGGCGTCATCTCAGGCCGCAGATCCTGTGGTCGCCGTCAGTGCAGGTACCGAAAACATGCATCGTGACAAACTGGTCGCGTGGTGTATCGTTCCTTTTGACGCGAAGCAACGTGGACCAGCCGAGCGGGCTGAAATGGTAAAACGCCTCGGATTGACGCGAGTTGCCTATGACTGGCGCGAGCAGCATGTTCCGACGTTTGAAGAGGAAATCCTTCAGTACAAAAAACATGGCATTGAGTTTTTCGCGTTCTGGAGCTGGCACGATGCCATTGAGCCCCTGATCGAAAAACATGGTATTCACCCTCAGATCTGGCTCATGTTTTCTGCTCCGGCCGAAGGCAGCCCGGAAGACAAAGTCAAGGCCGCGGCTGAGGGGCTTCTGCCGATGATTGAAAAGACAAAAAAGCATGGCCTGAAGCTCGGGCTTTACAACCACGGTGGCTGGAGTGGCGAACCTGAAAACATGGTCGCTGTCTGCCGATACCTTCATTCCATTCACAAAGCGGATCATGTCGGAATTGTCTACAACCTGCATCACGGACACGATCATATCTCCGACTTCGCAAAGCAGCTCGAACTGATGCAGCCTTACCTGCTGTGCCTCAATCTGAATGGCATGAATGACAAGGCTCAGCCAAAAATCCTGCCCATCGGCCGGGGACAGCATGAGAAAGCAATGCTGCAGACCATCGTGGACTCACATTACTCTGGTCCGATCGGCATTATCGATCATCGGGAAGAGCTGGATGCTGAGCTCAGCCTGCAGCAAAACCTCGATGGACTTTCTTCAGTCCTTGAATCGATCGGACAGAAAGAAGCGGCCTCAACATTTGCGACGCGTTCGGTCGGCAAAAAACTCGTGGAATGAACAGGCCTGCCGGAACAGAACGAGCATGCCGCCCAGTCTGATCCGCGTGCGTCCGGCAGTCGTAATTTGTGGATAAGTTCAAAACGCGAATCGGACCGGATTCCCCGGTTCTTGTCGTCTGCCAGTCCGCATCAGACTCTGAAACAGCACTGGTCTCGGAATCAGTCAGACGTGGTCACCCTGATCATACGGAACGCACGATCTTCAGAAGATTTACAACCATGACTCAAAAAGCGGATCCTCTGGTTCAGTCATCTCTGCGTGAGGCGCTGATCGTCTCAAGTCTCTGGCTTGGGGCAGCGATCTGGTCCATCGGAACCTGCTACAGCATGGGATATCATCGAAAGGCCGAAGATCTCAGACTGGTGCTCGGTTTCCCGGACTGGATCTTCTGGGGCATCGTCATCCCGTGGACGACCTGCACCATCATTTCCATTGGTTTTGGACTGCTGTTTGTTCGCGACGGCGATCTGGGGCAGGATGTGGAAGACGCTGATGATCTTGGACTGGGAGGCTGACATGCAAACAAGCGTTCCTGCGGATGCGTGTCTGATCTGCATCCATGCGTTGTCCGCATCAGCAGCGACGCTGGCTCAGGCAGGAGCCTCAGCGGCCAACGTTGCACAGACGGCAACAAGCAGTCCTCCGGCTGTCGGCCTCGGCGCGATGTGCATGCTGATCCTGTTTATCCTTGGCTCTGTCTGGATCGGTGTGCTTGCCAATCGCACGACAGAGAAGGGCGGTTTCATGAAAGGCTTCTTTCTCGGTAATCGAGGCCTCGGAGCCTGGGCGCTGGCGCTGACGGCGACGATCCAGAGCGGCGGTACGTTTATGGGATTTCCGTCCCTCGTGTATTCCCATGGCTGGATCGTCGCGTTGTGGATCGGCAGCTACATGGTGGTTCCGATCACAGGTTTTGGAATTCTCGGGAAACGACTGGCTCAACTCAGTCGTCGAACCAGCGCGATCACGGTTCCGGACTTGTTTCGCAATCGATTCAACAGTCCAGGTCTTGGGTTGCTCTGCACAACATTCATTCTGCTCTACCTGTCGTTCATGATGTTCGCGCAGTTCAAGGCCGGTGCGATCGTGCTGCAGCTGGCCTGGCCGTCGGGCGGAGAATTGAGCATTTCCGAAGATGCCACTGCTGTCTCAGACTTTCGATATCACGTCGGACTGCTGATCTTTGCCGTCACTGTTGTCGGATATACCGTGATGGGCGGGTTTCTGGCGGCGGTCTGGACGGATCTCTTTCAAAGCCTGCTGATGTTCTTCGGAGTCGTCATTCTGTTGTTCGCGTCTCTTCACGCCGCAGGAGGACTGGAACAGGCCACGAGAACGTCGCTGGAGAACACCGGCCCTGGATTTGTCTTCGGACCAGGGTACATGCGCGATCGTTCAGCCAACGAATTTCTGCCACTGTCACTCGCCATCTCATTCTTCATTGTCTGGGTCTGGGGAGGCGTGGGCGCACCGGCAGGACTCGTTCGACTCATGGCCAGTCAGAATACATCGGTGATTCGCAGATCGATTTATCTGCTGAGCCTCTACAACATGGGGATCTATCTTCCACTGATTGTGATCTGCATCTGCGGTCGCGCCCTGATCCCCTCACTTGATGCCACAAATCAATCAGACCAGATTATTCCGCGGATGGCCATCATGACCACGAGCCATCTTCCTTTCGGCTCACTGATCGCCGGCCTGATTCTGGCTGCTCCGTTCGGAGCCGTGATGGCGACTGTCAGTTCGTATCTTGTTGTCCTGTCATCGGGACTCGTGCGCGACATCTATCAGCGACTGATCAATCCGCATGCCGATCGTGATCACCTTCGTCGGGCCGCCTGGATCGCCATGATCGGTGCAGGAGTGATTTCGGTGGCTGTCAGCTGGCATCCGGTAGCCTATCTTCAGGCATTTATCGTGTTCAGCACATCCGGAGCGGCTGCGACGTTTCTGGTGCCTGCGTTAATGGCCTGTTACTGGCGACGAGCCAACGCTCCGGGAGTCATCGCAGCCATGGTCAGCGGCGCTCTGACGGTTCTTCTGCTGTATCTGATCGGAATCTCCGGCATTCTCGATGTTCCCGGACAGCCATACATCGGTGCAGCCACAAAATTCCGACCGTATTATCTGCTTGGCTTTGAGCCCATGCTGTGGGGCCTGCTTGCGTCCTCGATCTTTGGCACCGCCGTCAGTCTGCTCACCAGGCCGTTGGACGCAGACGTCGTGTCCCGAATGTTTGATGCTGAAAGTTCTCCACCAGCAACAGAAACCTCATCGGTCAGCACTGTCGAGTGATTTCAAGGATCTCGTCGATGCTGATGGGGCCCGATTGTTGTTGAGATCCATGTTCGTCCAGACCGATGAGCGTCAACTGTCCTCTCTGACTGCGACGTGAGTCCGGGTACCCGGTGATCACGCTGCCTGCCAGCAGTCGCAGTGTCACTTCATGAGTTTCATTGACTCCCGACATCTCCGGATGCACGATGGCTGGAAAGCGTTCCCACGCCCAGGTCCAGAGCGTGGCGTTCGAATCGGCTCGCCCGGCAAGATCAAACCACTCAGCCTCTGCCTTCTTCAGTTCCTTCAGCGAAGCCGTTCGACACCACGGTCGAAGCACACCATCGATCCAGTCACGACGGCTCGCAACCAGTTGATCGAAGGTCGAACTTTCAGGGCTCTCCGGACGATTCTCGGCACGCTCTTCGGACATAATCGGCCCAACCTGGCTTCCCGATGAAACGCACCAGGAAAAACGTCATTCACTCTTTGATGGCTTCGAGGATTCTGACTTCGCCGGACTCTCAGACTTTGAGCCGCTGTCCGACCTCGATTCGGAAGAACCCTTAGCGGCCGCTTCGCCTTTTTTGTAGGACTCGCTGCGATAATCGGTCAGATAAAAGCCGCTGCCCTTGAAGAGCAACCCACCACCCGCACTGATCATCCGCTCGGCCTTCAGCTTCCTGCATTTCGGGCATTTCCGGGTCGGCTCATCTTTCATCGACTGGAATTCATCCCACATATTGCCACACGCCGAACATCGATATTCATAGGTTGGCATATCACACTCTCACATTCCAGACTTTGAACTGTCACAACACACGCCAGCATCAGGCTTCCGGAGGCGCACAGGAGACAATGACTCGAGCCGGGCGAACAACTCGATCATGAAGTTTGTAACCCATTTCCACCACCTGAAGCACAGTCATCGGATCATGATCTTTCGATGGTACCTGAGTCAGCGCTTCGTGAAGATTCGGATCAAATGCCCGGCCCAGCGCATCGATCGGTTCAGCGTGATGCGCTTTCAAAATGTCACGGAACTGGTGGGCCACCATACGAATACCATTCAGCAGGTTCTGCAGGTCACCAGTCTGCTCGGCTGATGCGATCGCCCGATTCAGTCCATCGAGTCCCGGAAGCATGTCTCGAACCAGTCGGAGCGATTCGAATCGCCGCGCGTCTTCCTGCTCTCGATGCGTGCGACGACGGAAGTTTTCCATCTCGGCCTGAGTCCGGATCAAACGATCCTGGAGTTCATGAACCTTCGACTGCAACTCGGCGGAATTGAGCAGTGAAGTTCCGGCGTCTTCTGCAATGGACGCTGCCACTGCCTCAGCCGCAGCATCCGAAGATGATGCACCGCCCTCCTGTCGCGCGTTCTCTGCATTCGTTTCGGGCTGATTCATGATCGCCTCTTTGAGCTATAAAATTTGAGCTATACAAACTTCGAACGGATGGACATTCCTGCTCATCACCAGTTCAGCGAGGGAGATTTCAGGAAATCCGCACAGACCGCAGCCCCCGGAATCACCAGCCAGCCGCGCCAGAACACTACGATTCTTCTTCGGTGGTTTCACCAGAGAAGAACGCTTTCACCTGTTCAAAGAAAGACTTTCGATGGGGCGTCACATCCTTATGATCCAGGTCCGCCAGTTTTCGCAGTAAATCTTCCTGTTCAGAGGTCAATTTCCGAGGCACCTCGACCTGCACCTCCACGAGCAGGTCGCCGGCTCGACCATTTCCACCTCGCGGATCCGGCATTCCCATCCCTCGAAGCCGATTGATTTCGCCAGGTTGAGTTCCCGGCTTGATCTTCATCGTTTCGCGTCCCTTCAGCGTCGGAATTTCGATCTCAGCACCGAGGGCCGCCTGAGCAAAGGTCACCGGAAGTCGATACATGAGATCCTGTCCCTCACGCTGAAACAGAGCATGTTTCTTTACTTCGATGTCGACATAAAGATCACCGCGAGGTCCGCCGTTCATACCGGCTTCGCCTTCCCCACGCAGACAGAGTTGCATGCCGGAGTCCACTCCGGGGGGTATCGCTACCTCGCGAACAACCTCCTTCATCACACGGCCCTGTCCCTGACAGGAACCGCACGAATCCTTCACGATTGTTCCCCGACCTCGACAGCCAGGACATGTGGTCTGAAATCGAAAGAAGCCCTGCGACTGAACCACTTGTCCGTGTCCGCCACATGTCGAACATTTGGTGGGCGAAGAACCGGGTTTGCAGCCAGAGCCCTGACACGTTTCACAGCTTTCATGACGCGAGATTCGCAACTCACGTTTACAGCCGTTGTAAGCTTCCGGAAGATCGATTCGAACGGTCGCCTGAAGTGACTCTCCCCGACTCGCACCAGATCGTCCACCGCCCCGACGGCCTGTTCCGCTGCCTCCAAACTGGAACCCAAAGCCCTCAAACAGGTCCCCGAAAGCGCTGAAGATGTCATTGACATCGTGGAACCCACCGCCTCCACCACCTGCCCCTTTGACACCGGCATGGCCGAAGCGATCGTAGCGAGCTCGTTTGTCAGCATCGTTCAGGACGTCAAATGCTTCTGAGGCCTCCTTAAACTTCGAAACGGCATCCTCGTCATCCGGATTTCGATCCGGGTGGTATTTCAAGGCGAGCTTCTTGTAGGCCTTTTTCAGCTCTTCTGCCGACGCATTGCGAGCCACACCGAGTACTTCGTAGTAGTCACGCTGAGTCGTCATAGAACGTTGCCAGTACCTCAGGAACCAATCCCGTTTCTGAATTTCCGCAGGATCGAGCCCGACCAGCCACTGGTTAACCCGCCGGTCGAATGATCGCTTCAAAATCTCTTCGAGTGACCAAGAACATCCGCAGCAAAGACCAGCGGCAGCCGCCGATCAGCAAACATCAGTCTGCATCCACACCATCAAACGTCTCAAAATGAACGCGGGACACCAGACTTTGGTGTCCCGCATATCGATTCAGGATTCATGGGCCATGATGACCGGACCAGAGCCTCATCATGAGCACCGGAGCCTGCTCAGCGGATGACACCTTCAGCCGCCGGCTTCTTGCCACCCTCCGCATCTTCAGTCTTTGTCACCAGACACTGAGTGGTCAACATCAGACCGGCAATTGAAGCCGCGTTGGACAACGCACTTCGCACCACCTTGGTCGGATCCAGAATCCCGGCCTTGAACATGTCAACATATTCATCCTTCGACGCGTCATAACCCATCGCCCCTTCGAGCTGCAGGATTTCATCCACGATGACGGCGCCGTCTTTGCCACAGTTTGAAGCAATCATGCGGGCCGGAGCCTCAAGGGCACGAGCCAGAATGCCCACACCAATCGCTTCGTCACCAGAGACCTTGACCTTATTGACCGCTTCGATCGTTCTCAGCAGTGCAACGCCGCCCCCGGGAAGGATTCCTTCCTCAACCGCCGCTCGGGTCGCATGAAGAGCATCTTCCATACGGGCCTTGGTCTGCTTCATCTCCGCTTCGGTAGAAGCACCGACGGAAATCACGGCCACTCCACCAGTCAGTTTGGCAAGTCGCTCCTGGAATTTCTCTCGATCGTAGTCGCTGTCCGTTTTCTCGATATGGTCGCGAATCTGCTGCACGCGAGTCCTGATTGCAGACTCCTTACCGGCACCTTCAATGATTGTCGTGTTGTCCTTGGTCACTTCAACACGACGAGCTGATCCAAGGTGAGCCAGTTCGACACTCTCCAGCTTCACACCCAGATCTTCTGAGATAAACGTTCCACCGGTCAGCACGGCAATATCGCCCAGCATCGCCTTGCGGCGATCGCCAAAACCCGGAGCCTTGACGGCACAGACCTTGAGAATACCACGAAGCTTATTCACGACGAGAGCCGTCAGCGCTTCGCCGTCCACATCTTCCGCGATGATCAGAAGCTGCTTGCCGGAACGAGCAACCTTCTCCAGCAGCGGCACAAAATCACGCAGGCTGGAAACCTTCTTCTCGAACAGAAGGATCACACAGTCTTCCAGAACGCACTTCATGTCCTCAGCCTGAGTCACAAAGTACGGGCTGATGTAGCCCTTATCGAATTGCATCCCTTCGGAGAACTCGAGCGTTGTGCTGCTGCCCTTGCCCTCTTCGACAGTGATCACGCCATCGCGACCGACTCGCTCCATCGCGTTGGCAATCATGTCGCCGATCGACTTGTCGTTGTTGGCAGAAATCGCGCCAACCTGAGCAATCTGCTGCTTCGAACCTACCGGTCGAGCCAGCTTTTCGAGACTCTTCAGTGCGGCATCAACGGCCTTCTCAATGCCCTTCCTCACAACCGTCGGGTTCGCTCCGAGAGAAATACTGCGAAGCCCTTCATTGTAAATCGCACGTGCCAGCACCGTCGCTGTAGTTGTTCCGTCACCAGCTGTGTCACTGGTCTTGCTGGCGACTTCATTCACCAACTTCGCACCCATGTGCTCATACGGATCGTCCAGTTCGACTTCTTTACTGACGGTTACACCGTCTTTTGTCACGACAGGATTGCCGAAGCTCTTGTCGATAATGACGTTCCGACCCGTCGGGCCCATCGTCACTGCCACCGTCTTCGCCAGAGTTTCCACGCCCCGCTGGAGCTTGATGCGAGCGCGGTCATCAAACAGAAGTTGCTTTGCCACTTGTAAGGCTCCTTCAGCGATCAAACGCTGCCAGAGAATGAATCGAATGCAAAAATCACAGGCGGCCCTCCGCCACCCCGCTCAAAACCAGATTCTGAACGGGGACCGATCGCTGATGCTCACACAAGCTTTGCCAGAATATCGCTCTCGCGAAGAATCTTCACTTCCTCGCCGTCGATCTCGATCTCGGTGCCACCATACTTGCCAAACAGAACCTGGTCTCCGATCTTGACACTGATCGGAGAACGCTCTCCGCTGTCCAGCAAACGGCCCGGACCAACAGCAATCACAGTTCCTCGCTGCTGCTTCTCTTTGGCAGCATCCGGCAACACGATCCCGCCCGCAGTGGTTTCTTCAGCTTCGTTTGGACGAACTACAACGCGGTCATCAAGAGGATTGATCTTCATTTTCAAAAACTCCGTAAATCCTGAGTCCTGCTCAGTGTCTGTGTAAGAAATGACTCAAATCAGAATGATATGCCATTCAGCGACTACATCATGCCGGGCATGCCGCCCATTCCTGGCATTCCACCACCCATGCCACCCATACCGCCCATGCCACCGTCATGATGGTGGTCGTCATGGTGACCGTCTTCCGGCTTCTTCGGCTCGTTGACAACAATACAGTCCGTTGTCATCAACAGAGATGCCACGCTGAAGGCATTCTGCAGAGAGGTACGAACAACCTTTGCCGGGTCGATCACACCAAACTCGACCATATCCCCGTACTTGTCAGTCAAAGCGTCGTAGCCGTAGCTGCTCTTCTTCTCTTTCCGCACACGATTCGCAACAACCGCGCCGTCCAATCCCGCATTCTCAGCAATCGTCCGCATCGGCATTTCCAGCACGCTGCGAATCAAATCCACTCCGAACTCCTCGTCCCCCTTGAGCTCCAGGGAATCCAGTGCAGACCCACATCGCAGCAGTGCCACACCACCACCGGGAACAATGCCCTCTTCAATTGCAGCACGAGTTGCCGCAAGAGCATCCACAAACAGATCCTTCCGCTCTTTCATTTCTGTTTCCGTTGCAGCGCCAACATTGATCTGCGCCACACCTCCGGCAAGCTTCGCCAGACGCTCCTGAAGCTTTTCGCGGTCGTATTCGCTGTCTGTCACTTCAATTTCACGGCGAATCTGCTCAGCCCGGCCCTGGATATCTGCCTTCTTCCCGGCACCCTCCACAATCACGGTCTTGTTGGCATCAATGTGGATCTTCTTGGCCTTCCCGAGGTCTGACAGCTGGATGTTCTCCAGCTTGATCCCGAGATCTTTGAAGAACGCCTTTCCGCCTGTCAGAATCGCGATGTCTTCCATCATCGCCTTGCGGCGATCACCGTAACCCGGAGCCTTGACAGCAGCAACCTTGACGATGCCACGCATCTTGTTAACCACCAGCGTCGCCAGCGCCTCACCTTCAACATCTTCAGCAATAATCAACAGAGGCGCATTGGCCTTGGAAATCGCTTCAAGAATCGGCACAAGCTGCTTCGCACTGCTGATCTTCTCTTCATGGATCAGAATGCGAACATTCTCGAGCACAACTTCCTGCTCATCATCGTTGGTAATGAAATGAGGAGACAGGTAACCACGATCAAACTGCATCCCCTCGACCAGATCAACTTCCGTCTGAACGTGACGACCCTCTTCAATCGTAATCACCCCATCCTTGCCGACCTTCATCAAGGCATCAGCAAGGAACTGACCGATCTCCGGGTCGTTGTTACCAGCAATGGTTGCCACCTTGGCAATCGCTTCCTTATCCGTCGCCTTCACGGGCTTCGCCATCTTCTCGAGGGCCTCCACGACCGCCGCCACCGCCTTGTGAGCACCACGGCTTAACGCCATCGCATCTGCACCAGCAGCAATGTACTTCAGAGCGGAGCGGTACAGCGCTTCTGACAAAACAGTCGCCGTGGTCGTACCGTCCCCCGCAACGTCATTCGTCTTTGAGGCCGCTTCCTTCACCAGCTGCACGGCAACATTTTCGTAAGGGTCTTCCAGTTCGATGTCCTCAGCGACGGTCACACCGTCTTTGGTCACCTTGGGTGCCCCCCAGCCTTTATCCAGCACGGCATTTCTTCCGCGGGGTCCCAATGTGCTGGAAACTGCCTTTGACAGCTTCGACACGCCGGAAAGCAGGCTCTTACGGGCCTCTTCGTCGAACGTCAGTAACTTAGCCACGGCTTCTCCTCAAACTTGACTTCTCAAATCAACACGATTTTAAGCACCAGATTCAAACCCCTCTGATCTCTCCATCCTCGACCGGGCAACAAGGTCGAGAAAATCGACGGCAGTTCCCGCACCCCAAAAGGAGGCTCCGCTGCTGATAGATCAGAGTGGCAGAGAATTCAAAGACGCCGATCGAAAATGCAAACCCCGTGCCGCCTGCTCAGATCGCATTGTAAGCATCTATCCCTATTGACTTTGCGGCAAATTGCCTTGAGAGAATCCGAATGTCACGAACCAAAATCCGTCTTTTTGGCAGGCTCGGAACACGCGACCGACTCGATGCAGAAATTGGCGGCGTCGAGTCGCCCAGTGGATGGGGCCGCCTTCTTCAAATCAGCACAGAAACCCGTTTCTCCGTGACCTGAGTTCAAAGCACGTCCAAAATCGGGAGGCCGGCAGATCGAACGCAGGGAACGAGTTTCCTCAAGGCGGGTCGTAGCCTCCACGATGAAACGGGTGACATCGACAAATCCTCAAAACGCCCCGAAGGACACCGCGGATCACTCCGTACTTCTCGATGACCCCGATCATGTATTGACTGCAAGACGGCACAAACCGGCAGTTTCTGCCGAGCCATGGACTGAGAACGATCTGATAGATCCGAACCAGTCCGATCGCCCCGCGTTGTACCAACGAAGCAAACCACATCACCACGGGCAGTCGCTGCGACACCGATGGCCGGGTTCCGGTGCTGGAATCTTCTGCATGATGCTCGCACATGGATGCATCCGGAAACAAAAAACCTCAGGAGGTCACTCCTGAGGTCTTCGGTACAAGTAGCGG
>JBKDRW010000422.1:0-7075 GCA_046341255.1 Planctomycetota bacterium
GCTCTATCATTGGCCTTGGCGAAATCTTCAGTCATCGGCGGTGGTGTTCGCGTAGTGCTCCCGTCTGACGGACTCACAGGACTTCAACAGATGAAGACATTTCTGAGAAAATTCTTCTTCGCCACAGCGTTGGTCGTCGCGACGGGTGTGGTGCCTACGCACTTTGAATCCACCGCGACTGCCTGCCCGGGATGTAAGACAGCGAACGAGACCGAAGAGCGACGACCGAAAGCATACATGTACAGTATCCTGTTTATGCTGGGTATGCCGGCAACGGTCTTCACGGGATTCAGCATTGCGTTCTATCGCATGTCGAAGAAGGCTGCCGCGGCTCAACTGGCCGAATTGGCGACTTCCGAAGCGCCGGAGAATGATGAACACTCCTGAACGAGTGTTCGTTGCAGCACGGACCGAACGAGGTGCATGCTGTCGAAGTCGGTTTCAGTCATGTCCGTGTCGCACAACCTCGAATTCGAGTTGTCTGATGCACGGCGACACAGCCGATCCACCCCATCCCGTTTTCCTTCATCTTGTCCCGACAGCGTAAAGAACGTACCCCATGTCCAGCGCTGACAATGTCTTCTGTGGTTGTATCCCGGCTTTGATGACTCCGTGTTCGGTGAACGGAACTCCGGACTTTGACGCGTTAGTCAGGAAAGCGAAAGAGCTGATCACAACCGGAATGCGGGCTGTCGTCTACTGCGGCTCGATGGGGGACTGGCCCTTACTGACCGACGCTCAGCGTCAGGAAGGAGTCCGATTGTTATGCGAGGCTGGCGTCCCCGTCGTCGTTGGTACCGGAGCACAGAATCCAACAGCCGCCGCAGCACACGCCGCTCATGCCAGAAAATTTGGCGCCGCAGGACTGATGGTGATCCCGCGAGTGCTCTCACGCGGGACGTCAGCGGCAGCACAGCGGCATCATTTTGCGGGTGTTCTCAGAGCTGCGGACGGGTTGCCATCCGTCATCTACAACAGCCCCTACTACGGATTCGAAACGAGGGCCGATCTTTTCTTCGACCTTCAGAAGGATTTTTCCAATCTCGTCGGGTTCAAGGAATTTGGAGGAGCCGCCTCACTGAGCTACGCTGCCGAGCATATCACGAACCGTGATACAGCGCTGACTCTGATGGTCGGAGTCGACACGCAGGTGTATCACGGATACATCCATTGCGGTGCAAAGGGAGCAATTACAGGAGTCGGCAATGCGTTGCCGAAGGAAGTCCTGCGGCTCATTGAATTGTGCGAAAAGGCGCAGACAGGTTGTCCTGACTCACGCCGTCTGGCACAGGAACTGAGCGAAGCCATGATGGTGCTGGCAACGTTCGACGAAGGCCCGGATCTGGTACTGCATTACAAGTACCTGATGGTGCTCGAAGGGAACCCCGAGTACGAATATCACTTCAACTCGACAGACAAGCTGAGCCTCAGCCAGAAGGAATTCCTGCGATCACAGTGGCAGCTCTTCCGCAACTGGTGGAGCAGGTGGCCAGGGCGCAGCTGATTCGTTTTGTCACAGGAGCGAGAGTTCCTCAGAGTGACGACTCAGCCTGACGACTCAGCACTTTCGTGCGGCATCCACAGATCTCTGCAGCATCAGGTCTGGGGAAAGCCACACCCGTTCTGCATTCATCAGGTGTTGAAGATACGATCGCCGGCATCTCCCAGACCCGGAACGATGTATTTTCGTTCGTTGAGTTCACGATCAATCGCGCAAGTCAGGATGCGGACATCCGGAGCGTGCTGCGTCAGCCGTGCGATGCCTTCCGGGGCGGCGATGATCGACAGCATGAAGATTTCTGACACTCCCCATCGTTTGAGCGCGTCGATGGCGAGACAGGCAGAGCCGCCGGTGGCGAGCATCGGATCCAGAATAAAAGCCACCTGAGGAGGATTGCTCGCAGGCAATTTGTCGTAGTACGACACCGGCTCGGCAGTTGCTTCATCGCGATATAAACCCAGATGCCAGACTTCCAGATCCGGAATCAGGTCCGACAGCGGAGTCACCATACCCAGACCCGCACGCAGAATGGGCACCGCCGCAATGCGACAGGACAGTTCGCGACATTCTGTGGTCTCAATCGGAGTCTGAACCATGACAGATCGCAGCGGAAGATGTGACGTCGCCTCGACGACCAGCAGCGTCGAAAGCGTCCGAACATGCTGCCGAAATTCAAACGGCTGTGTCCGGAGATCACGCAGCCGACTGAGATGGTGGCTGACGAGAGAATGCTGCAATTCAACAACCTGATTTGAATCCGTCATGACCAAACTCTGCGTGAAAAGACAAGAAGAAACACTGCAGACGCTCAAATGCTCTGTTTTCACTGACCGCTCATTCCGATGAGCTTCCGTCAGCGTTCAGAAATCGCTTTCAGGGCCTGGCGAAAACTGCTCTGCAGGGAAACTCCCGTACTTCCATCACGTCACAGCCGAGGTTGTACCAGATCCGAGTCACAGTTTCACGAAAGCCGAGCATTCATTGACTTTTTTGTTTCGCCGGTGGGTACCTGATGGCAATCCTCCAGAACGTTCAAAAGGCGCGCACGTGTGATCCAGCGTCGATCAGGCTGCACCGATCCGGATTTTCCACTCTTCGCAATGCGGGCCTGAGACGCAGATCGTTGGAACAAATCCGCATCGCCCTGTCAGAAATTCAAGCCTCATACGTCTCTACGAGACCATCGAAGATCACGATTCCGGAGGGAACCCCGAAGCGTGCATCCTACAGAGCAGCTCCTTCCCCGGGGAAACGACCGGCCTTTGGCTGGGGGATGTGCCCGAGAGGGAGCGCTCGTCTGAGGCTGACATACGGGCAGGATGTTCTCGCGGTGGACAAGATTCACGCGATTCAAAACACAATCGCGAAGCGTTCAGACGCTGGCGAGTTCCGCAATGAGCCCATGCACCGATCTGGTATCGCAACCGGGGCAAACAGGACTCATCAGCGGCAAAAAAATGCAGAAAACTGGACATCCTGTGCGTCAGGATGCTACGGTTCAGTTCTCCAGCCACTGTGACGGGGCGAATTGCATCCGTGACAGCCACGCAGTCCCCCCCGGCACTCCTGCCTGCCACTTGTCAAAACGCCCGCAAGGCGTGCGGAGTTCGCGTTATGCGACTCAATCAAGCACTGAACCGCCCGACTGTGGCATCGCATCGTCTCAGACGACGTGCGGTTCTGTCAGCGGGTTCACTGAGCCTGCTCACCGGCACCAACCTGCGGCTTCAGGCCGGTGAGGTTGACTTGTCAACCGGTCAGACGACGGGCTTCGGGAAAGCCAAACGTGTCCTCATGCTGTTCATGTGGGGCGGCGCCAGTCAGCTTGATACGCTCGATCCAAAGCCAAACGCTCCGCTTGAAGTTCGCGGCGAGTTTGGCGTGATTCAAACCGCAACACCCGGACTGATTCTGTCTGAGCACTTCCGACGACTCGCCGCCATCAGCGACCTGGTGACCGTCATCCGATCGCTCAACCATGACGATCCAGCCCATCTGAGCAGCGCGCACACGACTCTGACCGGGCAGTTGCCACCGGTGAATAAGAGCGACGACGAGCCGGCAAGCCGGAACGATTCACCGCAAACCGGAGCATTGTTGTCTCGATTTCATTCCGCTCCGGAAGGATTGCCGTCCAGCGTGATGCTGCCATGGAAGACGTTTCATCCGGCGGCACCTGGTGGTGTTTCGCCCGGGCAATCCGGAGGCTGGCTCGGCCCATCGACAGACCCAATGCTTGTCACAGGCGATCCAAGTCAGCCGAACTGGACCGTCCCTGCGCTGCAGTTGATGGACGGTCTCGATACATCACGTCTGCAAAGTCGACAGCATTTGTTGACCGCGATTGATCGACAACAACTCGCCCTGCAGCAAATGGCCACTGAGGCGATGTCGGCTCAGCATGCTCAGGCGTTTCGTCTGCTGGGATCGTCGTCGGTCCGTGAGGCGTTTGACCTGAATGCAGAGTCACCGGAAACACGCGACCGTTATGGTCGCAACATCCACGGTCAATGCGTGTTAATGGCTCGACGATTGTTGGAGTTCGGAGTGCCGTACGTCTGCGTCAACTGGCACAACGATGGCCAGAGCTTCTGGGACACGCACGGCAACAACTTCCAGCGACTGAAGAATGATCTGATTCCTCCGGCCGATATGGCACTTTCCGCCGTCCTGACAGATCTCCGGGACCGCGGAATGCTGGACGACACGCTGGTTGTATGGGTCGGCGAATTTGGCCGTCGACCACAGATTACAGCCAGCAATGCCGGTCGCGAACATCATCCGTTCTGCTACAGCGGACTTGTCGCAGGTGCTGGAGTTCGGGGCGGTGCTGTTTACGGTGAAAGCGACGAGATCGCTCGGTTCCCTAAAGAAGATCCGGTCAATCCGAAAGACCTCATCGCAACCATCCTTCACGCAATGGGCATCCCGCAGGGAGCCACGCTCAACGATCTCACCGGCCGCCCCCACTTCCTCTACGGCGGTGCCCCGATCCTCGGCGTGTTCGATCAGCGATCGTAGATTCACTGAATTGCGATCTGAGGGGCGCGACGGCCAGAGGAAGCGTGCGATGAACGGTGGAAAACCCTTGCAGACTCTGCGTGGTCTCGTGGCGATCCCGCATTCAGGATTACAGTCTCAGGAACACTCGATTGCGGTACAGCATGTACAGAAACAGCCACTTGCAGGTGAGTTCCCCAAACTGAAGCAACACGGCTCCCCAGTCTCCGGCAAGCTCGATGCAGCCGGAGAGCAGAAACGCGGCTGGCTTTTCGAATTCGATGAGCCTCGGAGCGACGTAAATCGTGATGGCGTTCATGCCGATGACGATCCAGAGAAACGCCCAGCCTCGCACCTTCATCACGTCAATGATCACGTAGAAGAACGACAGCAGGATGAGGCTCCATCCGGCGGTGAGCAGAACGAAAGAGCTGGTCCAGAGATTCTTGATGATCGGGAACTTCCATCCCCAGACCGTTCCGACAGCGATTCCGACAACGCCCGCTACCAGCAATCCGCCTGCCTTTGTCCATCCGGAACGATTCGATCGCAACCACTGCCCAGCGAGTGCTCCCAGGAGAACAGTGGCGATGGCCGGAATCGTGGACAGCAAGCCTTCGTTGTCGCCATCACCATAGTACTGTTTCAGAATCTTTCCGGGCAGCAGAGTGCGATCCAGATAGCCCGACAGATTGCCTGACTTGCTGAGGTCTCCAGCGGTTCCTCCTTGCGCCGGAACGAATGACAGCACTGCCCAGTAGCCCAGCAGGATGGCTCCGATGGCGACCATCTGTCCTTTCCAGCGAAGATTCAGAAAGACAAGGCTTGCCAGTCCGTAGCAAATTGCAATTCGCTGCAAGACACCAGCATAGCGGAGGTCGGCAAACTGAAACGTCAGCAAGCCGTTTGCGATCAGTCCCAGAAGAAACAGGGTCGCCGTTCGACGCAAAACGCGTCCATAGACGGCGGTTGGACGATCACGATACTTCTCGAGGGAGAACGGAATCACGCAGCCGACCAGAAACATGAACAACGGAAAGATCAGGTCGTAGAAACGAAACCCTTCCCACTCGACATGCTCAAACTGCAATCGCAGTTGTTCCGAAGTGGGCGAGTTCCATCGCTTAAGCAGTAACGTGGCCAGCGTGTCGCCGCCGGCGATCCAGAACATGTCAAATCCACGCAAAGCGTCGATAGAACGAAGCCGCTCGTCGGCAGCCGGGGTGGAGTTCTGGATCTTTTCAGACATCGAAATTCATCATCCTGTCTATGCTTCTGAAAAGGAAGAGGGGCCGCATCGGCAGGTTGCCACACGTCGCACATCGCAGCGGATGCCATCAGCGCTTCCGAGACCTGAAACATCCGCACGGCCAAACGGCGAGATTCCACGGCTGCCGAACTGCACGACCTCAGTCAGCCTCGTCACTTCGCGGCATTCACAACGCCTCTGGCGGTCCCTTGAGTCAACAGAGACACGACAACCAGCGTCAGGAAGCCGAGAGGGATCGTCAGAATGCCAGGCTGACTGAAAGGAACAATCGCGTCAGAAGCCAGTTTACCGTAAACCTTGGAGTACGCTTCGCCACTCAGCAGAATCCAGGTCAGCGACGAGACCATGCCGACCAGAATCCCGGCGATAATGCCCTGCTTCGTGACTCGCGGCCAGAACAAAATCATCACCAGTGACGGCAGGTTGGCAGAAGCCGCCACACTGAACGCCCAGCCGACAAGGAACGAAGGATTCATGCTCTCGAAGAGGATCCCGAGGATGATCGCAATCACCCCGACAAACACGGACGAAATCTTTGCAATTCGGACTTTCTCCGAATCATTCATCTTCCAGCCGAACGCATTGCTCATCAGATCATGAGTCACTGCGCCGGCGGCTGCGAGAATCAGACCACTCACGGTGCCGAGAACGGTGGTAAACGCAATGGCGGAGATTGCGGCGAACAGCCACGTATTCATGCTCTTTGCCAGCAGTGGAGCCGCCATATTCTCTTCACTGACATCCAGCGCACCGCTGGTGAGAGCGCCGAGGCCCAGATACAAGGTCAGCACATAGAAGAATCCAATGCTGGCGATGCCCACAATCGTACTCTTGCGTGCGCTGCTGGCGTCTTTGACGGTGTAATAGCGGATCAGAATATGCGGCAGCGATGCTGTCCCGCAGAATAGAGCCAGCATGAGCGACAGGAAGTTAATCTTGTCCGAAAACTTCTCGCTGCGAATCCCTTTGAACGTCGGATGTTCGCCGGGCCGCAGGATCTCACTGCCTTTTGTTCGCTTCGGGAAGTACACCGTCGTTTTCGAGCCATCTTTGTGAGTCACCACTTCATTGCGCCACAACACCGCTTCACTCTGCTGCAGCACTTTGAAGAACTCAATCGGCCCCAGCGGACCGGTTTCATTGGCACCGTCCGGCAGCGACACCACATGTCCAACCGGATGCAGCTCCGGCTCGCCCTTCTTCACGCCCTTCAGCTGTCCGTTGACGAAGATCTTTCCGTCGATGGTCCTGAGCTGTGTTTGTGCTTCATCAAGCTGCAGGATGCTCTCGGGGTTATCCATGGA
>JBKDRW010000423.1:0-3282 GCA_046341255.1 Planctomycetota bacterium
TCACTGCCCCAGGAGCCGACTTGCGAGGAGAAAAGTGTGCGTCAATCTGATGATCTGGCTTTTCCATCAGCGATCGAATCTTCAATCGCACGTGCGATGGATTGAATCACACTGCGGTAGACCATCGCCATTCGCAGATAAAGCCCATGGGATACCAGCAACACAAAAATAATCACCATCAGGCCCATCGGACTTGCTATTGGAAGCAGGAGTCCGTACGAAAAAAGAATGACAATCACTGCTGCCATGCTGACGATGAGTGCGGTCAGACCGGCTCCGTACAAGCTGATCGCAAATGCACTCAGTCGACTTCGAAGTAATTCAATGCTCGCTGCCAGATCCGGGCGCGAGACCTCCGTCGCGATTTGCGTCAGAAAGCTGACAAACCAACGAGCCGCTGAGATCTGGCAGATCATTGCTGCTGCCAGTCCTGAAAGAATTCCCATGCGATTGAAGCGGCTCAGAACGCAGAGCAGTATCAGACCTGTGGATTGAGCAGCGATCGAAAAACGGATCGCTTTGCGGTCAGTGATCGGGGCCTTGGTGCACAGCACACGCCCCGCCAGATCCACCACGATGGTTATCATGGCGACTGTCGCCCAGGCAACAGGGTCAGGGATGATGATACATAATGGAAGCCCAACCAGCAGACAACCCATCGCAATTCGCTTCAGGAATAAGCCACGGCTGACTGATCGAAGTTCCGAAGAATGGTCTCGCTGCTGTTCGAGGACCTCTGTCATCGCAGTTCCCTTTGACGTACACAACCCGCATTCTGGTTGGTGGCAAAACGGCCGGACAGGTAACACACGAGCCCGACTTATTCTGATGGAAGAGTCTTGTTGTCTCGTATTGAGATTTCAGTGATATTGATGTCCATCATCGGTGTTCGCGATTGTACCGAGCATGCGTGGAAAGGGAAACTGGGATCAGGCGTGCGACTCAGTGCCGATGAAGGAGATTGTAAACCATCAACGCGTGTGCAGGAGCGGGGCGTACCGGCCTTAAACAAGGAATTCCAGACGATCTTTCAGGATTCAGAAGCCGCACCTGCAGGGTTTTCGGAAGCAGACGTGATCGGTCAGCAGATTCTGTCGAGATGTGGTGTTCGTTCGGTTGACGATGGGCCACAGGTCATGGATTGACAATCATCCAGACAGCCTTCAGATATTCCGTCTCCAGACATGTTGAGATCACCGGATGATCCGGAGCCGCTCCCGTTCTGGCAATGATCTGAAGTGTGAGCGGTCTGGCGGCACTGGACTCTGTATTAAGGTCATCGCCAGTGGACTTTGACGCGGCAACCAGCAGGTTCTGAAATTCCGCATCGGGCAGCAGACCGGCACAGGAGCAACTCAGGAGCAACCCGCCCGGCTTGACCAGTCGCATGGCCAGTCGATTCATGGCAAAGTGTTTTCGAGTTCCCTCTTCTATTTCTGCCCGGCTGCGTATCAGCTTTGGTGGATCGAGTACCACGACGTCGAACTTTCGACCGTTTCGAATCATCTCACGCATGTAGGCAAATGCATCCGCCTGAACAAACCGAATCCTTGCCTGATTGAGGTTCGCATTTTCCTTCGCGACCTCCAAAGGTGCGTCATCGAGGTCAACACCGATGACCTCGTCCGCTTTGCCAAGTGTCTTTGCCTGAACGGAAAAACCGCCGGTATAACAACACAAATCCAGAACGCTTTTTCCCGCACAGAACTCGGCCAGCTTTCGCCGGTTGTCCCTTTGGTCACAGAAAAAGCCAGTTTTATGGCCGCCTTCAAAACGCACTCGAAATCTTGTTCCGTGTTCCTGGATCACCACCTGTCCGGGGCATCCTTCAGAGCTCAGGGGCAGCGGGTCACAGCCTTCCTGTGACAGAAACTGCGGGCTGGTCGTTGCGATCCAGTGCCTGACACCAAGCTGCTCAGCCAGCATCGGCATCAGAAGTTCAGCCCGCTGATACAGTCCCAGTCCGAAGAACTCTGCCGAGATCACATCGCCGAAACGATCGACCATCATGCCTGACAATCCGTCCGATTCTGAATGAACGACTCGCCATGCGTTCGAGCAGGCGTTGAGGTTCAGCGTGTCCCGTCGAAGATGGATAGCAGCCTGAAACTTCTGACGCCACGCCTGATCGTCGGGCAACTGTGATGTCGTCCACAGCATCCGCACCGACATTTCGCTCCGCGGATTGTAAACGCCGTAGCCGAAGGGTTCTCGATCACCTTCAGCGTAGACGGCGACAAGGTCCCCGGCTTTGGCTCGCTCGATCTTCTGAAGTCGCTTCCGATAAAGAATGGGATGGGTCACCCGATTCCTGACGAAGACCGCGGGAATTGGTTCTGACGATCGCGGCCCCAGAACGAGCCGCTGCCGGGTGAGTTGCGACGATTGATCTTTGCCTGAATTCTCGCGACTCATGACCCGCCAGTAACAAAAAAAGCCAGCCGATGAAGGCTGGCCTGCGAGGGGTGGCTGACCGGATTTGACCCAGAGCCGTCCAGAACAACAAAGACCGGAATAATAGTTCCAAGTCCATGCCTGTCAAGAGTTACGGCGACGGAGGGTTCTCGTACGCCCGCGGTTGTAACAGCGAGCCCGAAAACGGCATCTGAACGCGAGGGATTGCCAGTGCAGGGCCGGCAAAGTTGAAGTTGAACCCGGGGAGGCTGACATGGCCGCCGGTTCTACGGCATCCATGGCTTCAGCAAAACAAATTACGCAGCCCTTTTTTTCGTCGCTGCCGTTTTTCCTCGCCGTACAGCTTGCCAGCCCCCCCCTGTCCTGCGGCGCCTGTGAATTCATGCTCTGCTCTCCGAATTGGAACCTTGGCCTGAGTTATTTTGGGGAGATCCCTGAGCCCGCAGATTCGAATTGATCGGCACAATTGTCACAGCCGAACTTTCAGGAAACGCTTCGATGATTTTGCTTTTCCGCCGTGGCAGGTCCACATGAAACACTGGTTCCTGGTCCTCGTCAACCTTGCAACGCTTGCAGCGGCAGAAACGGCTCAATCGCAGGATGCTCCAGACCCGTGGATGACCCGTATCTCTGCACGCCATGTGGCAGGGGAAGGAGTGGGACATGCGAGCAGTTACAGTTCTCTTGACTGGTTTCTGCCCCTGTCCACCGAATCTGATTCGACGATGTGGTTTGGCGACTTCCGCGGATTGATGTTTAACGACGGAGAGTTCGGCAGTAATGTGGGAACCGGATATCGCTGGTTCGTCGATGATCAGAATCGCATTTACGGCATCAATTGTTACTGGGACACGCGCAACGACAATT
>JBKDRW010000424.1:0-5796 GCA_046341255.1 Planctomycetota bacterium
GGGAATGGTTTGGACTAACCTGCCTGATCGGCGATTGTGCCGCATTTCTCCCCGTACAGGTTCTTTTACTCACTGTTCAGTCACGATTGCGCGGGGATTTCGAGCGATTACTGCAGCACGCGGCGAATTCGCGAGCCGCAGTGCATTACTGGAAGCAGAAGAGTGTTGCCGAGATCAGACGCCTTGACGCAGATGCACAGAAGTGGAAGTCTGAAATGGAAGAGCGACGGCGTCTGCATGCCGAACGCATGACGTCCAGTGTTGATCAGCGCATCGCGGAATTGACCAGTCTTCACCATGAACAACTGGGGCTGCAGGCGGACCAGTCCGCCAGTCAGATCGCCGCTCTGGATTCATCACATGCACGGGAGCAGATGGCAGTTGAATCGTGGCGAACGTCAGAACTGACGCGTATCAAAAACGAGCTTGCACGGGTTCATGACGCGGCTGTCACGGAAGAGCGTCGTCGCGTCACCGACCAGAGACAGTCGTTGCAGAGGGAGCGTGAAGAAGTTCTGCAGGACTGGAACAAGGCAATGACCTCTGCCGAAGAAATTGCAAACTTCAGTCGTGATCGCAACCAGCGGCATCGTCGCTTGAGCGAACTCCGACCATCAAACTGGAATCCAGCGACGGTACTGCCGCAGGATATCCCGATCGGCCACCTTCTGGCGACCATTCCCGACCCGCCGCACTCGACCGAATCACAGGAAGGTTCACGGTGCCTTGAAATCCCCGCGATGCTCAGGTTTCCGACAGATACTTCCCTTGTGATTGAACATGATGCCGCCGGCCGTGAAACAGCACTGGATTTTGTCCGGGCCATTCTGCTGCGATTGCTCGCCGAGATCATGCCAGGTCGAGTTCAAGTCACACTGATTGATCCCGTCGGGCTTGGGCAGAGTTTTTCGGCGATGATGCACCTTGCGGATTACGACGAACTGCTCATCAGCAATCGAATCTGGACGGACCCCTCTCAGATCCGTGACCGACTGCAAAAAGTGACTGAGCACATGGAGAGTGTCTTTCAGACCTATCTCCGCAGTGAGTTTGAGACAATCGAGGATTACAACCGAGCCGCGGGAGAAGTGGCCGAACCCTATCACTTTGTCGTGGTCGCAGGATTTCCGTCGGGGTTTTCCGAAGAAGCCGCGAAGTCGCTGACCAGTATCCTGACCAGTGGTCCGCGTTGCGGCGTTCATGCTATTGTCACGTGGTCTCCGGATCAGGGAGTGCCTCGATCGTTCGATGTTGCCAACTTCCAGACAGGCTGTACCGCCTTTCATGTGCTCGATGGCCAGATTCAGCCCGGTGTCCTGAAGCGCGTCACCGAGTCGTTACGTCGGATTCCGCGACGAGAGGGCTCCGGTATCGACGAGATGTCGGAGTTGATGGAGCGTTCCTCCGAAGAACAGCTGCAAGATGCACGCGGCGTGCTTTTTGAGGCCGTTCGCTCACCGGAATCCAATGCGTATGTAAATCTGGTGCGGGCGATCGGCGAGAAGTCAAAAGACGCTCGTCGCGTGGAGGTCTCCTTCAGTCGCATTGCCCCGAAAGCAGACCGCATCTGGACTCACTCGTCGGCAGATGGGATTGATTTCCCGATCGGCCGCGCGGGGGCGGCAAGATTGCAGTACATGCGACTCGGTCGAGGCACGAGCCAGCATGTGCTGATCGCTGGGAAGACCGGTTCCGGAAAATCCACCCTGCTGCACATTCTGATCACAAATCTCGCGTTGCATTACAGCCCGGAAGAGATTCAGTTCTATCTGATCGACTTCAAAAAGGGTGTGGAATTTCGCACTTATGCCGCCAACAAACTTCCCCACGCAAAAGTCGTGGCGATTGAAAGCGATCGAGAATTCGGCCTGAGTGTTCTGGAACGACTGGATGAGGTTCTTCAGGAACGTGGCGAGCTGTTTCGAGTCCGCGGTGTTCAGGATGTACCATCATTTCGTCGGCAGTTTCCCGGACAGAGGATGCCTCGTCTGATGCTGCTGATCGACGAATTTCAGGAGTTCTTCACCTCCGAAGACCGCGTTTCCTCGCGAGCCTCATTGCTTCTGGACCGACTGATCCGCCAGGGCCGAGCGTTCGGAATTCATGTTCTGCTGGGATCGCAGACTCTCGGAGGCGCCTATTCCCTGGCCCGAAGCACACTGGGACAGGTGGCTGTCCGAATTGCATTGCAGTGCAGCGAAGGCGATGCACATCTGATTCTGAGTGAAGAGAACTCCGCCGCGCGGTTGCTGACAAGGCCCGGCGAAGCCATTTACAACGATGCGAATGGACTTGTCGAAGGAAATCATCCGTTCCAGATCGCGTGGCTGGATGAAGAGAAGCGTGAATCCATGATTCACGAGATGATCCAACGTTCCGATTACATTCAGAAATCAGACGGTCGCATGATTGTCTTCGAGGGCAACGTACCGCCCGTCCTCGAACAATGCGGCCCTCTGGCGGCATGGCTTTCCAGCGAACCGGATGCCACACGACATTTTATCGACAGTGTGCCGGCGTGGATTGGCGAACCTGTCTCCATTGCTGCTCCCGTCAGTCTCGAATTCCGCCGAACAGGTGGCCAGAACGTTATCATCGTCGGCCAGGAAGGCGATCTGGCCGACGCAATTCTTGCGTCCACCATCGTCAGCTGGTGTGCAGGCGAGCATACTCCGGCACGGCCACGGACATCCCGCATGATCCTGCTGCATGATGGGAGAGATCGTTCGTCCGAGGAGAAATTCCGGTCGCTCTTTACGGCAGACATTGTGCCGCGATTCGAGCTGCGATCGGCCATTGAGGCTGATCGAACGGTTGCTGATCTCAGCAGCGAACTGGCTCATCGAGAACATGGCGATGCCCCGCCGGACAGTCCTGAAATCATCTTCGCGATTCGGAACATCGGACAGTTCCGATCTCTCCGCAAAGACGAAGAAGATTTTGGCCTCGGCATGGGAAGCTTCGGGAGTCCCAAAGAAGCCACGCCGGCAACGCAGCTGGGCGACCTGATTCGTCGAGGGCCGGCCGTGGGAATTCATGTGATTGTCTGGTCGGACACCTTTGGCAATGCCATGCGATGGCTTTCCAATTCGCTCCTGCGGGAATTTGACAATCGCATCGCATTCCGTCTGAATCAAACCGATTCAGCCAGTCTGATCGATACACCGACAGCCGCGTCGCTGACTCAGGGACGCGCGATTCTGTATCGAGACCAGACGGGTGTCGCTGATCGCTTTCGCCCGTTCAGCTGGCCATCCGCAGACTGGCTTCGTCACCGTACTATGACTTCAGCATCCTTCGTCTCATCAACCGACATCACTCCACCTGCTGAGCCAGATGTCGATCTGCTCACAAGTCTTGATGATCTGCAGATTGAATAAGCAGGAGACCGCACCACCAGATCGGATCAGCCGCCAGGTGAACTCCTGAAGACATCGACCGGCTGATAATCGCCAAGCAGCAATGGCTGCGGGTCGCTTCCAAACCACGACCCCAGAACTGATGCGTACACCCGGCGAAAGTCGATTTCAAAAACAAGATCGCCGTCGCGGAGATCGCGAAGATCAGGAGCCTTCCCGGTAAGTCCGCTCCTGATGGCCCTGCCGGCAAGGAACATGGGACCCGCTGTGCCATGATCCGTGCCATCGCTGGCGTTCTGCTGAACGCGTCGACCAAACTCGCTGAAAGCCATGACAACCACACGATCGGACTGTTGCAGCTCATCCATATCATCGAGAAACGCTTTGGTGGCATTCCCCAGATGACGCAGGAGTCCGGCGTGAGCATCCGGCTGCTGCGAATGCGTGTCAAAGCCCGACAATTGCAGATAGTACACGGACGTTGTGAGCCCGGAAGCGATCAACTGAGCGACCGTCTTCAATTGAGAGCCCAGCTGCGTCGAGGGATAAGTGACAGATCCCTGATTCGATCGACCTGACAATCCAAGTCGCTCACTCGCGGCGATCGCAGAACTGGTGCTGGACTGCACAAAACTCAACAGATCATTGTCGTCGGGCCGCTCCGCGTCAGACAACCCCGAGACCGCAGCACGAAATGTCGCATCGTCAATCCCGAGGAGTCGGAATTGATCCAGCGATCGAATCGAAGGGACGCGAACATCACGCGACATCAGCGCAAACGGCTGCTTGTCATGCCCCAGATGAATGGCACGTGGATCAGTGGTTCCGGACTTCTGATGTTCAAAGAAACGCCCCAGCCAGCCATCCGTTCTGGTTTCAGTTTTTCGCTGACATGTGTGCCAGATGTCCATCGACTCAAAATGTGACTGATTCGGATTCGGGTAACCGACATTCTGTACGACTGCAAGCCGATCAGATTCCAGCAGATCGGCAAAGCCGCGAAGCGCCGGATGCAATCCCTGCTCCCCATCGATCCTGAGCACGTCACTGCCGGGAATCGCCAACTCGGGACGAGCTTTGTAGTAGGCATCATCAGAGAATGGCACGACGGTATTCAGACCATCATTTCCTCCCGCGAGCTCAATCACGACAAGAATTCGATCCGTCGATCCTTCCATCGCGGCGGCCACGAGCGGACTCGGCGCGAGTCCTCCAAACGTCATCACCGCCGCGCTGGTTGCAGAGACTCGAAGAAATTCTCGACGGCCTGTCAGACGCATGCAAACGCTCCAGATGTCGTCATCGCTGTGAGGGTGTTCCAGAAACCAGATGCTACTCTGCCGCGACTGCTTTGAGAACTCCCGTTTTCATCCGGCCAGTCTTCTGTTTCTCGATCCGCTCGTGAGCACGTGGAATTCCGCCAATTACCCTTGCCGGACGCAACACCGGACGCTGCACAACAGCGAATGATTTCGACCGGGTCTTTGGCACGGACGGAAGAATCTTCAGCGTTCTCGATCAATTCTCGGGGGCGATCCACGTGTTTCCTGCATGACAAGATCAAAGTTGTCCGTCGAAACTCAACGAGGCAGCCCTTCATAGATAACCTTTCCGCCAAGTTGCCCTGGCCCCGGACCAAGTTCGATCAGCCAGTCGGCCTGAGCCGTGAATGCGGCATCATGATCAATTGCAATGACCGAATGTCCCGTCTGGGTGAGGAACCGAATGCAACGCAGCAAATGATCGAGGTCGTGGAGATGAAGGCCGACGCTGGGCTCATCCAGAAGAAATAACGTACGTCCCGACCTGGTCAGCGTCGGAGCTTTGCGATTCTCTGCAGCCACCTCTCCTTCCGCCAGCGGCAACCCTGCAAGCAATGCGGCGATGCGAAGCCTCTGGGCTTCGCCGCCCGACACCGTACTGAGTGGTTGCCCGAGACGGATGTAGCCAAGCCCGGCCTGTCGCATTGCGTTGAGTCGCTGCTGAATCCGATGATGGCCGTTGAAGAACACAAACGCATCGTCGGAAGTCATCCTCAGGATGTCATCAATCGAGCGATCTCGATAACGGACTTCAAGAACCTCCGGACGAAACCGTTGACCATGGCATTCTTCACACGGAGTCTCGATATCCGCGAGAAACTGCATCGCCACCGTCACAATACCCCGTCCTTCACAGACAGGACAGCGACCCCCGCTCGCCGCATTGAAGCTGAACATGGACCGGGAGTAATTGCGTTTTCTCCCTTCGTGAGTTTCCGCCAGAAGAACTCGAATCTCGTCAAATATTCCAATCCAGGTCGCCGGAATACTGCGACGCGTTCTCGGGATGGGACTCTGATCCAGCAGCAGGACGTTCTCGATCCTGTCGATCCCCAAAAGGTCATCCACCCGGCCAGTTGATGGTTCACCAAAGGGAATGGACAGGCGACGACACA
>JBKDRW010000425.1:0-2718 GCA_046341255.1 Planctomycetota bacterium
AGTGATGGAGTTTTGTCAAAACTCCATCCTTCAGCAACAACCTGCTGCAGACGGAGCAGATCTCGTGCGCTGCAATGCGGGCGAACAGCTTCAGACAGAAATTGCAATGTTCTTCCAAAGCCTTCGTCCATCAGTCTGGCCCGGATTGAGGATGAGACCTCGAGAGCCTGCTTGTCGTGATCGTACGAGGTCAGACCGACAATCGGACCAAATGGCGAACCGGCCACATGGTATCTTGACACTTCACAACCGGGATGTGCTGCAAGATGCAGCAGTGAAAGTAGTGCCAGTACTGCGGGACTGTCGGTTGGAGCCGTGCCTCCTTCTTCACTGGCTCGCACCCCAAGCAGTGAAAGCTCGTGAACAAGCCGGGCGACAGAGTCATTTTTGCGAGTCAGGACGCCGATTTCTGCTCCCGGGGACTGCTGGTGGAGATCACGAATCTGCACGGCAACCCATCGAAACCAATCCGCCTTCTTATCGTCGCTGGTGTCTGCTTCGAATTCAGGAGACGTCCGGAAACACGCATAACCGGGCATGGTCGACTTTGCAGTGGAATGTGCGGGAAACCCCTTCGACCACCCACGACAGGCCTCCGCATACTCCTGAAGGTTGGAATGATTCCCGATGTTCTGAAAGACGTGATTGACCGTTTCAATGACAGCGGCTGACGATCGTCGACTCACATCCAGCGGCTGAACATCGATTCCTGAAATGGATCGGCGAACTTCGTCGAGCATGTCGGCCACGCCACCGCGCCAGCCGTAGATCGCCTGTTTGTCATCGCCCACGCAGAAAAAACTGGACTCTTCGTGCTTGTCGAGCGACTCTTCAAGTCGCCGCAGTATCCCCCATTGATCGGTCGATGTGTCCTGGAATTCATCCAGCAGCAGATTCCTGATCGAGCTGTCCAGCCGAAAATTCATCCGCTGACCAGTGGCGGCCGCAGTTGAATCCGCCAGCACTCGTGTTACATCACCGAATTTCATCCAGCCTCGTTCGTCTTTCAGACGCTCGTATTCGACGTCAAAACGGGAAATCAGATTGCGAATTCCCTTCATCCGCTGAATCAACGCATCAAGAATCTCCGCGCGGGCGTGTGTGATCAGAGGCTCAAAAGCCTGAACCAGCTCATCCGGGATCTTTTTGCGCTGATAGGTGAGTTCACCGGCGGAAATCTTCCCGGCCAGTCCTCTCGTGAGAAACTCGTCCCATTTCCCGGCATCGAAACGCGCCAAGTCATCTTCTCGGGCGGCGACAGCACGGCTGTCTTCCGGCAGAGGTGCCTCAGAGACCACGACGCGACATTCCAGACGCTGTTCCAGCGTGAGCCGATGCAGGTCGGGCAGATGGTCCCAGGCGCCCTGCTCCGTGATCAGATACAACTCATGGAAGTTGCGAACGGTTTCGTTAATGAGCTCGCGCACGCTGCGTTTCGATCGACCTTTTGCCAGCATGTGCATCAACTGCTGAGCGTCTTTGGGCAATTGCTGAGACAACACTGCATCAATCGCCTGTTCACGAAGTTCAGCATCGGTGTGATCGTCCAGTATGCTCCAGCCCGGAGTGAGGCTGAGTTCCAGCGTCAGGCTTCTCGCAATCTGCTGGAAGAAACTGTCCAGCGTACAGACTCGCAGGCGATGAAGATTTCGGGTGACATCTGCCAGCATGGATCTCGCGCTGCTCGTCGTGACCCTGGTTGGAGCGAGAAATTCGCTCAGAAGTTTCGCTTCGCCGGGATCCTCGGCAGCGCCCGCAAGTCGCAGCAGAACACGTCCCTGAATTTCGCCGGCCGCTTTGCGAGTAAACGTCGTCGCCAGAATGGTCTCAGGACGATGACCGAGAAACAATTGCCGAAGGAAATGCAGAGACAACTGGAATGTCTTACCGCTTCCCGCCGACGCTTTGATCAGCTTCTTCACATGCATTGCCAGTACGTCCCTGCAGGATCATCCTTCGCTGAGCCACCGCGGCTTCGTCCCTTCGTTGGTCACGGGAATTCGACCGGAGGAATGAGCCGATGACATGCCCAGCTTTGAGAGCCGATTGTACGACCCTTGCGGCGTGATCGCCATCGTTTATGGTGGTCAAGTGTTCCTGTGGTGTCCAAATTGGAATCAAAATCCGCATTTCCGGTGAATTCCCGTTCTGGGCGTCGGTGGATCGACGAGAATGATGGACAGTTGGATGACAGGCTCTGTTTTTTGACGGGCACCAGTTCACGGAAGCAGTGAAGCAGATGTGACGGGCCGGCTGAGAACTCGGCGGGTGTCTGCGACCCTGACGACCACGTTCGTTTCTGAATTTTTCGAATTCGCCCTGGATTGTCTCCATGCAGAAACATCAGACACGGCTCGCTGATCGCATGACACATCAATCATCTCGACGCGCATTCACGCTGATCGAGCTGCTGGTCGTGATTGCCATCATTTCTGTTCTGGCCGCGATTCTCCTGCCAGCGGTGCAGCATGCCCGTGCTGCTGCAAAAAGAACACAATGCCTGAACAACCTGAAACAGATCGGACTCGCGTTGCATCAGTTTCATGGAGCTCATCAGGCGTTTCCTCCAGCCCGGATGATCATCAACGAACAGAGATCCGTGATCAATAATACGGCAACTGAAGTGGGGCTTGATGAACCATCGTGGCTGGTTCACATCCTGCCGTATATGGATCAGTCCATTGTTGCGACCGATTGGGATGTGTATAAGACCTACGG
>JBKDRW010000426.1:0-9989 GCA_046341255.1 Planctomycetota bacterium
CTCTTGGTCCGAGTGATTCCAAGACGGCGTCGGGCAGTTCGTCCATGTCCGCGGAAGAACGAATTCAGAGCGTCATTGCCAAGCTTCAGCCACTCCAGATTCTTCTTGGTCAATGGCGAGGCACAACGCGGAGAGAGTATAACAATTTCAAGGCAGTGGATGCTCATGAATGGGTCTGGGACCTCAGAACTCAGCCGGATCAGCCAGCCCTCGTGATGACGTCCGACAAGAGCCCCTATATTCGGTCTGCCAGACTGACATGGGACCTTGTGGCCAGCAGATTTCTGCTCAGCATTCAGGATGGCGATGGGAACGATCGTACTCTCACCGGAGATTTTTCAGAGCCCGTCTCTGAGATTGTCGGCAGCGATGACAAACTGCACCGTGTGTTTCGGCTGGAATTCAACGAGGCCGACGATTCAGCCAGTCCGGAGATCTGGCAACTGGCCTTCGCTCAGCAGGAAAACAACCGTTATCTTCTGGAGGTTGCCAAACGCCGTGGCAAGGCCACGTTTGCACGATTTGACACTGTATCAACTCAACGCGAGGGAACTTCGTTTGCCATCAACGACAGCGGATACGATGAGAAGACCTGTATCATTTCCGAGGGACTGGGCACCATGGAAGTGACGTACAAGGGTCGTTCATACTGGGTCTGCTGCACCGGTTGTAAAGCGGCCTTTGAAGATGATCCGGAAACATGGATCGCTCGATCTGCCAGGAAAGAGCCGACGAAGTCCCCATGAACAAAGCCTTCGTGCGTGAGCCTGATGCGGATTCCCGTGTGATGTGCCCGAACTGCGGGTCGATCGGCGTATCGGTCGGCGCAGGGCCCCTGAACACCCATATTCGCTGTGATCAGCGCCAGCGGATCGGCGATTCCGCGTGGTGCTGCAGCAACGCCGATTGTCACGTCGTTTATTATGACATCTTTGAGCAGTCCATTCGCGTTGAAGACCTGAACTCGTCTGTCTATCCCTATGACCTGAATGCGACCATCTGTCCGTGTTTTGGTCTGACGTGGAACGAAATTGATCTGGATTCACGCGAACCGGTGCCATCTCGCATCCGGGAACTTGCAGCGAAAGCCGGTTCGCAGGACGCTCGATGCCAGACACTGGCCGTCGACGGACAGTGCTGCCTCAAGGAAGTGCAAAGACTTTACCTGAGGCTTCGAAGTCAGGCTTAATGACAACGCCACCGCTTTCTTCGCGGAATGATCGCAGGTGCTGCGATTGGCGGGCAGGTACGCCTTCATGTGTTTCGCGGTTCGAGGTGGCCAACAAAAAAGGCTCGTGACAAGTCACGAGCCAGTTTCGTTCGATCGGTGTTACCAGATCCTGTTGCGTCCCCTCGCGGCTTGTGCCTTCCGACATGGAATCAGAATCTCATTAAGAGATAGAGAGAAGATCCGGGGCGGCGTGTTACGCCCATAGTTGTGTTCGTCACAACCTGAACTTCCACTCCAGGCAATTCCCTCAGCACGTCGAGCCCGTTCGCAACAACCGGCCTGCCCGGCGCCCTCGAACTGCAGAAGTCACCGACACACGCCAGACATGTCAACTTCTGCCGATTCAGCCTCGGCGTGCCGCACGATCAGATGCCGGAAGAAGCGTCAATTGTTCTGAGGCAGGCCTTCCACATGGCCAATGTTCTTCACCGCTGCAAAAATGGCCTGCACCTCCTCCAGCAGCGATCGATCAATCGGCTCACTCAGCCACTTTGCCCAATTGCTGATGTTCACAGGATTCGCGCTTCCTGCCACGGTCGTTGCAATATCCGGATGCTCACAGGAAAACTGCACCGCCAGTTTCGCGATATCGGTACCACGTTCCGTACAGAGAGCGGCCGCCTTTCTGGCGGCGGCTTTGACGTCCTCCGGTTCCTTCAGCCAGGCGGGAAGAGGAGCGTTGGTCAGCAGGCGAGCCGAGAATGGCCCCGCGTTCATCACTCCGATTCCCTTCGCCTTGAGATAGGGAATGGTCTCATCGAGGAACCGCGTGTTCTGGAGCGTGTATTGATTGTACGACAGCACACAATCCACGTCCGCCTGATCACAGATGAATCGAAAGATCTTCTGCGGATATCCGCTGAAGCCGATGAATCGAACCTTCCCCGACTGCTGAATTCTTCGCAGCGCGGGAAGAGTTTCTTCGACAATCTGCTGCATCGGTACAAACTCGATGTCATGACACAAGACAATATCGAGATGGTCAGTTCCAAGCCGGTGCAGACTGACGTCGACGCTTTCCGCGACGCGCTTCGCTGAAAAATCGAAGTGCCCGAGATCGTATCGACCCAATTTTGTACAGAGCAGATAACTTTCGCGCGGGACGCCTCGCAGGGCAATACCCAGCAGAACCTCGCTCATTCCGCGACCATAAAACGGTGACGTGTCGATGAAATTCAGTCCACAATCCAGCGCGACTCGAACACTTCTCAGCGCTTCATCCAGCTGCACACTTCGAAACTCCTGCCCAAGCGACGAGGCACCAAAACTCAGTATGGGAAGCTGCAGCCCCGTGCTGCCAAGTGTTCGTGTCTTCATAGGAGTTGAATTTCAGACATGGTGAGATGATGATCGCCCGACGGCATGAAGGTAATCTGACACCAGAAAAGCATCGTTCGGGGCTGTCACTGAGCCACGAAAGTTCGCGAGACGTTCAGCTGATGAATAATGGCTTCATGTGTCGTTCCAGCAGATTCTGTCGAACCTGTTCGGCAACAATGAATGCGTTCTGCTTCAGCAGACTGGTGTACCGAGTTCCCGCTTTTGCAGCAACTTTGAACGACACGTGTAACAGCTGACGAACATGCGGATTGAAGCCCTGATGCCCCGGAATGTGCCGAATCAAACTGGCGAATTCCGCTCCGGAAAGCCGCGAAATGACATCGGCGGCCGGCAAGTGTCTGGGATCAATGTCAATCACACTGGCATAAGGCCCACACAGCTCATCTACGTGTGACAAAGCATAGGCGTAGATTTCCCGAGCCAGATCGAGCCCATCCCCGCCAGCTTCACTCAGTCCAATCAACTCTTCCAGCCAGGTCGTGCCAGCCGTCTTAATATGCACACCGGCTCCGGTCCTCTGCAGTGCCCTGCGAATGATCGGGTACAGACTGAACTTGTCACTGCCGCTGTGAACACTGAGCTTCAGATTCGCCGGCAGTCCGTACGCGATGATGGCATGTGCGATCACGGCGAGGTCATCATTGAACTCCCGTTCAAACTGCGCAAGATTGCCTGCATAATCGACGCCCTTATTGAATCTCCCGGTGAACTTTGGGGCGATCGTCTGCAGGCGGATTTTCTCATCTGCCAGTGCGGCGAGGATCACGAGCAGCTCCGGCGGAGTCTGAGGGAGATCGGTCTCGTCCATTGAGACCTCGGCAATAAACTGGTCCTCGCCTTTCTTCGCTGCGATGTCGCGATAAATCTCTCCAGCCTCTCGAACGGCGAGAAGATATTTGGAAGTCACTCGCTCAATGTCCCACCGAGAGATGTGAAGTGGCTCAGAAATTCCGGCGATCTGTACCTCACCAATCAACTCTGGATGACGCTTCAGGAATGCATCCATATCGGCTGGTGACGCAGGTTGACCGATCGAATCGGCAACGTCGATTGTGAAGAAGTCCGAACACGGAAGGAACCGATCAACTGTCTCCCTGCGAATATGATCTGCATCAACATGCCACGCCCCCGTCCAGTTCAGAGCCTGAACAGCCTTCGCAGCCGCATCTCTCACCGATTGCGGCTCTGAACCGATAAAGGTGTGCTCGCGATTCGATTTGTTCCACACGGGAACAAGATCCACACCCAGACGCTTCATTTCCACAAACGCCGACAGTTGTGATTCGGCCTGATGAGCAAATCGATCTCCGACACCGAACGAAAAACGATCAAGAATCATGAATCAAGATCTTGCACGTGAAAGGAAAAGCAGATGCCTGGGTTTTGAAAACCCGGGCGGGGAAATCGACCAGGACGACACTCGGCGGGAGAATTGTCGATTCTCATCCACAGAACAATGCTTCGCCCGCGATTTCCCGGAAAACCGACGGAGCCGTGGCAGTCCCACAGGTCTCAAACACCGCGTCCCCTCCATACACGGTCGATCGTTCAAGGCGAACCAGTCCCAGAACGCCAGCCTGAGTCTCCACGAAACCATCGAACAATTCGGACGAGCCGACATACAGTCAACAAAGGAAATCGGACCACAAAAATGGCATTCACACTCGATGTAATGCCTATTTGGCACCCTCTGAACAATTAGCAATAGTGCCATTTTGACATTCCTCGGCCCGTCCCACGTGTCAGTCAGTCGCGAATGATTATCCATAAACCTTTGATTTAATTGCACTTAAGACAAACAAGTTCACATACCCATGAATGGTACGAGCCTTGCGTATGTGTCGGTCGACCCGTCAAGACTGATCGAAGTCGTCAGGTGACGCTTCCTTGCGGGTGGTGAAAAGACTGGAGCACTGCCATGCATTGGAACACATCGCTTCTGCCGGGAAATCCGTTTGTCACGCTGCGCCGTGATTTTGAACGGAAACTCGGACTCGACCCCGTCGCTGGATACGGCGAGATGTCGATTGTTGAATTTCCGGACCGCTGGGTAATCTGTGTCGACGTTCCCGGAGTGCGTCAGAGTGATCTTGAAGTGACCTTTGAGGAGGACACTCTGGTAATCGCTGGCGAACGAACACTGAGTACCCCGGAGGAAGCGAAAGAGAATTTTAATGATCGACACGCTGGAAAGTTTCGACGAGTCCTGAGAATCCGAGAGGGAATTGACCGCAACTCCATCGACGCCGAATTGCGGGATGGCGTTCTCACATTGACTCTCAAGCGACTGCCGGAAGCGTCACCGATCAAGATCTCCGTTCGCTCTGTCAGCAACGGCAATCCTCAAAGCTGATCGCCGTCGATCCGAATGATGCAGCGAAAGCGGGGCCTGACCGTCGCGACGGCGCGAGATGCCGTCGGACGGCAGCCCCGTTTCTGATTTTCAGGACGCCACACGTCTCTGAGAACCGCTCCGCCCGAGTTCCAGTCGTCCGCCGTAACCTGCCGATACTGCGGTCCGTCCATTTCCTGAACAAAACCACAACACACGGAATCTCAGGGATTTGTTCCTGAATGGATTCCCCGGGGTTGAAGTCTGGAATCAGATTGCTGTAGTACGCGCTTGGCAGAACAGGCCGGTTCCAGAAACTTTTCGTTGACAGCTTGCGTGCCTGCGATGATTGCAGGCGACAGTGTTCTCTTGTTGAGTCTTGCAGGGATTGTCGGAATGCAGAGGATTTTTATTTCAGGGATTGGTGTTGTCAGCTGCCTTGGCAACGATCGCAAGACGTTCTGGAAGAATATCACAGCCGGGCAGTGCGGGATCGATCGCCTGGTGCTTCACGATACCAAAGACCTCGAAGTCAATATCGGTGGCGAAGTCAGGGATCTCAACGAAGATCGCATCAACGTGAATGATCTGGTGTCGACCCGCAAGATGGACCGAGCCAGTCAGTTTGCTGTCCATGCAGCACACGAAGCACTGGAGGATGCCGGACTTCCAACCAAAGAGCTGGGTGAGAACGTCGCGGTGATTATCGGGGCGGGACTCGCCGGTCTGGAAACGTACGAATTTCAGATGGAACGCCTTCTGACGAAGGGCCCCAGCCGAGTCAGCCCTTTCACTATTCCCATGCTGATGCCCAACGCTCCCCCAGGAAACATCAGCCTCGCTTTCGGCGCTCGGGGAACTTGCTACACCACCAGCAGTGCATGCTCGTCTTCCGGACACTCGATGATTGATGCCTTCGAGTATCTCCGCCGGGGTGACGCGGACTTTGTGATCACCGGCGGCACAGAAGCCTCATTGACGAGACTGGGGATCGCCTCTTTCGTCAACATGAAGGCGATGAACAAGACCATGAATGATCGTCCGAAGGAATCCATGCGACCGTTTGACGCGGATCGCGGCGGATTCATCATGTCAGAAGGGGCTTCGATCCTGATTTTTGAAACCGAGGATCATCTCAGACGACGCGGTGGTAAAGCATGGGCAGAAGTACTTTCCGGACGATCAACCAGTGACTCGTTCCATCTGGTTCAGCCCGACCCGGATGCTCGCCAGGCCATCAAAGCCATCAATGCCGCGATTGCGAAGGCCGGGCTCAAGGCGTCCGACATCGCCACCGACGTGTATGTGAATGCTCATGGAACAAGCACCAACTACAACGATGCCATGGAGACGGTTGCCTTAAAGCATGTCTTCGGCGAGGCAGACGCCAGCAAACTTCATATCAGTTCAACCAAAAGCATGCTCGGACACATGATCGGTGCTGCCTGTGCCATTGAAATGTCCGCTTGCGCATTGGCGTTGTCATCCGGAATTCTTCCTCCGACAATCAACTATACCACCCCGGATCCGGCGTGTAACCTGAACTACATCCCGAACAAGGCCGTTCAAAAACCGGTTCGCTACGCAATCAATAACTCATTCGGATTCGGCGGACACAATGTCTCTCTGGTGATCAGCCGCGTGGATGATGCCGCTTTGAAGCGAACTGACATCGGATAAGGGTCAAGGTTTCCGGACAGGCAGCCAGCGTTTGGAGACGCCACAATGTTGCCGTGTGAAACAATCTGTGCCCCGCACCGCCGCCAACCACGTCGGTTGCTGCTGGTAAAAACGGTTTTCACACCCCCGTGCTTCATCACGTCGAAAGTCGTTTTCGGCATGGACTTCACTAGTGTTGGCTCCTGATGCTCAATCCGCCGAACGAAGCGGTGTTGCCTGCCAACAAAAGCCGTCCCAAAACCCACAACTTACCAGCCCACACAATCAGAGCTTGCGAAAAGCCATCGCATGTGTCAGCATCCTCAGCCCCTCTGCACTTCTCGGAGCCTGTTTCTGGTTCCTGAAGCCTGCCTTTTTCGTTAACCTTCGGATGAGCCCCATGGAACACAACATGACCATGGACTTCTGCCAACGAGTAGGTTCGAAATCCCAGATTCTGTCCTGTTGCCTCGCCATGATATCGGTTGATACCCAATATCCCGACAACCCACGTGTTCGCGATTCGGATTTGTGCTATCCGCGGCCCGCGGATGGACTCAGCCTTTTGTTCCTGTGTGTGGCATTCCTGATTTGCGGTTGCAACGCCAGCCCGAAAGCCACCTATTCGACTCAGCGCCCTTCGTCCCATACGGTTTCAACAAAGAGTTTCGTCATTCAGAGTGATATCAAGTTGTCACCTTCTGACGGAATTGCGAAGGCCCTGGAGACCGTGGAGACTCAGGTCCGTGACACGCTCGATCTTCCGGAGCCGCGGGACATTGTGAATGTCTATCTGTTTTCGGATGAAGCGTCCTATCGATTTTATATGCACACGACATGGAAAGATCTCCCGCCTCGCAGAGCTTACTTCGTGGGAACCAGCCGGGAACTTGCAGTGTACTCGTTTATCAGTCCGCAGGTGATTGAAGACCTGCGTCATGAGTTCACTCATGGAGTTCTGCATGCAACGCTTCAGACCGTACCGCTCTGGCTTGATGAAGGACTGGCGGAATACTTTGAGATTCCCTCCGACACCCCAGGCGCAGCGCATGCTGCGCATTTGCAGGAACTGCAACAAGCCCGATCAGAAGACTGGAATCCAAACCTCTACCGACTGGAGTCTATGTCCGACTTCAAGGACATGTCGGAACGCGACTATGCAGAAGCCTGGGCATGGACGCATTTTATGCTGAACAATTCAGAAGACAGTGCTGCCGTTCTGAAGTCCTATCTGGGCGAACTTCGAGAGACAAAATTACCGCGTCGGATTCAAAAATCTCTGGAATCCAAAGTTCCCAGCTACTTCACGGATATGCCTGCCCATATCGCCAATCTTCAGGCCGCACACAAACTTGCCGGGATGTAGCAGTGCGATCAGCCCTGCGTCCCATTGCAGTCGCAACCCAAATGGAATTCTGCCTCAAACCGTGGAAGCGAAATCAAGCTTCCGTCATCTGCGTATCGGGATCGAGGCGGACTGGCGTTTAGAATTCAGTCTGGCACGACAGCGTCATATCGCGACGATTTCCAACAACAGTCGGACAACGCAGGCGTGCAAATCTCCAGCAAGACCCTGCGAGGCACTCGCGCGAATCTGCGGACTCGAGGGCGTTTACTGGCAACATGCGGACGACCTGACGGAATCTGGCAATTCGTGATGCGAGGATGCAAATGAGTTGCATCCGGAGCCATGCTTCTCTGTCATATGAGCCATCCAGGGGAATGCGTGCCTTGTCTCGTGCGCAGAATCGTGTTTGGGGAACGATCACATGCTGGCCAAACGAATTATCCCGTGTCTCGACGTTCATGCCGGTCGAGTCGTCAAGGGAGTGAATTTTGTCAACCTTCAGGATGCCGGAGACCCAGTGGAGATTGCTCGCCGTTACGAGCAACAGGGTGCTGACGAACTGGTATTCCTTGACATTACAGCCAGTCATGAGCAGCGCGACATCATACTCGACGTTGTTTCCAGAACGTCTGAGGTTATCTTCATGCCATTGACGGTGGGAGGCGGAATTCGGACTGTGGACGATATTCGCCGTCTGCTGAACGCGGGTTGTGACAAGGTTTCAATCAATTCCACCGCCGTCAGGAATCCACTGTTTGTCAAAGAAGCGGCCTTGAAGTTCGGCAGCCAGTGCATCGTTGTCAACATCGACCCGAAGCGAGTCATGAAGGATGGAAAGGAATTCTGGGATGTCCACATCAACGGCGGCCGAGTACCCACCGGACTCCACGCCGTTGAATGGGCAATTGAAATGGAGAAGCTCGGCGCGGGCGAAATTGTGCTGACCTGCATGGATGCCGATGGAACAAAAGACGGTTATGACCTCGAAATCACCCGAGCTGTGTCGGACGCGGTGTCCATCCCGGTCGTGGCGAGCGGCGGTGCCGGGCATCCGAGACATCTCTATGAAGCCGTTACTATCGGCGGAGCCAGTGCAGCCCTCGCAGCCAGTATCTTCCACTATGGCACGCACACGATCGAAGAGACCAAGCGATACATGGCTGAACGCGGAGTACCCGTTCGATTGCCGGTCGCCTGAGGCCTTGCGAAGCCGGGTGAATCTGTTTTACCTGCCATCAGGAGACAATCGGTGATGCCACGGAGGGCATCAACAGTGGAAACATCCGGATGAGATCATCATGAGTGGCCGGTGTGAGAGGTTCGTACTCCATTCTGGCAACAAGCGGTGAGTGCACAGCACATTCTTTTTCGAGAAGAAAGTACTCGTTGTAGTCCCGCCGGAGACGGTTGATCTCGGACAGATCCACACCGACCACAAAAGCCTGCCAACCGCGATTGAATCGTTCGCAGGATGAAACAAACGTTTGCCAGGCCAAGACCGCGTCACCATTCATCCCCGATCGATCGGCTCTGAGCAACATCGGCTGAATCCGTTCAGACCATCGAGCCAACATGGCCTGAAACTCGTCGACGGTCGGCTCCCGAAGCAGGCTGGAATTCCGCACGACGAGTTGCGCCAGATCGCGTCCGCAGAGGCGACAGACCTGCACCAGACGCAGAAGTGGGATCTCTGCTGCCGACTGGTAGTGACTTCTGCACTGAGTCACCACATCATTCCAGGCGGCCTCGGTATCCCGCGATCGACGCATGTAGGCCGGCGAATCAAATGTCGCAATGATCTGCTGGAAGAGTTGTCGGTCGTTTTCAGACATTACACGAGCATCTGCATAGATTGAACTGACTCCAGGGGATGGTTACGATCCCTTCGGAAGTCTGCAACCTCCACGTTTTGATCAAGAAACGCGAAGTCTGCAAGTGATCTGGGTTTCTGACGGCTGAACGTGAAACACAGATTCAGATCTCCACAGAGACCTTGCTTTGGAATCGGCTCTATCCGAGATCAGAGATTCGTTGCAACATCTCGATCATCCTTCCTGCTGATCTGACCTAACGAACCT
>JBKDRW010000427.1:0-8224 GCA_046341255.1 Planctomycetota bacterium
AATGTCGACTCCTCGAGTCGGGTCATCAAGCAAAAGGATCCCTGGATTGGTCAACATCCATCTGCCGATGATGCACTTCTGCTGATTGCCGCCACTCAGCGTCGTGATGAGTGCTTCAGGACCATCGGTCTTCACGGCCAGTGTCCTGATCTGTCTCACCGCGGCGGTGTGTTCACGGCTCGAAAAAACCACGCCTGAAGTTGCAAGTTCTCGCAGCGAACACATCGTGATGTTTTCACGAACCGACATGTGGGCGAACAGGCCAAGTCGCTTTCGATCTTCGGTCACCATCGCGATACCAGCCTTCATTGCTTCAGACGGATGTCGGAAATCACATCGCTGACCTTCGATCAGGATGTCTCCAACCGGCCTGACCTCGCTCGCTCCAAACAAGCACTCCAGCAACTCCGTTCTTCCGGCTCCCATCAGTCCTGCAACGCCAAGAATCTCACCGCGATGCTACCGAAAATTGACATTCCGAAGTCGCCAGCCTCGCGAATGTCCCGGCCACGGCAGAGACAAATTTTTCACTTCCAGAACCACCTGAGCGTTGGCGGTGACAGACGACTTTTTGCGTGGCTCAATATCGCGGCCCACCATCAGATGTGCGATGGCTCGGGGATTTGTCTCCGCGCGATTCAGGGTCTGAACGAACTGCCCGTCACGGAGAACCGTGATGCGATCTGACAGTCGAAAGACCTCTTCCATTTTGTGCGAGATGTACAGGATCGTCACGCCTTTGGCTCGGAGTTTGTCGATCACTCGGTACAACCGAGTCACTTCGGCTTCCGTCAGAGCACTGGTAGGCTCATCCATGATCAGAATACTGGCCTGCAGTGAAAGCGCCTTCGCAATCTCGACAAGTTGCTGGTCTCCAACGCGAAGCGTCGACACAAGTGCTCGAGGAGAGATGCTGGTATCCAGTTCGGCGAGCAACTCGGCGGCTCTGCGATCCATTTCTTTCTGGTTCAGAACACCCAGCCAATTCCGTGACTCACGACCGAGGAAAATATTGGCGGCGACAGATAACTGCTCAACAAGATTCAATTCCTGATGAATGATGCTGATGCCCGCCCGTTCTGCATCGCGAGTTCCTGCAAAACGCGCTGTCGTTCCTCGGACGAGGAGTTCGCCTTCAAATTCGCTGTAAACGCCCGACAGAATCTTCATCAGCGTGCTTTTGCCGGCCCCATTCTCACCCATCACGGCATGAAGTTCACCAGGGCGAACATCAAAACTGACATGACTCAGCGCGCGAACGGAACCGAACTGTTTGCTGACGCCACGAATAGAAATCAGTGGTTCCATCAAGCCACCTGTTTCTGTCGAATCTCAAACACGCCGCGAACAACCAGAATTGCTCCAACGATTACCGCAAACACAATCGCATACGTCGCGCTGAACCAAGGCTTCTCCCGGAAGAACAGCATGAATGACATGCCGGACAGGAGGCTGAGCACCGGAATCGTCGTCCAGCCGATCGTCGTTCCGAACAACGTGCGCCGGACCGCTGCCGAACTGCGCTGACTAAAGGTCACCGCCAGCACCACGACGATGCCAACAATCATGCCCTCGTAAACATCCGCACCGGCACCGACGATTTTGTTAACGGCATCGATCACCGTGCGCAGAAACAGGCAGCCGAGGACTGTGCCCGGAATTGTGCCCACGCCGCCCTGCAGCGAACACCCGCCGATGACGGACGCAGCAATGGAGTTCAGTTCATAACCTCGAGCCAGGATGTCAGGCTTCGCGGAGCCGGTGTCAGCGAAATACACAATACCGACCATTGACGCAGTCACTGAACCGATCACATAGGCCAGCCATTTCAGTCGCTCGGTCCGAATCCCGCTCAGACGAGCAGCCTGCTCGTTGCCCCCCATCGCATGCAGATGACGTCCAATCACGGTTCGACTCATCAAAAACCAGATAATCAGCGCGAGGACGATGAACACGATGGACACCGTGGTCACATCCTTTAAATGATCACGAAGCGCCAGATCAGGAAAGTCGATCTGCGACTTATTATTGGTCATCGCCTGGGTCAGTCCACGACTGAAGCTTCGCAGTCCGACCAGAGTCGCGAGTGTTGCGATAAATGGGGGCAGACCAACACAGGTGATGAGCCACGCATGAAGAGTTCCAACCATCACACCAGAAAAAATCGAACCCAGACCTGCAACGATCACAGCCCACGATGCAAGTTGTCCGGCCTTGAAGCCATCGGGATCGAGCCAGATCAACAAGCTTCCAAACACCGTCGCACTCATTGCGATCATCGATCCGCTGGAAAGATCAATACCCCCCGAAATGATGATCACCGCGCTTCCAAGTGCGAAGAAGCCCAACAGCACCGTGTTGCGTATGATGAGTTCCGCAGAGTCGCCTGGATTTTTCAGATACGTCCGACCAGGATCAAGAACGATCGTCGCGCCGACAACCGCCAGCCAGGCGAGGATGAGCTTGAACTCGACGCTCGAAACAAACCGCCGAACCAGACTTGGAGATGATGGACTCATTCGATGATCAGCCTGATGCTTCTGCCGGGAGGCGACATTGGTTTGGGTTGAAACATTTGCGCAACACAGTCGAGCCGTTTTGCGTCTTACACACGATGTCGCAAGGGCGACGGAGACGCTGCGAAAAGCCGGCGATTCAGGGAAGGTGATGTCGCGAAGCAGTAAAACAAAAAGAGCACGTCGTGCCGACCGAGGTCAGTGACGTGCTCCTCACGATCACAACAGTCGCCAATCAGCTGCTGGTCAGATTGTACTTTGCCAGCCATGCGCGAAACTCAGACAGCTTCAGGAATTCCACGCCTTCACCGAATTCTTTAAACATGTCCGAAGTCAACTTCGTCCCTTCGTCCGGGACAACCACTTTAAGTCCGGTGTCCCGGATATTCCCGCCCTCTTCACCCAGCCGGGGAAACAGTTCCTTCACAACCTCCTGATTTCCGGTCAGCTTAGCGAACACATACTTCACGGAGTCGTAGCCCATACCGAACGGGTTCTGCACAACCATCGCATCAATCATGCCATTTCCCATTTGCTCAATGGCCAGTTGCTCAGCGTCGAATGTAACGATTGTGAACTTCTCGCGGACATTCTTTTCCTTCACAATGTCGACGATCGCAGGAGCGTTGTACGACCAGATCCCAACCAGAATATTCAAGCCCGGATTCTGATCGATCGAATCGCGCACATTGTCACGAGCACGACTGCGGTCGGTATCATCAACGCGGCGTCCCTTCTGTACATACTGGTCTCCGACGGCACTTGTGAACCCATCCATGCGTTGTACTGCGTTCTGCTGACTATCAAGGCCCACGAACTGCACATATTCGCCACCACCCGGTCGAATGTTTTTCGCCGCTGTTCCCAGTACTTTTCCGCCCTTGATGTTGTCAGTCCCAACGTAAAACTCTCGAACACTCTGGAACTTCGGATCGAGGTCGCTGTCGAAAGTCCCGATGATGACGCCCTTTTCCTTCAGCTTCCTGAGTTCATCAGCGATGCCTGGATTCGTGGCAGACGTTGGCGAAATAATCACGGCAACGATGTCATCCTGAGTCGCATACTGTCGAAGTTTCTCAATCTGTCCCTCTTCAGCATTGCTGTTTGTGTCCATCCCGGCCGTGAAACCAGCCTCTTCAAGTTTCAGATCTTCAACCGCCTTCGCAATCCCGGCTCGAGCGGCATCCCAGAAGGGTGAGTCAGTATTGTTCAGCAGAATGATTCGCTTCTTAGAACCGCTGACAACAGAATCCGTTTTTTTCCCGGTCGTATCAGTTCCAGTTCTTGATTCACTGGAACCAGAATCACTGCAACCACTCAATGACAGAGCGACCGCACAAACAAGGGACAAGAAAAAGCCAGACCTTGAGAACATCATCTGTGTTACCTCTGTTCACGGGTGGGACTGCCACGGCATCAGACAAATGACGTGCGAGGCAGTTTCAAAAATTCTATCTGCCCTGAAAAGTCGCTACAAGCAGTCACGCCCCGACATCTCAAAATCCTGCGGCACGTGTGACGCGACCACTTCACCATTGCTCGCACGAACAACGCCATCTTAGAACAACATCTCCGGATTCTGAGACAAATTTTCACCTGCGGAATCATTGTATGATTGAACTCCCGCTGCCTGCCACAGGGTCGAGCCCGCCATATCATGAAGAAACTGTCTGGACTTGTTCCGTGGTCTCCCCGTCACAACTCACTTAACTGTGCACTCAGCATGCGGCTGAACTGCGGCTGCTTGCACGGGTACGCAGCGATCTGGAGGATGATTGTGTGCAGGAAGCATTCGTTCGTTTGTCACAACAGCCTGCAATGCCGAATGATCCACTGGCGTGGCTGCTTCGAGTCGTTTGCAACTGTGCGGGGGTGGAAATCTGCGACGAGAAACGACGCAAGGTACTTGAAGAGCATCGGCAGCAGAACTCAGAACCGTGGCTGGTCAGTCATTCCGGGAGAACAGACAGCCCAGGTCCCGAAGATGCAGAGCAGGCTCTCCGGCGGCTCGTGCCGGATCTTCGAGAACGGATCGTCGCGGTGATCTGAACCGGCCTGACATTTCGACAAGTTGCAGAAGCCTCCGATATTCCAACAGCGACGGTTCATCGGCGCTTTCAAGAAGCGATGCTCGAGCTTCGACGGCTCCTGATTTCTCGGCAGATCAATGATCAGACTGATGATTCAAGTGAAGCCTGCATCAAAACTCAACAGAATTGATGCCATGACCAACACTGATGAATGCACTCTTCCAGACGAATTGCAGCAACTGTGTGAATCACTGGCGATTCTTAAGCCAGCATCACAGGATCAAAAGATGCACGGAATGCTCTTTGCAGCGGGGTGTGCGGTCAGTGTTGTTAAGAACGATTCCCATTCCGAGTCGATGCACTCAGTCGTTCGGAGCAATCGCACAGCGACGTACTTTGCAGGAGTTGGCTCTGGTCTCTTATCGGCCGCCTTCGTTGGCCTTGTGTTCTTCAATATGAATCGCAGCGATCCTCAAGAGCGGATTCCACCCCAGTCGATCGTTGACCAGCCTGGCAGAAAGCGACTGAGCTGGCGAGTTCTGCTGCTGCCGTACCTTGGTCACATCGACCTTTACTCAAAGTTCCGCCTCGACGAGCCGTGGGACATTGAATGGAACAGCAAACTGATTGAGGAAATGCCCGACGTGTTTCGCCCTGTCGAGTCAATCGACATTCAACCTGGCCAGACCGATCTCATGGCCCCGTGATCCGAAGCCAGTCTGTTCGGACGTCCCGGATTACCCTGCAAAATTCAGGATATCTCCGACGGATTGAACAACACGCTCATGGTGATTGCGGCTCCTGCAGGCAAAACCACGGTTTGGACAAAACCGGAAGATCTCATGGTCAACACAGACGCCCCATCCGAGTCGCTCTTTGGCTCCGATCAGGATTCATTTTGGTGCAGCTTTTGCGACGTCAGCGTTGGACTGGTGCCTCGATCTATCGCAGACAGGACTCTGAAGGCGATGCTGTCGATCGATGGAAAAGAGTCCATTACTCCATTGCCTCAGTGGGTTCTGTCATTACCCAAACAGCGGCATGATGACTTCACCGTTCAGCAGGTGATTTGGGCGATTGAGCGGGTCCATGACCATGGCTTCGTGGGAGACCCCAAGTGCGTCGAACAGTGTGGTACCGACGTCGGCGGGACTCCAGGATCGACTCACGGGATAGGCCCCGATGCTGTCAGTCTCACCAATGACCCGCCCGCCTCGAATGCAGGCACCAGCGAACAGTCCCGAGTACGCATGAGCCCAATAATCGCGTTCGGCAACCGTCTGACCGGGCAAGACCGACACCTTGATTGATGACCCAGGGATTATGTCGAGCCCCCTGAAAGCCTGCATGCTGGCCGGCCACGTGAGAGGCCCTTCGATCAGATAATTCGGCAGAGACACGCCCGACGGAATGCCGTCCGTTCGCGGCTTCACAAAATCCAGAGCCGCCGCAAAATTCGGAAAATCGTTTCGTGATTCGATCGGCACAACGTCAAATCAGCCGTTCTGGTCGGCGGACCGTCCGATGTTTGTACAGACGGCGGGTTCTGGAGACTGGAGAGCGACTGCAGACGCTCAGCGGCAACGTCCAAGTCGTCCGGCAAAAACTCCCCCGCCCCGGCCCTCAGTCCGTTTTCAATCTCGAAGTCCACAATGAACACATCTCAGTGATAACTTTGACATATCTAAGGCATTGCAAGGCGGAAAAGCGTCTTCAGAATCCTCTCACACCTGCAATTGACAACTAAGTGCCATGCAACTACCCTCCCTACAGAACATTTGCATCGCATCGCCCCGTCCAGTCACGGTTGCTTACTCGAATCGGAGGGACTTGATTCGTTTTGCCGGCCATGTGCAAAGTGGCGTTAATTATGCAAAGACGATTGAACGTCGGGGAGAGAACTAACGCCGCATTTGCTGGCGGCTTCACCGTTGTCGAGATGCTGATCGTAATTTCACTGATCGGCATCCTGCTTACCCTACTGCTTCCGGCATTGCAGCAAGCCCGCGGTTCGGCACGAAACATTGCATGCCGAAATGCGCTTCGCCAAATCGGTGTTGCATGCAATAGCATGCAGTCAAATACGGGTTACTTCCCGACTGTCGGCAAACGTTACTTTCCAACAGGTTTCTCGTTCTCTGCTCAAGTACAACTGCTGCCCTATATGGAACAGACGGTTTTTTTTGAAGACCTCGATCTTACAGGGCCGGTGAGGACGAAGTTACACATGGAGCTTTTGGAGTCGAGCCGCCTGCAAATCTGGCAATGTCCCAACGATGCTACAGAAGATGTTGCGGCTGCCTTGTATCTGGGGAATGACGGATTTGAGATGGATGATTCTTTCAGAAAAGTCCATGATGGATTCTTGGGAGAATTCCCGGGGCCCGGATTGACCCCGGCAGACTTTACTGATGGCCTATCGAATACAGCGGCATTCTCGGAAGTGGCCAGTTTCCGTGGCTCAAAGACATTCAGCGATGGCTATTTTGGGCTTCCTAGAGAAAATCTCAGTCGCAATGAGTGGTCAGAATTCTTAAGTGAATGCAGTCGCATTCGCTTACTCATGCCAGATGCTCGTCCGATCTCTCAAGTGGGCGATTTCTGGCTGAATGGTTTCATCGGTACGTCCAGTTATGCTCATTACTTGCCGCCAGGATCGAATAGCTGTTTTGAGACAAAGAGTGGAAGTGGAAGCTTAGCCGTGCCAACAGCGACAAGTCGGCATGGTGGCTTTGTGAATACTCTACTGGCAGACGGCTCCATCCGACCATTTTCCTTTTCCACTGACGCTGCCGTGTGGCAGTCCACGGGAATTCGATCGGATGGGAACGGCGATTTTCCGGAGTAATTCGATGAAAAAATGGAAGAGGCGGGCGTGTCTTTTATTGCTCGTTTTCGTCGGCTCGGCATCGGTGTACGGAATGCCTTTGGGAAAAGGTGATGGAGATTCAGTGTGTTGGACCATCGTTAACCCATCCGGCTCTGTCACCATTGGACCGACTGCAGATGTAGCAGGGAACGGCCTAGCCGGGCTGTCGAATTATCAATACGCAGTCAACATGATCCGCGTGAAGATGATAGGAAAGAAAACAGGTTTGTTGCTCGGCTCTGCTTCCGGAACATCTACTAACGGCGTGGGCGGCTCACCGACCTGGAGTTGTACTGTGCAATGCCCGGCGGGCGGATGGCCGGCGCGACAGGTGGGATTTGAAGATCGCTATTATCTTGACATGGCCGATGGTAGCTATCAGGTAAAGCTTATAACATTTTTGTAGTTACTATCTTTGAAATACGGATCCGCAGTCGGTGACGAACACCGGCTGCGTTTACCCCAAATCACCGGTGCTTTTGAAAAACTTAATTGGTTTCCAGAACGGGCAATGTTCAATGTACGATCGCTCCGTTTTGATTTTTTGTCTGATGATGGTTCTGTGGTCCCCAGGTTGTGGCAGATCTGAGAGAGCGTCGGTGCAACAGGCTGAGAAGCCAGTCGCCGCGGATTTCGAGGGAAAGGTTCGCTGCCTGATTGAAGGGAAAACGATTGCCGCGTCCGGATGGGTCGGCTCAGCAAATGCTCCTTTCGAGTTCGAGTTGGAGATTCCGGGATCATTGCGCGAGAAGTCGAGGTCAAGCATAGCCATGATTTGCGCAAAGACCGAAGAAGGATCAGATCTTCTG
>JBKDRW010000428.1:0-13262 GCA_046341255.1 Planctomycetota bacterium
CTGCAATGGTGGAGAGTCTCGACGGGGCTGTAGGCCGTGTCCTGCAGACACTGGAACAGGAGGGGCTTGCAGATCGAACGCTGATCGTGTTCACATCAGACAATGGGGGTCGAATTACCAAAGACACCACCTCCAACGCACCGCTGAAATACGGCAAAGCCTCCGCGTATGAAGGCGGTGTCCGAGTCCCCCTGATCGTTCGCTGGCCCGGAGTCACAAAGCCCGATTCAATCATAGATGATCCCGTCATTTCGATGGACCTGTTTCGAACCATCCTCGAAGCCTGCGATATCCCGGTGCCGGAGTCTGAGACAAAAACAGGCCGCCCCGGCTGTGACGGATTGAGCCTCGTTCCGCTGTTGAGCAACAAGCCGTGGACAGGCCATGAAGAATTGTTCTGGCACTATCCTCATCATCAGCATTATCAGCGGGGAGGCACCATGCCTTATAGCGCAATTCGATCGGGCCATCTCAAACTGATTGAATTTCTCGATGATCTACATACAGAATTGTATGATCTGAGGACCGACATCAGTGAATCGAAGGACCTTGCGGCAGATCAACCAGACACGGTAGCGAGGCTCCGAGATCGACTTCATGCATGGCGGATTGAAGTGGGAGCGCAAATGCCGAGACTGAATCCCGGATACAAACCTGATCGACCGCAATATGACCCCGGTCGACCTCAGCCACCTGCAGGTCAGCAGCCCTGAGTCCGTTGAGAATCGGATGGAAGAACAAAGTGAAACAGATCCTTCGACTTGTCGTGATTCCGATTCTTTTCCTGCAACTCCAGTGCGTTGTCTTTTGCCTGCCGGTGTATGCGGCAGAAATCACGCGGGTGCAACCGAACATCATTCTGTTTCTGATTGATGACCTTGGCTGGCGCGATCTCGGCTGTCAGGGAAGCACTTATTACCAGACACCTCATATTGATCGGCTGGCCGGCGAAGGCGCGCGATTCACGGATGCGTATGCCGCCTGCGCTGTCTGTTCTCCGACGCGGGCTGCGATCCTGACCGGAAAATATCCGGCAAGACTTCTGCTCACCGACTGGCTGCCCGCCGGTCGCTGGAATCCGAAGGCAAAACTGCGCGAAGGCCGGTTCATTCGCGCATTGCCGGTCGAGGAGTTGACACTGGCTGAAGCACTGCGTGATGGCGGTTATCAGACGGCCCTGATTGGCAAGTGGCATCTGGGAAGCGAACCGTTTTCGTTGCCGGAGCACCATGGTTTCGACATCAATATCGGCGGCAATGCACACGGTGCCCCCGGTAGTTATTTCTTTCCTTATGCCGGCGACTGGAAAATCCCCTCCACCGGACAAAGAGCCGTCTGGACGGTCCTGCCGGACGGCACAGAGGGTGAGTACCTCACCGATCGTCTCACAGATGAGGCGGTCAAGTTCATTCGAAGCACTCAATCCGCGACGAATCAGGAACAAGGAACAACGAGAACGCCGCAGCCGTTCTTCCTCTACTTTTCACACTATGGTGTTCACACACCTCTGCAGGCAAAGAAGGAGCTCACAGCCAGATACGAGTGTGTTCCGGAGAGAGACCGTCAGGGAAAACCAGAGTATGCAGCCATGATTGAAAGCGTGGATGACAGCGTAGGTCGTGTGATGGCCACCCTGCACGAACTGAATCTTGAAGACAACACCATGATCATGTTCACGAGCGATAATGGCGGCTTTTACAATGCGACCAGCAATGCTCCTCTCCGTGCCAATAAAGGGGCTTACTATGAGGGCGGACTTCGCGTTCCGTTGATCGTGAGGTGGCCCGGCGTAACAAAACGTGGTCTCGTCGTGAGCGAACCCGTCATCAGCACCGACATTTATCCGACGTGCCTCGCGGCCGCTGGTCTGCCTTTGCGGTCACAACAGCATCCGGATGGTATCAACCTTCAGCCTTTGCTGGCAGACCAGGGCTCCCTCACCGAACGATCGCTGTTCTGGCACTATCCGCATTACAACGAGCATCCTTCCAGTGTGCCCGGCAGCGTCATTCGTAAAGGCTCATGGAAGCTGATCGAAACGTTTGATCCCGAGAGGACTGAGCTCTACAACCTGGCAGAGGACCTGAGTGAAACGCAGAATCTTGCCAGCGTGAAACCTGCCACGGCAGATGAACTGCAACGCGAACTGAACGATTGGCGAAGAGAAGTCGGCGCCGAGATGATGAAACCAAACCCGGATTACGATCCGGCTGTGAAACCTGCCAGGAAAAAGAATCAGAAGACAGAGGTCGAGTGATGAATACGCTCCGGTGCTTGTGCGTTGCGGAATTCGCACTGGCGTTTCTGGTGAACCTGCTCGCCGGTGTCGCCGTGACAAAGGCGCAATTCGCTGACAAGTCGGTCGATCTGGAGGCAATGCCGAAAGCACCACCGGGATTCGAGGTCAGCCTGTTCGCCCGCGAACCCTTGGTCAGGCAGCCATGTTCCATGGCCTTTGATGATCGAGGACGCCTGTTTGTCGGCATGGGGCCGCAGGATCGAACTCCAGAACCGGACCCTCCGGGAGACAGCGTTGTCATCATTCTCGATACGGATGGCGATGGTCAAGCCGATCGCACGCAGGAATTCGCGAAGGGCTTCAATGCCATTCAGGGACTCGCGTGGCACGGACGCGACCTGTGGATTGCCAATGCGCCTGACCTGACCATGGTACGCGATCTCAATGGTGACGATGAGGCTGATGAATACGTCAGAGTTTACACCGATCTCGGTAATCTCGAACATGGACTGCATGGCCTGAACTGGGCTCCCGATGGCAAGCTCTACATGAGCAAGGGAAACTCGAAGGGACTGAATCAACCGGGACGCTATGCACCCAAAGCGTTTCGGGACCTGTGGGGGCTTCAGGCACCGGCGGACGTGCCGGATATCCCGGCTGCCGTCACGTCAGGTCAAAATGATTACCGACGCGCCTATCACGATCCGGCTGACGACTGGGGCCTCGATGGTGGAGTCTTGCGATGTGATGATGGCGGAAGCAACCTTGAGATCGTCGCTCGAGGATTTCGCAATCCGTGGGACATCACATTTGACAGCGGTTTCAACTGGATCGGCACTGACAACGATCAGACGACCGGAGATCGCGTCTTGATGCCTTTCTATGGCGCGCATTTTGGCTGGAATCATCCGTGGAGCAGCCACTGGTCGACGGAGCCGCACGCGCCAACAGCTCCGGTGAGCGGTCCTCTGTTTGAAGGCTCGGGTACAGGCACCATCTTCTGCCAGTCACCGCAGTTTCCTCCCGAATACCGTGGCGTATTTTTCGTCAATGACTGGCTGCTGAAGACGACCTATGTCTGGAGACCGCAGTGGGATGGAGCCATGTTACGCCCCGACGGTGGTGACTTCACTCCGTTTATCGAAGCTGGCTCGTCGCTGTTTCGTCCGACGGACCTTGAGTTCGGACCCGACGGGGCATTGTGGATCCTCGGCTGGAGCAGCGGGTATGGCGCTGAGTGGAAGGATGGGCAGCTCACCAACGAAGGCCGCATTTATCGAGTCTCGTGGAGGGAATCGCCGCCTGCCGCAGCTCCGCAGCACACAACGCCTCTCGAAGACGTCTCCGTCGATATGTTACTTGTCGAATTTGATTCGCCGCTGCCGGTCCGACGCATCAACGCGCAGGACGAGCTGGTACGACGTGGCAACGCGGTTGAGGGCGATCTCCTCGCGCGACTGGTCAATGGCAGGCTGACCGAAAATCAGGAAACGTGGACTGTGTGGTCTCTGGGTCGGATGCCGGTTGCCGTATTGCTGTCAGACTTTCTGCTCAGCACACTGCAGGAAGAGTCCAGCGCGTCACTGAACCTGAGAATCCAGGCTGCCAGAATACTGGCCCATCGCGCGAAACAAGACGGTCGGATCGAGCCGCTTGCGAAGATGATGCGAGCTTTGCTGGGGCATCCGGAGCCGAGATTGCGTTTCGCTGCGATTCAGGCCGTGCATGAGACTCGCCAGTCGGCAGTCGTCCCCGAATTGCTGGAGCAGTTGCAACGCGAGACCGATCCTTCCGTCTTCTATGCCGGTTGGCAGGCACTGCGCGCACTGAGCACGACGCCTGAATTGCGGCACTGGCGGAGCGACTCGCGTTCCGCAGTTCGCCGTGCGGCCTTCCTGGCGCTGGCGGAATCCGCTGCCCTGACGGAATCAGAGGTTCGCACACTGAACGAGAACGAAACGGACATCGACGTTCGAAACATGGCTGACTTGTGGCTCACGAAGGCTGCGGGCGGCTCAAAGCCTGAAATTCGTGGCCCGTCCCTGCAGGTTGTTTCCGCTGCAGAGCACACAACGAGGTTGCGAAACACAGTCGCTGCCGTGCGGAATTTGAAAGTGAAAAACGGAGCGGCCTACCCGATTCTGGCCAGCAGCTTCGCGGAGGGGGCCGCCTCTTACGTGGATCGCAGCTATCGGCTGAGCGAGGTGCCTCCTGAACTGCAGGGGGCCGATCTGATTCAAACGGCGAACAACGACGATGACTCTGCCGGCGAGCAGTGGCTCAGCATGGATGCGATTGTGCCCGTTCGTGTCTGGATCGGAATCGATGCCCGGCAAAAAGTCATACCCAGCTGGGTGCGGAAATCTTTTCGCCAGACGTCACTGACCGCGGCCATCGACGAAGGTGCGAGGTTCCGGTTTTACGAGCAGTCTTTCGGCGCCGGTCAGATCGAACTCGGCGGTAACACCGACGACGGTCAAAGCGGGGGTAAGGGAAGCTACATCATCGCGATCGCGCCACTTCCGCCTGCCAGGCCATCGATGAAGGCGACACTTGACGCATCACTGGCTCTGGTGGAACGTGCTGATCGAGATCGGGGAGAATTGCTGTTCCGGCGTTCTCAGGGTGCTGGTTGCGGCAAATGCCACAGCGTCGATCAGACGAAGAACAGCTTCGGCCCGAATCTGAGCGGCATCGGGCGGCGAGCCAGCATGCGACATATTGTGCAGTCAATTGTGGAGCCGAGCGCCGTCATCACCGAAGGATTCAGTCAACTGACTGTCGTCACGAATGAAGGTCAGGTTTTCTCGGGCGTTCTGCTGGAGGAAAGTGGTTTCACATTATCACTCGGCCAGTCCAATGGCGAACGCGTTGATATTCCCAAAGCTTCCATCGACGAACGTCGGACAAGCCATGTGTCTGCGATGCCGGAGATGGCCGAAAACCTGACATCACAACAGATCGCGGACCTCGCCACCTTTCTCCTGTCGATGCAGACTCCGCCAGCCGTCACTGACAGGAATACAACATCGGCTTCTTCAGGCAGTGCCTTACCAGCCGGCAACTTTCGAGTCGAAGAGCAGAAGGATCGTTTGCGAATCTCATTGAGCGAAAAGCCCATCGTGGATTTTGTTTTTCGCGACGAGAAGATCCTCAGACCGTATTTTGCCAATGCTCGACTGACCGATGAGCGTCAGATCACCCGCAATCATCCACCACTCAAGGATGTCGATGCGATGGATCACGACACCATGCATCCCGGAATCTGGCTTGGCTTCGGCGATATCAGCGGGCAGGACTTCTGGCGCAACAAGGCGACGATGGAGCACGTTCGATTCGTGGTTGCTCCGAGCAATGCCGACGGACTGCTGCGATTCGCAACCGAGTGCCGCCTGAAAAGCAGTCAGGATGAGCCGTTCTGTCTGCTGACAAACCATTTCACCCTGTCCGCTCGACCGAATGGATGGATGCTGGTGTGGAGTGCCGAGTTCCGCGCGGATCAGCAGGCGATTGTCTTCGGCGACCAGGAAGAGATGGGGTTTGGAGCCCGAGTGGCGACTTCATTGACGGAGAAAAACGGAGGACGAATCGTCAGTTCCAGCGGCCGAACATCCGCCAAAGAGACGTGGGGACAGCCAGCAAAATGGTGCGACTACTTCGGGAATGACCCGCAGTCAGGCGGCATGATGCTCATGGCCAGTGATCGGAACTTTCGCGAATGCTGGTGGCACAACCGCGATTACGGGGTCTTTGTCGCCAATCCCTTCGGTCGCGAAGCGATGAAGCAGGGTGCTCGCAGTGCCATCACACTCGCTCCGGGTGAAACACTGAAGGTCACGTTCGGCGCATTGGTTCACGATCAGCGTGAATTTGACCGCAATGAAGAGTATCGTCAGTTCCAACGGTTGATGACGAAATGAGAGCAGGTTTCTGCCGCGACTGCGCAGCCGAAGACCAGATCAATGTCGTTCACTCGCTGGTTCAGGATTCGTCGCGTGATACGGATCTGCACAGGGAGGCTTGACGATCTTCTGATCACTCTGCGGCACAGGAGAGACAGCGTACATGTCCATCGAAGTGAGCCATGAAGAGGCTGACTCCATCGGGGTGCAGATCGCAGTCAAAAATATCGCTCGGGGTTTCGACGAAGTGAAACACATCCTCTGCCCCCGAATTCCAGAAGCCGATGCACTTCTCCACGATGCCGATCATGGTTCCGCCCGGATGATAGAGCGAGCGCCACATGGTTGCGTTCACTTCCTTTTTCAGACACTCCTGTCGGGGAAGTTTTTCCGCAGTCGCCCAATTGAACGAAACGGCCACGGCTCTTCGATCCCCGGCCGGAGCATTGGACACTTTGTGAAGTCCACTTGCAGTCAACCGCTGTCCGTCGGGCCCGAACGACAGATTGATGACACCTCCGAACGGGGCCAGATCGCCAACATGGGAAACGATCTCGTGCAGGTCAAACTGACGCACCTGCGAGCCATCATCTGCTCGCCAGTGAATGATGTTCCCCACGATATCGCCGCTGACCACATCATAGGATCCCGGAACAAACTGCAGACAATAGACAACACTGGGATGGCCGGGCAGTTCACGAATCAGCTGGCCATCCGCCGCAGACCAGATGCGGACGAATTTATCATTACCGCAGGTGGCAATCCGCTGACCATCATGACTGACAGCAATTCCGCGGAGCCACCCCTGATGCGCCTGAATCGAACGCACGGGTGTGGGCACTTCCGCAGCAACGTCCCATGTCAGCCATCGTCCGTGATACGCTCCGGAATGCAGCGTTCGTCCATCCGGAGACACACACAGAGTTCGCACCCAGTTCTCATGCCCCGTCATTGCCGTTTGTTTGCCACTGCCAATCTCCCATCGCTGAATCGTGTTGTCCGTGCCGCCGGCAAACACAAAACGTCCCGATGGGTCAACACGACAGCAAAGCAGTCGGGCAGAATGCGCCCAATCGTCAGTGAGCCTGGCGTTTTCAGGTCGAAAACGCTTTGACGCAGGCTCGGACGAAGTTCCGTCATGATTCATGCCAACAACTCCTCGATCGGACCGAAGGCAGGATCAGCAATCGGAAATGACCGGCCGGCAATCTGAAAGTGGCCGGAAGAGTCAATTCCTACGGCTCGCAGGTACGTATGAAAAAGATGGCGATGATCCACCTGGCGATCGGTCACCTCAATTCCTTTCGCATCCGTTTTTCCAATCACCGCGCCATGCTGAATGCCACATCCCGCCATCGCAATCGACCAGGCATTGGGATAATGATCGCGACCGTAACCAGCATTGATCTTCGGCGTACGGCCGAACTCGGTCATGACGATCACCAGAGTACGCTCCAGCAGTCCTCGCTCTGACAGGTCGGCCAGAAAATGAGCAAACGGACGATCAAAGTCGGCCACATAGTGCAAATGGAACTCAAAGTTGTTGTGATGAAAATCCCAGCCGTCATGCGACACCTCCACAAACGGAACTTCCTGTTCCACAAGTCGACGAGCCAGCAGCAGCTTTTTACCAAATTCTGACTTCCCGTAACTCAACTGAACGCTTTCCGGTTCACGAGTGATATCGAACAGTTCGCTTCGCTCCATGATCTTCGAAGCCTGAGTGAAGCTTTGCGAATAGCTGTCCAGATCGGGTGTCTGGACGCGGAGTCGATACCGATCGTTCAAAAAACGCCGCCACTCCTGTCGACGCTGATCACTCTCCACCGTCAGTCCTTCCGGAAGTCTGCTGTTGGCGATCCCGCCCGCTTCCGCACCGATCGATACGCTGGCATAGGCCGGGCCAAGGTAGGAGGAATCACGTCCCCGGCCGCCGACTCCTGATACCATGGTCCGAATATATCCGGGTAATGAAAAATCCGGACGTTCCAGTCCCTTCGCCACGACAGCGCCCAGCTCCGGATATTCTGTCGCAGAACGTGTGGTTCGCCCCGACCGGACGAGATTCTTCGCGAGACCGTGATCATCCAGTCCCGTGTTCATACTTCGAACGAGGGCCATCTGATGCATTTGCTGCGCTGTGTATGGCAGAAGTTCAGAAATGTGAATGCCGGGAACTGAAGTCGGAATGGCCTTAAAGGGCCCTCCGGTTTCTGTGTCTGATTTCGGATCCCAGGATTCAAACTGACTGATTCCGCCGTCAAGAAAAATCACGACGACGGACTTTCCCTGTCGAGCCACTTCACTGGCACCAAGCTGATGTGCGAAGAGTCCGGCGCCTGCGGTCACGCCCATTCCGGTCCAAAGATCCCCAAGGAACTGCCGACGGCCGGCCGAGTGTTGATTGGAACTGCAGCGAGTTGGCAGAGCAAGCATGTTGATGGACCAGTCCGGCAGAGAGTGCAAAAGTCGTCCGGGACGGAGTGTGCCAGACAGGGTCAATTGTGTCAAAAGAGGTCATCAATTCTGCGGCTCGATGGCTCCGACGTCATCGGGAGAAGACGACATTCTGCGCCGATCAGGATTTCACCATATTCGCCAAATATTCGCCCATGTGCCGCGACTTCCAGAGCCCATCGTACCTGCGACCTCAGTGGCATCGATCAGGGAAAGGGACTCAGCCACGAGAAACGGCAGGCAGGCCAAACTTGCCCCGGACACTGAGCCGAACCCAGCACAAGCTCAGGGGTCTGCACGGCGTGCATAAAACTGCTCGAAAGGACAGCAATCTACGATTCACCGAATCGCCACATCATGTCAATCTCGACTGTCTCTGTGCCGCCTTCTTCGAGCTGAAGATGACCGCCGCGGCCGGTGTGGATCAAGTAACATGGCATGAATACCATGCAGGCCGGAACAATGATTCTCCGACAAGACACCAGCCCCCCCCTTTTTTCTCTCCTTCCCCTCTCTTCGGCTACGGTTTTTCGACTGAAGATTCCGCCAGTTTCAGAAGTTCCGCGAGAAGTTTCTCCGAAGCCGTCGGCTCGAGGCGATTTGTTCCAATCCACGTTTCGTATCCCCCCAGTTGCATCTGACGAGGCGTGGGCAGATAACCAAAATAGCCATGTGCCAACTCAACCATGAATGCATGCTTCGCTGGACACTTCTCACGGAACTCAAGCCCGATCTCGCAAAACACCTCACATGGCATTGTTCCGATACAGAGATCCCCGATTCGCAGGATCTGAACGGGAATCGTTGTGTTCTCAGGATATCCGGCCAGTTTTGTCGCGCGCTGGGCATAGATGAACGACAGGTCTGAGTTGCTCTTCGCCCCCGCAGCAATCGTGTCCTGTGCCCATTTGGCCTGTTCCTGTGTTGGCTTGCGCCACGTGATGACAGGCTCACTGTAACGTGCATCAAGTGTGATCGTGTCTTTGTACTCAAGCGTCTTTGTTGCAGCCAAAACCTTGACCGCACAGTCTTCAGCCACATAACGGATCTGCTCATAAGGCTTTCGTGCTGGCCGCGGGTTCTGAAAGTTTATGTTGTTAATGTCGCCACTCGTGCCATTCGCCATGATTGCAACAAACGGAGGAATATCTTCGGATTGGGGCACTGAGACTTCAGCTTCAATCAACTTCCGCATGTGCTCACAGAAATATCCGAAATAGTCTGATGAAATATGCCCAGACCCCACGCCACCGACATAATGCAGCGAGTACGCCGAGAAGATCGAGATCGGGCGATCCTGCAGATCCTTCACAGCAATGATCGAGATCGCTGGATCAATCGGACCAGCCGGCTCCATGAGATTCGGACTGCCGGCCTGAGGATTCATTTTAACGATGTCGGTCTGGCCAAACGGATTCGGGGGAACAGTTCCCGGCCTCATATGCCAACGACGATTAAAGAGATGCTCCGGTACATCCACAGCCCCAAAAGCCAGTTTCGCCGGACGAAGATTATTGATCGCCCGTGTCACTCCGTCGACGATGCGACGAATCACGAACGCCTGATACTCGTTCGGCTTCTGATCTGGTTCCAGTCGATCATCTCCCAACGCACTGGGTGCAGAATGTGTATGCGTTCCACTGATCATCACATGAGCCACTGGGATTCCATGAAGTTCGTGAATCAGGCGTCGCGCTTCCTCACTGACAATCCGATGAATGCCCAACAGGTCGCAGACGACAAGAGCAATTTTTTTCGAACCGTCATCCAGTACAAGGCATCGTACGTTCAGCTCATCATGAATCTGCGTCGAAGGAAACGGTACAAAACCTCCAATCACCGGTACACCAATGTCCGGTGTGATGTTACTGATCGACGCGCCAGCCTTGAGAGCCTCCGCATGAACCACAGGGCTGGAGCCCATCACAAGCGTCAGCACGGCCAGCGAGAACAGTGTCTTCATGGAGCCTCCTCGAAGAGGGACAAAGGATGCCAAAGAACCGTTTATTGACATGGCTTCTCAGCTACGGAAAAAACCGAAACTCGGCAGAGGCCAGCACTCCCCAGATCAATTCCTGAACAAGAGTGGCTCGTTGGACCGTGTCAGGTTTCAGCAACTCGCGAATCATGTTTCGCTCTTCGTCATCCGGAAGACGACAGAGAGTGCTGAGATAAAGTTCATCAGCCAGTTGCCCCGCATCCTCCAGTGCGATCAACCGCTCGGTCAGATTGCCCGATGACGGTTTCAGCCAGTTCTGAAAAGCGGGATCGTTCTGGATCGCCAGTGCCTGATCGATTGTCGCAAAAAATCCATCCTGAGGAGTACCGGCGGGGGCCGAGAATCGCTCGACAATCAGATCTTCAACGGTATCCCACCTGTTCGCGGCCAGCGCGGCACTCACAAACTGTTGCCGTTTCCTGACGTCATCTCGTTCCACCGGGTTTTCCTGATGCGTTGCAGTCCAATCGAACATCGCTTTCTCTCGAACCGGACGGTACATCTCGATCGCGGTATATGTGGCTCCGGCCAGTTGCTCCGGAGACAGGCCACGGACACTTCTCAGGGCATAGCTGCGGCGCCACAGTTCCAGCAGCTCTGTCTGGAACAGTTCGAGTTGCTTTCTCTGCTCGGCGGCCTGCTCATTCTGCCCTGCTGCTGCGGACTGGCGAATCTGGTCACGAAGACCGAGCCAGTTCTTCAGCACGTGGATTCTGTCACGAGCCTGCTCATAATCTGACTGTTTATCCAACAGGGCCTGCTGCCGATTGCGAACCCGGCGCAGAATGCCCCTTGCCTCGACCACGAACTCTCCCAACGCCAGTCGGCGATTCGACAGAGCCATGACTCGACCTTTCTGATCACCGACGCGGTTCTCGGCATCCGTGAGTGCTTCCTGCTGCGCGTTGTGTTCTTCTTCATTCTTTTTTGCCGCTTCGTTCGCAGTGCCCAATCGTGCCTTCAGAAGATCTCTGGCAGCAACCAGTTCACGATCATCGGGCTGGAGCGAGACCGCCTTGTCTGACTCCCCAAGGGCTGCCGTCAGTGATGTCGCAAGTTCCCTGGCCTTCTTCAGCCGATCCTGCATCTCAGTCAGCCTGGCCGCCGCCGAGTCGCGATCCGTTGTATCTTTCTGAAGAACCGTCTTTTCCTCGTCAATCTGCTGCTGAACTCGATTCACATCAGACTGGTATCGATCCAGAGCAGCCGTTGCTTCTTTGATTTCCCCGTTCAGCAGATTATATCGAGGCTTAAGTTCAGCAAGCTGATCCTCAATGCTTTGCAGCTCCATGTCCAGTCCTGGAATCCCCCGTGGCGGTCCTTCCCAGGCTTCGATCTTCGGATCGATCAACGAACGCTGGTATGTCTGCGAGCGCGTCATCTGTCGCAGCATTTCGCGCAGATCGTAGCGGCAGGCAACCAGTTCATCTGCCAGCAGCCTTAACAACGCCGCAGAGACCGGCGGATTCCCGGCGTGGTGCATATCGACCGGATGCACGATTCCAGTGCCCATCAGGTTCGCCCAAAGTCGATTGGCAAGATTGCGATTGAACGACTGGTTTTCGGGATGAGTCGCGAGGACAGCCAGTTGCTGTCGGCGACTGTAATAGGGAATACCGCGACGATCCTTTTCCGGCGCGACCAGATACGCCTCCGCCTCGCTGACGAACACAGGTTCTGTGTCCATGGCCATGACCATAGGCAACATCGGCTGCGCGGTTGATTTCCCTCGTTCCGGATGAAAGACCGAGGCAAACTCAAGCTGGCCATCAGCTTTCTCACCAAGAAGCGGCCTGTTCCCTCGCTTCTCGTCGTTGAACAGATAGGTACGATGCACAAACGACAGGATCCCGAAAAACTCTGACTGTTCGTAATCCGTAACCAGCGGATGATCATGACACTGAGCGCACTGAACGTCGCGACCAAAGAAGATCCGTCCGACATCCCGTGTCATCAGATTTGGTTCGGCATCACGGTTCACGAAGAAACTTGCGGCTGGTTTCCATTTCTCTCCGGTTCCGTCAGCCGCCAGAATTTCAAGACACAATTCATTGAGCGGTTTCTTCTCCGCCAGCCACTGTCGAAGAAACTCTCGAAATTCCAGCGTTGAAATCTTTTCCCGGCGTTCCGTCAGCATGACATCGAAGACTCTCGCATACTGCCTCGAGAACTCATCACGCTCCAGCAGATCGTCAATCACGTCCCGCCGAACGGCCTGAGAATCTTCGCGACGCTGTTCGAGTTGCCCGAGAAAGGCCCGAACCTCCTCGACCATCGGACCTCGACCAATCAGGTCGAGGTAAACTCGTCTCAGGAACTCGAGGTCACCAACCGGCGGAATCTCCGGGCCGTGGTAACCTGCGGCGACGACCTGATCAATCCGGTCGCTGAGCGGCACCGGCTCATCTGCAGCCGCCTCGCGGATGATCATCAACGCGAGCCATAGCATCAGTACAGGCAGTGGAAGGTTTTTTCGTTGGCTCAACCGCAACACGTTGTTCCTCTTCGTGAACGTCTCTCGAGGAGTGATCCGCACCAAATCACAATGTTAGCCGTGACGAACCTGACCGGAAACTCAAAAAACGATTCTGATGACTGATCGCGAGTGGGATGATCGACTTGAGCAGGTCCTGAGCATCATCCGTTCACATCGGCTGTGCTACTC
>JBKDRW010000429.1:0-2977 GCA_046341255.1 Planctomycetota bacterium
CGATGTACTACTATCAGGTTCGGTCAGTCGATGCTGCGGGCAACGCGACGACCTCCTCCGTACAGACTTTTACGACAGGCTCACCAGCACCGATCCTGTTTGTTGATGACGACCAGGGGGCCACGTACGAGCGGTTCTTCAACAGTGCACTGCAGGCGAATAATTACGCCTTTGATACGTGGAATGTCGCTTCCATCGGTTGGACACCGATCGCGTCGCAACTTGCTGCCTACAGCCTCGTCGTCTGGAACACAGGGTACGATTACAGCAGTGCCGGAGCTGGACTCGCGGCGGATGAGCAGATTGCGATTCAGGGTTATCTTGACGGCGGTGGCCGCATTTTTCTTTCGGGACAGGATGTCCTGTATAATGGAGTGACCACGACTTTCCGCACCAACTACCTGAAAGTTGCGGCATCAACAAACGACGTCATCACCGCCGCTCACACAGAGACCGGTGTAGCCGGCAATGCTGTATCGACCGGACAAAGCGTGGCGGTATCGGCTCCATCCGATTTCACTTCCCTGTACGTCGACGCCCTGTCTCCAGCGGCGGGAGCTGAAGGTACGTACCTGCATGGCGTCGCGACTGCGGCCTATCCATACTCCGCGGTCAACTACCGTGGAGACTATGCTTCAGGCGGCTTCGGCATCGTCTTCACGACACTGCCTTTCGAATCGATCAGCGTATCCGCCTCGAATCCCAACAATCAGGCATCCGTGATGAAGCGGGTGGTCGAATATCTGACCGACACTGCGGTGCCGGGAATTTCCGTATCGGCGCCAACCCCGTCGGCCATCACGACGGAAGCTGGTAGCGCCGTTTCTTTCACGGTGGTCCTCGATTCCGCACCGACGGCGGATGTGACGATTCCCGTGAGTTCCGGTGATGAATCTGAGGGTGTTGTCAACCAGACTTTCCTGACGTTCAGCACGAGCAACTGGTCCACGCCGCAGACGGTCACCGTCACGGGTGTGGACGATTTTGTGGATGACGGAAACATGACCTATTCCGTGTTGCTCGGAGAAGCAATATCCAGTGATGGCAGATACAACGGTCGAAACCCGTCGGATGTCAGCCTGTCAAATCAGGACAACGACGCGGCAGGCGTCACGGTCAGCGCTCCTTCTCCGGGAAATCAAACGAGCGAGAATCTGACGTCAGTTTCGTTCACCATCAAATTGGATTCTGAACCAACGGCGACGGTGACGATCGGACTGAGCAGCAGCGATACGACCGAAGGGTCCGTCAGTGCTGCGTCTGTCACGTTCACAGCAGCCGACTGGTCTGTTCCGCAGACGATTATGGTCACCGGTGTCAACGACGATATCTATGACGGCAATATTTCCTACACGATTGTGACGACGGCAATATCGGGCGATGCATTATATCACAATCGATCGGTTGCTGATGTGTCGCTGATCAATCAGGACAATGACTCCCCGCCACCCACAAAGTTTTATGTGGTCGATGACGGAACGAACGACCGCACTTTTGAGTATACAGCGACAGGCGCGGCCGTGGAAAACTACGTGTTGTCGAACACAGCGTCTCGCGGCGCTGCGATGACCAGTGCGGGAGATAAGGTCTGGGTCGTCGATAGAAATCGTTATGTGTATCTCTACAACACGAGCGGTGCACTGCTGGGCTCGTGGCTTGCCGGAACACTCGCCACATCGGCCACTGTGGAGGGAATTGCTACGGACGGCAATCACATCTGGATTGTCGACTCGAAATCAGACAAGCTGTTTTACTACGCGAATGCAGCCAGTCGAACTGCAGGGACAGTGAATGCCACCGGAAGCTGGGCGCTTGGCAGTGGCAATACGGCTGCCAAAGACGTCGTGTACGGTTCTGATGGCACAAGAAATTACTTATGGGTCATCAATGATGCGTCCACGGATAGGGTGTTCCGCTACGTGCTGAATGCCGATGGAAGCATCGTCACGAGTACCACAGGCACGAGTGCGATGATTTCCTGGAACCTGAATTCCGTGAATAAGGCACCGACGGGCATCACGCTTGATCCTTCACAAACGTCCGGCAGCCTGTGGATCGTGGATTCCGGTACGGACACGATTTACGAGTATGGTAACGCCCGCGGAGTCACTGCAGGAACGCTGTTGCCGACGTCCTACAAACTGTCCTCGACTAATACCAATCCGCAGGGGCTGGCTGACCCTCCGGCGGGGAGTGAATCGAGCGGCAGCGGAGTTGCCGGCAGTTACGGAGCGGATGCGTCCGGGATCCGCTCGCAAACACGCGTTGGTCGTGACATGGTGAAGGATCTGTCTTCCCGGGTGTCCATGACGAGTCAGGCTGGACTACGGATGGACATCCCGGAGATTGGCTGGGATGCCGTGGCCAGGGAGCACGCGTCACTCGACTTCGAGTCGGTGCTCGAGCAGTTGGCGAGGGATGCAGCACCGCGACACGTGAAGGTTCGCTCGCGACGTTTCCGAAGCTGAAACGAGCTGCAGCCTGCTGGAACGCGGCCCGCACGCAGGCTCTCTGCCGTGCGGATTTACACCGATACGGACAACAACGTCATAGTGGCGTTCGGCAATCGACATGCTTCTGACCGCCGATATCTTTTCTGAGAAAAGGTCAGCACTGCGAATGATTTCAGAATGCTCTGAAGAGATCAGCCGCGTCGTCGAAGTCAATTGACGCAATGGTTTCAATCAAGTCGGCTATACGGACCTTCAGCTTTGTGCACAAGGATGCGGTCGGGGCATTGGCTGGTCACGTGAATGACCTGAATCTCCGCAGAATGGCACCTGTCGCAGATTGAAGCAGTCCGCAGCTCAACGTCCTGTGCGATCTCCAGCCACCCTCTTGATGGCTTTCGCTGCCTTTTGAGTCGCAATCGACAGAAGTGAATCGTCGTCCTCTTCCTTATTGCGTTCGAAGGACTGCAGCACCGGCAGAGGGTCAAATGATTGCCATGCCGGCATCGCCGACATAAATGCTGTCA